>JBFYPG010000192.1:0-30318 GCA_041303415.1 Bacteroidales bacterium
CCGGAAGTTAAGTGGGTAAATTTCAAAGAAGCACTTGTGCCCGGTTTTATTGCGGTCCTGTTCATGTTTAACTGTTGTACTGAAACCAGGCGTGATAAGGATATTTCATTAAAACTGTGGTACAGACAGCCAGCGGCTGTATGGGAGGAAGCATTACCTGTCGGTAACGGACGCCTGGGCGCAATGGTTTTCGGTGATCCTGTAAACGAACGGCTGCAATTGAATGAGGAGAGCATATGGGCAGGCAGTAAATTGAACAATAATAATCCTGCTGCCCTGGCAAATCTGAACAGACTGCAGACCGCTATCTTTGAGAACCGCTATAAGGAAGCTTCAGCTATTGCGGAAAAGCACCTGCTTGGAACCCCTCCGCGGATAAGATCATACCAGCCTCTCGGCGATCTGATTATTAATTACAAATGGAATGAAGAACCCTCTGACTACAGGCGGGAGCTTGATCTGGAAACCGGTATCGCATCATCTTCATTCTCTGTTGACGGAGATAATTTCATGGAAGAGGTTTTTGTTTCATCTCCTGATAATATCATCGTTATCCGTATCGCGGCATTGGATAAAGGAAGTATTAATGCTTCTTTTGTTCTTCAGAGGGAGAAGGATGCGGTAATAAAAGCCTCCGGCAATAACGCATTGATCCTGGCCGGACAGATAGTTGACCATGATGATCCCCTTTCCGGACCGGGCGGGGAGCATATGAAGTTTGCCGGCGAGATGAGGTTTAATACAAAAGGGGGCTTTTCCGAGGCAAAAGATAGTATCATCTGTATTTCGGGCGCGCAGGAAGTCATCATCAGGATAACCTCCGCATCAGACTATAACATGAATATCCTTGATTTTGACCGGTCGATCGATCCGACATTGACATGTAAAAACATACTCGATAAGACAGAAGGTGTGTCGTACGACGAATTGAAAAAAATACATCTTGATGAGTATACTGCTCTGTTCGGCCGGGTTTCAATTGATCTTGGTGGTGATAGTCTGGCTTTCAAACCAACCAATGAAAGACTTGTTGCGGTTAAAAATGGAGGAACCGATAACAGTCTGATAGCACTTTATTTTCAGTATGGAAGGTATCTCCTGATATCTTCATCAAGGTATCCGGGTGTACTGCCTGCCAACCTCCAGGGCATTTGGAACAAGGATATGAATGCACCATGGAACTCCGACTTTCACACAAATATCAACCTCCAGATGAACTACTGGCCGGCTGAGGTCTGTAATCTTACGGAAACAATGGAGCCTCTGATATCTTTTATGGAAAAGCTGGTTGTCCCCGGAACGGTCACTGCAAAAGAGATGTACGGAACCAGCGGATGGACCCTCCATCATCTGACAGATCCTTTTGGCAGGACAGGCGTTGCTGATGGTGTATGGGGTATCACACCACTTAATGGTACATGGATGACTTTCCCTCTTTATGAGCATTTTCTCTTTACCATGGATACTGTCTATCTCAGGGAGAGGGCTTATCCTTTAATGAAAGGCGCTGCCGAATTTGTTCTGGAATTCCTGACAGAATCGCCCGATGGTTATCTTGTTACAAATCCCTCGCACTCACCCGAGAACAGGTTCAGAGATACAAAGACAGGTGAAACATCACTGCTCACTTATGCAGCCACGATCGATATTGAAATCGTAAGTGCTCTTTTCGATTACTGTATTGAAGCTTCAATAACACTTGGAACAGACAGTGAGTTTGCAGCACGACTTGCCGAAGCTAAAAAAAGGTTGCCTCCGGTGAAGATTAATTCCAAAGGGGTGATCAGGGAATGGATCGATGATTACGATGAACCGGAACCGGGTCACAGGCATATGTCGCATTTACTTGGATTATATCCTCTGTCTCAATTCACCCCGGAGACACCTGAACTCTTCAGCGCTGCTGAGACGACCATTGAAAGAAGGCTCTCTTTTGGAGGAGGTCATACAGGCTGGAGTAAAGCCTGGATGGTATGTTTCTTTGCACGGCTGCAGGAAGGGGAAGAAGCTTATGCAAACGTTATGGATCTGCTCAAAAAATGCACCCTTCCAAACCTTTTTGATACCCACCCTCCATTCCAGATAGATGGAAATTTCGGCGGAACAGCGGGAATAGCGGAGATGCTCCTGCAGTCACATAACGGAATAATCCGGCTGCTGCCAGCAATACCTGATTCATGGAACAGCGGCGAAGTAAAAGGTCTGCGTGCACGGGGAGGATTTGTGGTAGATCTGAAGTGGGACAACAATAAACTGGAATCCGCAAGAATCTTATCGGAAAAAGGAGGCAGAAGCCGGGTGGTTTACAATGGTGAGGAGAAAGAGATTGTCCTGAAAGCCGGTGAAGCGCTGGTATTAAAATTTGCTAATACCTTTTAATTTTCTGAAATTTATTTACGGTAATTTTATATAACAACTAAACTTTGGAGGATCAAACATGTCAGAACAGGAATCAGTTACAGCCGGCGGCCAGACCGAAAATTCATTGTCTTCGAATATACCAAACCTGGCAAAGTATATGAATTTCATAGGGCTGCTTCAGATAATCGGGGGAGCCTTGTACTGCCTCACAATTATCGGAGCCATCATAGGAGTTCCGGTGATCTATATGGGAATCAGACTGAGAGAAGCAGCTGATGGTTTTAAGAAGTACCTTGGCTCACAATCCGGGCAGGACCTGGCCATTGCTATCGATAAGCAGACAAGGTCTTTCTTCATACAGTTTGTACTTACTATAATCGGACTTGCATTCTTCGGTATATACCTGATAGTAATTATCGGACTGCTTGCCTCAGGTTCCCTGTTCTAGTAATCAGCAACCAGCAACCAGCAACCAGCAACAATACCTCCATTTTCACTAAATTTGAACTTTTAAGGGATTATGAGGATTATAATACTGGGAACTGCACACCCGTACCGCGGCGGACTGGCCTCATATAACGAGCGCATGTCCCGACAGTTCATCGATGAAGGTCATGATGTAGAGATTCTTACATTTACACTGCAGTATCCCGGATTTCTTTTCCCCGGAAAGACACAATATACCGAAACTCCTGCACCTCAGGGATTAAAGATCAGCAGGGTGCTGAGTTCAGTAAATCCATTTAACTGGATCATCACCGGCAGGAATATAAGGAAGAAGAACCCCGACATCCTTATCATCAAATACTGGCACCCTTTCATGTCGCCCTGCTTTGGAACCGTTGCAAGGATTGCCGGCAGGAAGAATACACGGGTAATATGCATCTTCGATAATGTCATTCCGCATGAGAAGAGTCTCATTGACAGGCTCCTCACGGGGTATTTTGTCCGCTGCATCGATGGGGCTGTAGTTATGTCGAGGAGTGTCGGCGAAGACCTTAAGACATTCAGGGTAAAAATTCCTGTAGCCTTCAATCCCCATCCGCTGTACGATAATTACGGAGCAAAGATCGGGCGGGATGAGGCGTTAAGGAAGCTGGATCTTGATCCCGGGTGTTCATACCTTCTCTTTTTTGGTTTTATAAGGGCATACAAGGGCCTCGACCTGCTCCTGGAAGCATTTGCCGATAAGAGACTCAGGAACAGGAAGATAAAACTCATTATCGCAGGCGAATATTATGAGAGTGAAGAACCTTACAGGACACTTATCGAAAAGAATAACCTGGCCGATGATGTCATCCTTCATACCCGGTTTATCAGAGAAGATGAGGTTGCGCTCTTCTTCAGCGCTGCCGACCTGGTCGTACAGCCTTACAGAAGCGCCACCCAGAGTGGCGTTACGCAGATCGCCTACCATTTTGAGAAACCGATGCTGGTAACCGATGTCGGAGGATTGAGCGAGATCTTACCCCATGGAAAATGCGGTTACGTAGTGAAACCCGAAGCAAAGGCTGTGGCAGATTCCATTGATGATTTTTTCACCAACAACCGCAAGGAGAAATTCACATTGGGAGTAAGGGAAGAAAAAACTAAATTTACCTGGAACAAACTGACGGAGTCTATAATAAAATTATCTAATGAGAGATAAGGATTGCTTCGTCCCGCCTGAGGCGGGACTCGCAATGACAGAATCATGCAACCAGCAACCAGTAACCAGTAACCAGCAACCAGCAACCAGCAACCAGCAACATGATCTATAGAAGCAAAGCCCCCCTGCGTCTTGGCCTCGCCGGCGGAGGAACCGACGTTTCACCGTACTCCGACATCTATGGGGGTGCAGTACTCAATGCCACCATCGACCAGTATGCATACTGCACCATTGAGGAGACAGCTGCGGGATCAATTATCATCCATGCCGCTGATCTTAACATGAAGAAGAGATACCCGTCTCTGAGAGAGCTACCCATTGACGGCGTGCTTGATCTTCACAAAGGCGTGTATAACAGGATAATAAAGGATTTTAAAATCACAAAACCGCTCTCGTTCAGGATTACAACCTGGTGCGATGCGCCTCCGGGAAGCGGTCTCGGCTCCTCGTCCACAATGGTCGTGGCAATTCTCAGGGCATTCGCCGAATGGCTGAACCTCCCGCTTGGCGACTATGACATGGCCCATCTTGCATGTCGCATTGAGAGGAACGACCTGGGATTCCGCGGCGGCAAGCAGGACCAGTATGCCGCCACATTCGGCGGGTTCAATTTCATAGAGTTCTATAAGGACGACAGGGTCATCGTTAATCCTCTCAGGATAAAGCGTGAGACAATCGATGAACTTGAAGTTTCGATGGTGCTGTTCTATACAGGTGCTTCAAGGTCATCAGATAAGATAATAAGGGAACAGCAATCGAATACAAACAGGGGTAAGAAAGAACCGCTGGAAGCAACACACCGCATAAAGAAGAACTCGTTCGTCATGAAGGATCACCTTCTGAAGGGCGACATAATAAAATTTGCCAGGGAACTGGGAAAAGAGTGGGAGAACAAGAAGAAAATGGCATCGGCTATCACCAATCCTGCTATAGAGAAGATCTACCGGGCAGCTATTAAGGCAGGCGCTTACGGAGGCAAAGTATCCGGCGCAGGAGGGGGCGGATTCATGTTTTTTACAATCGATCCGTTAAAACGCCTCGGCCTGGTAAAAACTCTCAGCAGATTCAATGGTAAAGTGATCAACTTCCACTTCAGCGAAAACGGCTGTGAGGGATGGAAAATAAATTGAAGACACACGACGCAAGGCACAAGACATACGGTAAAAGAAAGAACGCTCCTTCTCCCCCTCCTTGCGCCAGCAGGGAGTGGGCTGGGGGGTGGGTACGTGAGCAAAAGGTAACCAGCAACATATAAAATATATACACATGCAGGATAAGATAAAAGACCAGATTAAAAACTCTCTTGAACTTAAACAGAAACTTCTTGAATCTGCAGAGATTTTGTCGGCTGTTGAGAGTGCAGCCAAGGCGATAATAAATGCTTTCAGGAATAAGAAGAAGCTGCTCCTGGCAGGTAACGGAGGAAGTGCGGCAGATGCCCAGCACCTGGCAGCCGAATTTGTCAACAGGTTCGGCTTTGACCGCCCCGGACTGCCGGCAATTGCGCTTACAACCGACACCTCTGTCCTGACCGCGGTGGGCAATGACTCATCCTTCGATAAGGTCTTTTCAAGGCAGATCGAAGCGATCGGAAGCCCGGGAGACGTCTTCCTGGGGATCTCCACGTCAGGCACTTCTCATAACCTGGTCGAAGCGCTGAATGTTTGCCGGAAGCAGAAGATAGAAACCATCGGGCTCACAGGTATCTACGGCGGGCAGATGAAAGACCTGTGCAGCATCTGCATTAAGATCCCGTCGGGCGAAACGCCCAGGATCCAGGAAGCTCACATTCTCATCGGGCATATAATATGCAACCTTGTTGAGGAGGAGCTGTTTGGGAATATAAGTAAAAAATAATGGAAGCCATAATTCTTGCCGGTGGAATGGGAACAAGGCTACGTAAGGTCGTTGCAGACCTGCCCAAGCCGATGGCACCGGTGGACGGGAAGCCATTTCTGCATTACCTGTTTCAATGGCTTGGTAAATATAATGTAAGCAAGATCGTAATTTCTGCAGGATACAGGCATGAGGTCATAAGCCGGCATTTCGGAGACTCATTCAATGGCATTCCTCTTGAATATGTGATTGAGGAGAAGCCGCTCGGAACAGGAGGGGCCGTTATCCGATCGCTTAAGAGCACTGAGGCAGAAGATGTACTGATTGTCAACGGAGATACCTGGTTCCCAGTCGATCTTCATGAGTTTCATTCATGGCATGCCGGAAATGGTCACATCTTTTCGATCGCATTGAAGAGGATGCATGATTTCTCACGTTACGGCGCAGTGGAAACCAATGGGTACGACATAACTGGCTTCAGTGAAAAAAGACACTTTGACGAAGGCCTGATAAACGGCGGCATTTACCTGGTCAGAAGGAGTTTCTTTGAGACAAGGCAATTCCCTGAAGTGTTTTCGCTTGAAAAGGATGTATTGGTAACGGAAGCCGGCAGTCCGGTACTTAAAGGAGTTATCTTTGATGATCCTTTTCTCGATATCGGGATTCCCGAAGACTATCTCAAAGCAGGATCATTGATTGGAAATGAATAAAGCACTTTTTCTCGACCGGGACGGAGTGGTAAACGTTGATAAAGGGCACGTTTATCTCAGGGAACAATTTGAATTTATGCCGGGGATATTTGATCTCTGCAGGAGATATGCCTCTGAAGGATACCTTATTATTATTGTTACCAACCAGGCCGGGATAGCAAAGGGAATATATTCTGAAGAGGATTTCTGCGATCTTACCTCATGGATGGTGGAACAGTTCAGCAGTGAAGGCGTCACTATAACAAAAGTGTACCACTGCCCCCATCATCCTGAAAACACAGGCATCTGCGAATGTCGCAAGCCGGCTCCCGGGATGATCCTGCAGGCGACAAAAGAGTTTGATCTTGACATTTCGCAGTGTGTTTTAATCGGTGACAAGGAAACCGACCTCGAAGCCGGCCGGAGAGCCGGAATACCGACTGAAAATCTCCTTTTAGTTACACAGAGTTCCACAGAGGGTTCACAGAGTGACACAGAGAATTACGACTCTGTGTAGCTCTGTGTCTTCTCCGTAGTCCCGAGTACTCGGGACTGTGTAAGTTCTTATTTGTGATTAGATATTGATCTTATCTTTTATCAGATACCTGTTTCTCTCTGATGAATTCCTGTTGATCAGTTCACCAAGGAAACCGGTAAGGAACAGCAGTGAACCGATTACCATCACTGTCAGTGCAATGTAGAAATAGGGACTGTCGGTTACCAGCGGAGCCCTGAGGTGGTTATGAACAAAGATAAGCTTCCTTATGCCCAGATATAAGGCCATTAGAAAGCCAATTACGAACATAAGGGTGCCCAGTGAACCGAAAAGATGCATGGGGCTTTTGCCGAACCGGGTGATGAACCCTATGGTCAGCATATCGAGGTAACCCTTCATGAACCGGTCGAGTCCATATTTTGTAACTCCGTATTTTCTGGGGTGATGCTCAACGATCTTTTCGCCGATCTTCCTGAATCCTGCTTCCCTGGCAAGCATAGGGATATACCTGTGCATCTCGCCGAACACCTCAATGCTCTTCACGACCTCGCTCCGGTATGCTTTCAGTCCGCAGTTGAAGTCATGAAGCTTTATTCCCGAGGACAATCTTGCTGTGGTGTTATAGAACCTGCTGGTTGAACGTTTTATGAAAGGATCATATCGTTTTTTCTTCCATCCTGATACAAGGTCGTAGCCATCTTCCCTGACCATTTTTACGAGCTCCGGTATTTCATCAGGGCTGTCCTGCAGGTCTGAATCCATTGTTATCACCACATCCCCTGAAGATTCTGTGAACCCTGTATGAAGTGCAGCAGCTTTGCCGTAATTCCTGCGGAACCTGACTCCTTTTACATTCTTATTATTGTCTGAAAGCTCCTCGATTTTCTTCCAGCTTCCGTCAGAACTGCCGTCATCAATAAAAATAATTTCAAATGATAGTCCTGCCCCTGAGCATACCTTTTCAATCCACTCCGTCAGTTCACGGATTGACTCCTCCTCGTTATAAACAGGAATTACAACTGAAACGTCCATATTACTTTGCGGGTTCAGATGCAGGTGCGTCAATAAGTGGATTTCCTTCCTTGCGGACGAATGCAGCTACAATGAGGGAAAAAATCAATCCGAAGAACATAGAGCTTAATATGCTGAAGGGTGCTATCACTTCAGGTATCATGATTTTTTTCTGCATATTCATGCTCAAGTCAACTGCTTCCTGAGGCAATCCTCTTTCCATCATTTTTTCTTCAATGAATGCCAGCTGTTTATCCATTAAATTGGTGTCAATGACCGCATAAAGAAGATAGGCGAATATGGCTGCAATTATTGCATAATAAAGGCAGATCACCATTCCTGCTCCCAGGGCCTGCCCGAATGTTATGAATCCATGCCTGTAATTATCACGGTACGATTTGACCAGGAAAAACAGGACAATAATCAGAAGGAGATAGAATATCAATCCCTGAGCCTGATTAAATGTGAGATCAAGAAAATACATGACCAGGGAGTATACAACCCCTATAAGTCCGAGTATCAATCCGTTAACAAGGTTTGCTTTCCAGACGCTAACATTTGTTTCCATTGACTAAGTTTTTTATATTGAACTATTTTAAAATTTTATCTTCATTTTTTCTATGCTAAAACCCCCATCCCTTCCTTCCACCAGGGGGGAAGGTCCCACGCGACAGGCTGGCTCCTTCGCTAAACCAGCCCACCGGGCTGGTTCTTTACGCTCGGCCCTCCCCTTGGGGGAAATAGAAAGGGGGTGTTGGCATCATAAACAAATTAAATCGGTTAACACTTTAACAAATATAATGTAAAAATCACGAATGATTTATCTGTTGCGCAGTGAATAATAATTTGGCAGGCATGACAAATTATTGTATTTTTGCAGAGGGTAAGTCTTATACGACCAGCTCCTGCTGAACTCCCCCAGGATCGGAAGGTAGCAAGGGTAGGCGGTTGTAGCGGTGCGATATAAGTAGCTTACCCTTTTTTAGTGCCTAAAGTTTGGAGTGCCTAAAGTACTTAAAGTTAAAAGAAGACTCTCTAACTCTAAGTACTCTAGGCACTCTAGGCACTCTAGGCACTCTAGGCACTTTCAATTATATTTGCACAAACAATCAGTTAATGCTGGTAAGAATCTACCCTGAGAACCCCAATCCCCGCCACATCAGGCAGGTGGTCGACCTCCTTGATGCAGGAGGTATAATTATTTATCCAACGGATACCGTTTATGCAATGGGATGTGATATAAAGGCAAATAAACCTATTGAGAGGATCGCAAAGCTCAAAGGGCTGAATCCCGATAACCCCGACCTTTCGATTATTTTCCTCAATATGAGTCAGCTTTCCGAATATACGGTCATCAGGGATAACTCTGTCTTTAAGCTTCTGAAGCGAAACCTGCCAGGGCCTTTTACTTTTATTGTAAAGGCAAATAACCAGATTCCCAGGATGTTCAAGAACAGGAAGAAGACAGTGGGAATCAGGATCCCGGATAACTCCATTGTGCATGAGATCGTCAGTGAGCTTGGCCGGCCCATTATAACTACATCGATTCACGACCAGGACGAAGTCATTGAATACACCACCGACCCGGAACTGATCCACGAAAAATTCCGCGATTTTGCCGATATAGTGATTGATGGCGGCTTCGGGAAGAATGAAGCATCAACAATTGTAGACTGCACAGGCGACGAACCTGTAATCCTTCGCCAGGGCCTCGGTATCCTGGAACAGTGAGGTTTATTGCTCCTCCCCCCCTGGGGGGAGGTCGGGTAGGGGGTATATGACATCACTACCCCCTTTCCCGTTCCCACTTTTTTGACACAACCCCCTTTCCCGTTCCCCCCAAGGGGGGAAAGCTGAAGAAAATACAGGGAAGCTTGGTTATCTATTGTTTAGCAGCTAAACAAATTATAATCTATTTATTTTCATTTTTATCCGAGATGTGCTCCTCCCCCCCTGGGGGGAGGCCGGGTAGGGGGTATTTAAATCATCACAGAAGGTTGGGATGGGGGGCTTTTGCTTCATCAGGTAGGCTGGGTGGGGGTCTATCCTATCTCCTGTAAAAATCCCTTGTAAAGAAAGTGAGTACCGACAGCAGCTCAAGCCTTCCGAGAAGCATCAGGAAAGCAAAGAACCATTTACCGGCAACCGGAACGGAGGCATAAGTTGAATAGGGCCCTAATGTTCCGATACCGGGTCCTATATTCCCGAGCATTGCAGCTGATGTGCTGAATGAAGTTATGACATCATAACCCATCAGTGAGATCACCAGCGAGCTCATACAGATCGTCATGAAATATAATATAATGAAAATCAGTACATTGTGTACTATGCCCTCAGGTATTATCTTGTTATCCATCCTGACAGGCAGATATGCATTCGGGTGGATCATCCTTCTCATTTCGTGGCGCGAGTTTTTGGTAGTCAGCAGCAACCTTATGAATTTCAGGCTGCCTCCCGGTGACCCAGATGTGCCGCCGGTGAACATGAGTATGAAAAGCATCAATATGAGGAAGCTTCCCCACTGGTTGTAGTCAGAGTGATAGAAGCCTGTGGTTGTGATAATTGAGACTACCTGGAAAGTACCCTCAAGGAAAGCTTTTCCCGCAGTGATGCCTGGTTTTATCCACAGGGCTGATGAGACTGCCAGTGCAAAAACCAGGCAGGTTATTCCGTAGAATATGAATTCAAGATTGCCAAAGGCTTTTTTATAATCGCTTTTAACTGCAAAATAGATATGCGACATATTCATACCCGCGATAAACATGAACAGTGTCATTATTACCAGTATCAGTGGAGACCCCAGGGATGCCATGCTGTTATCACTGGTCGCGAAGCCTCCGGTTGACATTGTGGTAAACGAATTGCAGACAGCATCGAAGAGCGGCATGCCGCTGAGTGCAAGCAGGATTGCTTCGGCAAGGGTGAAGAGTGCATACAGCGTTATCATCCGTTTTGCCGAACCGCCGATTCTGGGATTGATCTTATCAGTTGTCTGTCCGGTGAAATCTGTAAGTGTAAGTTGTACATTTATTGATCTTACAACAGGTATGAGTGAAAGGGAAATTGTAATAAAACCAATGCCTCCGAGCCATTGTGTGATGCTTCTCCAGAACAGTACTCCGCGGGGAAGCGAATCAATGCCGGTAAGGATAGTCGCACCTGTCGTAGTGAACCCTGAGATAGATTCAAAGAAAGCATCCGCAAAAGGTCTGATGGTTCCTGTCAGCAAATAGGGAAGTGTTCCGAAAAGACTAATGATCAGCCATATACCTGTTATAATGACATAGCCCTCTTTGTGTCCTGACAGCTTTTCTTCGTTCCTCAGAGGAGTAAATACAAGGACGCCTGTTACTAAAGTGATTATGCCCGACAGCAACAACCTTGTTGCAGCCTCTTCCCCGTACAGAAAAGAAACGGCTGAAGAAAGCAGCATAAACAGGCTTTCAAGAATGAGGACCAGGCTGAATATCCTGGCAATGACTCTGAAATTGACCATCCTTTATCAGGTAAAGAATTTAGAGAGCCTGTCATAGGCTGACGGAAGCGTAAATACGACAACCCTGTCATTTGCCTTAATAACAGTATCCCCTGTCGCAATAAAAGGTACGCCTTCCCTTGTCCCGCCGCCTACAATTGCATCTTTTGGAAAGTCGATGCCGCGAAGAGTGCCCCTTGTTATCTTTGAATTTTCCGGAACGATGAATTCGATTACTTCAGCTTCTGTCCCTGTCATGTATTTGACCTGTGTGACATTCGGGTTGAGAGTATGCCTGAAAATCCTGCTTGCTGCTGAGATCTTCTTGTTTATTATAGTATCTATACCGGAGTTCTCGGCAAGATTTATATACTCCATGTTCTCAACCTCGGCTATTGTTCTCCTGACTCCCATTTTCTTGGCAAGGAGGCATGACAGTATGTTTGTTTCGGAATTACCGGTCACTGCCACGAAAGTATCCATTTTAGATATTCCCTCCTGTTCAAGTAGGTCGGCATTCCTCGCATCACCATTTATAATGAGAGTATTGTCAAGGATCTCGGCCAGGTATTCACATTTTCCGGGATCGGAGTCTATAAGTTTCACTCCGCAGCTGTTCTGCATGTATAGGGCAATATGCTTGCCTATCCTGCTTCCCCCGATGATCATCAGGTTCCGGGCTTCGATAACCTCCTTGCCTGATGTCTTCATCATCTCCTCGATGCCCTCACGGGTGGTAATAACGTAAACCAGGTCTCCGACCTGAAATTCCTCGTTACCCCTGGGTATGATGGTTTTATCGTTCCGCTTTATGGCAACAGCCCTGTATCTGTCGGTCTTGTTGGAAACAGCTATCTCGGCAAGGCTTTTATTTATGATGGGGGCATTTTCATCCAGCTTCTGTACATAGAGCGAAAGCTGACCGTTTGAAAACTCCATGAATTCAGAAGTCCCGGTCTCATGAAGCAGGCCGAGCACTTCCCTTGCCGCTATAAGCTCAGGATATATCAGCGAATCAATGCCTATGGTTCTGAAGAATTCGGGAGTCGACTGCTCCAGGTAGTCAATGTTGTCAATCCGCGCGATGGTCTTGTTCGCTCCAAACCTCTTGGCAAGGATGCACGATGTGACGTTTGTGTCTTCAGAATGGGTGACCGCAATGAACAGATCAGTCTTCTTCTGCAGCACATCCCTTAGTATCCTGATGGAGGTGGCGGATCCGTTGATCGTAAGAACATCAAGGGACGATTTTATGGGATCGAGTCTTGAATCTTCAGGATCGATCAGGATTATCTCGTGGTCCTCATTTGAGAGCATCTTCGCCAGATGTGTTCCAACCTCGCCTGCTCCTGCTATTACTATTCTCATCGCCGTAAAATCAAAAACAGCACAAAATTATACTATAAATAGCAGATTGATCATGTTTTTTAACATATTTATTTTCAGGCATCATCAGAGGCTGTAGTAAAAAGCGCCCTCTTTCTCAACGTAATGTACCTTCCCTGCATTCAAACCGCCTGAGGAACCGGGTATCCTGTAATACCCGGAGACTTCAGGTGTGACAACGATTGCTTCAATATATACCTTATATATAATGTTGCGCTCGATCAGGGGCTTTTTACCCTTAAGAATGACAATATCGGGAGAGGCCGCTTCAAGAAGATAACTGTTTAATGTGTTTGTTATCAGTATGTTCTTTCCCGATACCTTCAGGAATATTACATCCTTTTCCGGTCTCTTTTCGACTACCCTGAGGTTAAGGACGGCAGCATGCCTGGTAACTTCCTGCCCGGCAGGCATGGAATCCGAAAGGATGGTAAGATATTTCCCGCTTCTGATGCCTGTGGTTGCTGAGTTTATAGAGTTGAAAACAATAAGCTCAGCCGACTTTCCTGCAGATATCTTTTTTGCGGTAACAGCAGAGGTAAACATCAGGATGGCGGCAAGCGGATACAATACTGATATGGATTTCCTGTCAAGCAGATATTTTGTGACCAGGAAAATGGCAATGGTCAGGAAAACACATTCAATGCCGGTTATCCCGATGTTCTCTATTGAAGACAAAGGAAGTTCCGAGGCTATCTCTGTCAGGCGTTCCGTAAGACCGGTCGTGAAGCCCAGCAGCCATGCAATCAATCGTGAAACGGATGCAATGGGATATGTCATGGGAAACAGGAATCCAAATATGACTACAAGGGAGGAGAGGGGAACGATTATTATGTTGGAAATGATGAACCACGTCGGGAAGCGGTTGAAGAGCATGACTGTAAGTGGGAGGGTTCCTGCCTGGGCTATTATGGTGACTGCGGCCGATTGCCAGATCAGATCCGGAACACGGCGCCTGAATTGCATCTTAAGGTATAACAGGCGGTAAAACAATATAATGTATATGACCGCTGCGTATGAAAGCTGGAACCCTGCATCAAAAATTACTGATGGCTTTGCTATTATGAGGACAAAAGCCGACGCCAGCACTGAATTAATACCGTTAACGGGCCTTTTCAAGGTATTTCCTGCCTGCAGGAATGAATACATGATGGCGGCCCTTAATACGGAAGGGGTCAGTCCGGTAATAAAGGCAAAGACCCATAATGTAACAATTGTTACAATTACCCTGATAATGTTGAGCCTGCCTTTAAAGAAGAACAATATCCTGAAGATGAACATGCTCAGGATCACTGCATGAAGACCCGACACAGCCATTATGTGCATCACCCCGGCTTTGATGAAATGCTGTTTCTGCTCAGGGTCAAGCATGCTTTTCTGCCCAAGCGTGATTGCTGCAACCAGAGCCAGCCTGTCACCCTCAATACCTCTCTCCCTGAACATGCTGATGATCCTCTGACGCACAATCAGTGCCCTGTGAGCAGGTTTTCTGTGTTCCGGGGATGAATGGAAAATTATGTCACCATGGTCAATGAATGCGAAATATTTAATGCCGTTATTCTCCATATAGAACCTGTAATCGAATTCATGTGGATTGCCCCTGCTGGCAATTTCCTGCGGCGTACATCTGATCACGAGGCCATCTCCGGGGGTAAATGAAGGAAGGTACTCCCCCTTTCTGCAGTAGATCAGCAGGGAGCCATTCACCTTTTCTTCCCGGCCGCCAGTTATTGATTCTTCCATCCTGAAAATCATCCGCCAGCTGTTTTCCTTTTCTTCGGGATAATCAATCAGACGGCCATAGAAGAGGCTCTCCCTGCTGTCAAGAACCGACAGGGGTGTTTTCTCTCTGGTATAAAGAAAAAGACCGCAGAGAAAAAGGGACAGCATCATCGAAAAGCCAAAGAAGTGATTGGTCAGCTGTCTGTTGAAAAACAGGCTTATGCAGAAGAGAATCAGGAGCAAGGTTCCTGAAACTGCAAAAAACAGATTTCCCGGAGCAAAAGATACTCCTGAGATGATGCCAAGGCAGAGTGGTACAACGATGCGAAGAAAAGGAACCTCCTTGTTAAGCACAGCCTGCAGCTTTTGAGACTGTATAAAGTTACGAAAAAGTTTGGAGTTTGGATTTTAGAGTGACTAAAGTTAAAAAAACTCCAAACTCTAGTCACTCCAAACTCTAGGCACTCTTTATCTTCTGCCCCGGAAGTATGGTCCTGTAATCCACCTCGAATTTGCCCTTTGTGATAGCCAGGAGCTTGCTTCTGAGCAGTCTTCTTTTTAACGGGCTTACCTTGTCGGTGAAAAGGACACCGTCGAGGTGGTCATACTCATGCTGAATGATTCGTGCCTTGTAGCCGTCAAAGATCTCATCATGATACTCCCAGTTTTCGTCATGGTACTGTATTCTGATACTGGCTTCGCGGTTGACCTCCTCCCTGATGTTCGGGATGCTCAGGCACCCTTCGTTCATTAGCTTCAGCTCGCCGCTCTTTTCAACGATATGTGGGTTGATGAATACCTTTCTGAAATCGGCCAGCGAAGGTTCGTCTTCAGCTATTGGAGTTCCGTCGATAACAAATATTCTGATTGACTTCCCGATCTGCGGGGCGGCTAATCCCATTCCTTCCGATTTGTACATTGTTTCGAAAAGATCGGCAATAAGCTGCTGAAGATCAGGGTAATCCTTGTCTATGTCCGCGGCAACCTTTCTTAAAACCTCATGTCCGTATACAACTATCGGGTATGTCATTTTTATACTATTTATATGCCATTTACCCCCTTTCTTATCCCGCAAGGCGGGATGACCAGACCCTCCCACCTTGGGGGGAGGGCAGGGTAGGGGGTCATTTTGCCCTTTTACTCATGTCAATATACGACTGCAGAATTATTGCGGCGCTTACCTTGTCCACTATCGATTTATCCCTTCTTTTCATCTTTTTCAATCCTCCCTCAATCATTGCCCTGGAAGCGATTATTGAGGTAAACCTCTCATCAGCGAGGTGAACAGGCTTATCCGGAAATCTCTTCCTCAGCTTTCTGATGAACGGGTCAATAACCTTAACAGATTCACTGGGTTTATTGTTCATCTGAACCGGGTAACCTATAACAAATTCATCAACCTGCTCACTTTTCATGTAATTGCCAAGCCAGGCATCAAAGTCATTTATTCTTACTGTCTCAAGCGGCGAGGCAATTATCCTGAGAGGATCTGTAACTGCCAGTCCAACGCGTTTAGTGCCGTAATCTATACCCATAATCCTGCCTGGGTTTTTCATGGTGTAAAAGTAGTAAAAAAAAGCCACCCTTGCGGATGGCTTCCTCTTAATACAGAATATAATGTTTAGTTTGCAGGTTGTTCCGTCTTCGCTGCATACTCCATTGCTGCAAGCCTCTTGTAGGAGTTATACCTCCATTTTGAGTTTTCCTCGGCAGCCTTGAAGAGCACTTCAGCTTCGCCGGGGAACGATTTGATAAGCGATGTATACCGCACCTCAGAGTTGAGAAATGCCTGGAACTTGCTCCAGTCTGGCTCCTTGGAGTCGAGAGTGAACGGATTCTTACCTTCAGCCTCAAGAAGCGGATTGAACCTGTACAGATGCCAGTAACCCGATTCTACCGCCAGCTTCTCCTGCTCCTGCGTCTTTCCCATTCCTTCACGCAGACCGTGGTTGATACAGGGAGCGTATGCAATGATGAGTGACGGGCCGGGGTAAGCTTCAGCTTCCTTGACAGTTTTCAGGTACTGGGCGTTACTCGCACCCATGGCTACCTGTGCAACATAAACATATCCGTAGGTCATTGCCATCTGGCCGAGATCCTTCTTGCGTATCTTTTTACCCGATGCTGCGAATTTTGCCACGGCTCCTGCAGGTGTAGACTTTGATGCCTGTCCTCCCGTATTTGAATATACTTCCGTATCAAGGACAAGCACATTGATATCTTCTCCTGAAGCCAGAACGTGATCAAGACCGCCATATCCTATGTCATAGGCCCATCCGTCGCCGCCGAAGATCCAGTGTGATTTCTTGACAAGATACTGCTTCAGTTCCAGTATCTCTCCGGCAGCCGGTGATTTTTCCTTTTCGCATGCTGAAATCACTTTTGCAGAAGCTGTCTTTGAGGCTTCAGCTTTGTTCATGCCTGCAAGCCACTCATCAAAAGCTGCCTTTGTTTCGGGATTGACGGAAGCCGCTGATTCTTTCATCCTCAAAGCTATTCTTTCCCTCATTTTGTTTGATCCGATAGCCATTCCGAATCCGTACTCGGCATTGTCTTCAAACAGTGAGTTTGCCCAGGCAACTCCATGTCCGCTCTTCTTATTGAACGTATAGGGTGTTGAAGGTGCAGACCCACCGAATATTGATGAACACCCTGTAGCGTTTGACACTGTCATCCTCTCTCCGAAGAGCTGAGTTATTGCTTTTATATAAGGAGTCTCGCCACATCCTGCACATGCACCCGAGAATTCAAACAGGGGCTGGGCAAACTGGCTGTTCTTGACATTTACGAACCTGTCAACAACGCTATCCTTATAACCGACTTTATCATTCATATAGACCCACCGCTCAGCTTCGGCCAATTGTGTTTCAAAAGGCTTCATTATCAGGGCTTTGTTCTTCGACGGACAAACATCAGCACAGTTGCCGCAGCCAGTACAGTCGTATACGCTTAACTGTATCTTGAACCTGTACTGTTTCAGAACTCCGGGTATGCCCTGTATTGTCTTTGTTCCTTCGGGTGCATTTTTAGCCTCTTCCTCGGTAAGCAGGAAAGGACGTATTGCTGCATGAGGGCATACATATGCACACTGGTTGCACTGGATGCACTCACCAGGCTGCCATTCGGGAACATTCACGGCAATTCCCCTCTTTTCATATGCCGTGGTGCCGGCAGGGAATGTGCCGTCTTCCCTGTTGACGAATGCGCTTACGGGCAGGTCGTCACCCTTGAGGTGATTAATGGGCTCCATCACTTCTCGGATAAACTCCGGAATATCGCGGGTATCTTTTTTCTTTTCAACCTTCAGGTCTGCCCATCCGGCAGGAATATCAACCTTAATTACTTCTGTACCTTTATCAATTGCTGCATAGTTCATCTTGACGACATTCTCGCCTTTTTTGCCGTACGTCTTGGCAATTGCTTTCTTCATTTCAGCTTCAGCCTTTTCGTAAGGGATGACATTTGCCACCTTGAAGAATGCAGCCTGCATTATTGTATTGGTCCTGTTGCCAAGTCCGATCTCCTCTGCAATGGCTGTAGCATTGATGATATAGAATTTGATATCGTTCTCAGCCATATACTTCTTCATGCTGTCCGGGAGCCGGTTCTTTGTCTCCTCAACATCCCATATTGAGTTAAGAAGGAATGTCCCGCCTTTCTTCAGCCCTTTCAGCATATCATATTTGTCGAGATATGATGGCACATGGCATGCAACAAAGTCAGGCGTGTTCACCAGGTAGGGCGAGCGGATAGGTTTGTCACCAAACCTGAGGTTTGAAGTTGTAATCCCTCCTGATTTCTTTGAATCGTACGCGAAGTAAGCCTGGCAGTATTTATCTGTGGTATCGCCTATGATCTTTATCGAGTTCTTGTTTGCTCCAACGGTACCGTCTGAGCCGAGGCCGTAGAATTTTGCAGAGTAGGTTCCCGGAAGTGCAACATGTATCTCGGGAAGAATTGGTAGTGACTGGAACGTAACATCGTCTACGATACCAACAGAGAACTGGTTTTTAGGCTCTTTCATCTTCATGTTCTCAAATACTGAAAGCACGTGAGCCGGGGTTGTATCCTTTGAGCTCAGTCCGTAGCGGCCGCCTACTATAATGGGTTTTTCAGCCCTGTCATAGAACATATCCTTAATATCGAGGTAGAGAGGTTCTCCGGGGGCTCCCGGTTCCTTGGTCCTGTCGAGGACGGTTATCCTTTTAACTGATTTCGGGTAGACATTAAAGAAATATTTTGAGGAGAAGGGGCGGTAGAGGTGAACTGAAATGAGTCCGACTTTTTCTCCTTTAGCCCTCAGGTAATCAATAACTTCCTTTGTTGTATCGGTTATTGAACCCATGGCAACGATTATATTTTCGGCATCAGGGGCGCCGTAAAATGTGAACGGTTTGTATTCCCTTCCGGTAAGCTTTGATATTTCAGCCATGTATGAATTAACGATATCCGGAACCGGTTCGTAGAATTTGTTGATCGCTTCCTTGGCCTGGAAGAAGATATCCGGGTTCTGGGCAGTGCCTCTTGTTACTGGATGCTCAGGATTAAGGGCATTGTTGCGGAATCTCTTCACTGCGTCCCAGTCGAGCAGCTTCTTCATGTCTTCCATATCAATCGCCTCAATTTTCTGAACTTCGGCTGATGAGCGGAATCCGTCGAAGAAATGAAGGAAAGGTATTCTTGATTTGATGGCTGACAGGTGTGCCACTCCGGCAAGGTCCATTATCTCCTGCACGCTTCCGCTGGCAAGCAGCGCGAACCCTGTCTGGCGGGTTGCATAGATGTCGCTGTGGTCGCCGAAGATTGAAAGGGCATGGGCTGCTATGGAACGGGCGCTCACGTGGAATACTCCCGGAAGAAGCTCGGCGGCAATTTTATACATGTTCGGGATCATCAGCAGAAGTCCCTGTGATGCAGTAAAGGTGCTGCAGAGCGCTCCTGCCTGGAGGGCTCCGTGAACAGCGCCTGATGCTCCGCCTTCCGACTGCATCTCAACAACTTTCACCTGCTCGCCGAAAATGTTCTTAAGCCCGTTTGCTGACCATTCATCAACCAGTTCGGCCATGGTTGACGACGGTGTTATCGGATATATGGCAGCAACCTCGCTGAACATATATGCAATGTGCGATGCGGCCTGGTTACCGTCGCATGTTATGAATTTCTTTGTTGCCATTTTGTAAAGTATATTTTATGGTTTATTGTTAATTAATTAACAGATTGCAAATTTATTTAAAATAGATATCCGTTAGCTTCCGTTCATTGAAATCAGGAACTCTTCATTCGACTTGGACTGCAGGAGCCTGTCGCGCAGGAACTCCATCGCTTCAACTGCATTCATGTCGGCCAGGTAATTGCGGAGCACCCATATCTTCTGCATAATACTCTTATTCAGAAGGAGATCTTCGCGGCGAGTGCTTGAGGCAGGAATGTCAATTGACGGGAAAATTCTTCTGTTCGACAGCTTGCGGTCAAGCTGCAGTTCCATGTTGCCGGTTCCCTTGAATTCCTCAAAGATCACATCATCCATCTTTGAGCCTGTTTCGGTGAGTGCCGTGGCAAGGATCGTCAGCGAGCCTCCGTCCTCAATGTTGCGTGCTGCGCCGAAAAATCTCTTCGGTTTATGGAGCGCATTGGAGTCAACTCCGCCCGAAAGCACCTTGCCTGATGCCGGGGCAGTGGTGTTGAATGCCCTTGCAAGCCTGGTGATAGAGTCGAGAAGTATAACTACATCGTGTCCACATTCAACAAGCCTCTTGGCCTTTTCAAGCACTATGTTTGCCACACGGCAGTGGCGTTCGGCAGGTTCGTCAAACGTTGAGGCAATAACTTCAGCCTTGACATTCCTGGCCATATCGGTTACCTCCTCGGGTCTTTCGTCAATAAGAAGTATCATAAGGTATACTTCCGGATGGTATTTGGCGATTGCGTTGGCGATCTCCTGGAGAAGGATGGTCTTACCTGTCTTTGGCTGTGCCACTATCAGACCTCTCTGTCCTTTACCTATCGGGGTGAACATGTCTATAACCCTTACCGACAATGTTCCTTCGCCGGGAGTGCAGAGGGTGAATTTCTCATTCGGGAAAAGGGGAGTGAGGAAGTCGAACGGAACCCTGTCCCTTATAAAATCGGGACTTCTTCCGTTGATCTCGTCCACCTTGATAAGAGGGAAGTATTTTTCACCCTCTTTGGGAGGACGGATAGTGCCCTTGATGGTATCGCCCGTTTTCAGACCGAATAGCTTGATCTGCGACTGTGAGACATAAATGTCGTCAGGCGAGTTCAGGTAGTTATAGTCGGCCGACCTGAGGAAACCGTATCCGTCTGGCATTATTTCAAGAACGCCTGTATTGTAGATAATACCTTCAAACTCGTATGGTCTTTCCTTTTTTTCCTCCCGTTCAGGGATCTGGTGTGCAGTGGTTTCAGCTACCGGCTGTGTCGGCAGCATTTCTTCCGCCGGAGCTTCAATTACGGGGCTGAGATCTTCACCAGGAAGGTCATTGCTGACTGCAGGAGCACTTTCTGGTAGGACCTCAATTCCGTTCACAGGCTCGGGGATCTTTTCCTCAGGCTGCTCGGTTTTTTCTATTTCAGTTTCTTCCGGTTTTTCCATCTTGTTTTCGTTTTTATTGTCCGCCAACCAGAAAGGAACCCTGCTCTCTTCTGACGGCGGTTCGCTTATCCTGAAAAGTTCAGGTTTTTCTTCCTTCTTCTCTGTTGCCTGTAAATTTTCTTTCTGGTCATCCTGCTGGTCACCGGAACGTTTCAGGTCATCAGGTGAAACAGAAATTACAGATTCAGGCGGACGGCTGAAGATAGGCTTGTGTGTCCTTGGTCTTTTGCCTCTTCTCTGGCCGGGATCACGATCCTGGTTCATTTTTTCAGGAGGCCTGATTAAGCCGTTATCCTCCTGTCTCGGCAGGCTCTTTTTCTCAGTGGCATCAAGTGCCTGCTGGTCAAGGATTTTGTAAACAAGATCCTGTTTTTTTAAAGCCTCGGCTTTTTTAATGTTAAGTCCTTTAGCTATCTCCCTTAGCTCGGGCAGAAGCATCTTACTTAATTCAAGGATGTCATACATACTATAAATGATAATTGGAACTTAAAAGGTCTTAATGATTTTAATGGAAATCCGGATTATGATTTGGTGATAGGCCCGGTGGATAAGTAATACGAATCCAAAAACCGGGTCAATATTAAATAAAAATGATCAAATATTTCCTGCCAAATGTTATAAAAATGTAACGATTTTAAATCAAATCAATTAATAATTTGATTATCAGGATGAAAAACAAACATGCAATATACGAAATAAACTGCGGTTTATCAAAAAAAAGTTTATCAACAGGTCAAAACAGATGTTTTTTTTATTAAAATTGTACTTCTTGCCGGAGATGCACTTGATTACTTAACCTTAACCTGTATATGCGGCAATTAAAGATTACCAAGCAGGTTACCAACCGCGATACCCCTTCTCTTGATAAATACCTTCAGGAGATAGGAAAGGTTGATCTTATCTCACCCGAAGATGAAGTCATTCTTGCGCGGAAAATAAAATACGGCGATTCTGATGCACTTAAAAAGCTTGTAAAGGCAAACCTCCGCTTTGTCGTTTCAGTGGCCAAGCAATACCAGAACCAGGGAATGAGCCTTCCTGATCTCATCAACGAGGGGAACCTCGGGCTGATGAAAGCAGCACAGCGGTTTGACGAGACAAGGGGATTCAAGTTCATATCGTATGCCGTATGGTGGATCCGTCAGGCTATACTGCAGTCCCTGGCGGAGCAGGCCAGAATAGTGAGGCTTCCGGTAAACAAGATTGGATCGATAAACAGGATAAACAGGGCTTTCGCGAGGCTCGAACAGGAATATGAGCGCGAACCCTCATCGGCGGAGATCGCCGACATGCTCGAAATGATCCCTGAAGATGTTAAGGAATCGCTGAAAACCAACGGCCGGACGGTGAGCATGGATGCTCCTCTGAGCTCTGAGGAGGATAATACGATGTACGACGTCCTTCAGAGCGATGATACGCCCAGCCCTGACAGGAACCTTATCAACGAGTCGCTTGCCTTTGAGATCGAGAGGGCTCTCAGCACACTCTCTTCACGCGAATCGAAGGTACTGAAGCTTTACTTCGGCCTCGGAATGAAGCATCCGTTCACACTCGAAGAGATAGGCGAGGAGCTGAACCTCACCCGCGAAAGAGTGCGCCAGATAAAGGAAAAGGCAATCAAAAGGATACAGTTCACCACACGCTGCAGAATACTTAAAACATACCTGGGTTAACTTTTAAAAAATGAAACACCTTGTTTCTCCTTCCATACTTACTGCCGATCTTGGAAATCTGGAAAAGGAAGTCAGGATGCTGAACAGCAGTGAAGCCGACTGGATCCATCTCGATATCATGGACGGTGTCTTTGTGCCCAATATCTCTTTTGGCTTCCCGGTGGTGGAACTCGTAAGGAAAGCTGCAGAAAAACCTCTCGACGTGCACCTGATGATAGTGGACCCCGACAGGTATCTTACCCGTTTTCTTGATGCGGGCGCATCAGTGCTTACTGTCCAGTACGAAGCATGTGTCCATCTGCAGAGGAGCGTTACCGAGATCCGTAAGCTGGGAATGAAAGCCGGAGTGGCAATCAACCCTCATACACCTGTAATGCTTCTGAAAAATATCCTTCCTTATATTGATATGGTGCTGATCATGACAGTAAATCCAGGCTTCGGGGGACAGTCATTCATCATGGAGAGCTACAGCAAGATAACAGAACTGAGGAAGATGATCGATGAAGGCGGACATAAGGTGCTTATAGAAGTCGACGGCGGCGTTGACCTGAATAACGCCGGCAAGCTGATTGAAACAGGCGTCGATGTGATTGTTGCAGGAAACGCTGTTTTCAGCTCAAAAGATCCGATTGAAACGATAAAAAAACTGAAACACCTTATTTAAGGCATGTACCCACCCCCTTGATCCCCCTCCCTACTTCGTAAGGAGGGGGAAGTAGCTGAGGTATAGTGCTTTACACCCCCTCCTTGCGACAGCAGGGAGGGGGCCGGGGGGTGGGTACGTGTGATCCAGAGAAGGGGGTCGGGGGGATGAGTACGTGTAAGTTATTAACTACAGGTTCATTTCTATATAACTGATAATTCCTGCAATTTCGTCTGCTCCGAACCACTTTATCTCCCTGTCCCTTGCCCACCAGGTCATCTGTCGTTTGGCGTAGCGCCGTGTGTTGCGCTTGATAAGCTCAACGGCTTTATCCCTTGTTATCTTCCCTTCGAAATAATCAAAGAACTCACGATAGCCGACACTGTTCAGTGCATTCAGGTGTCTTGATACGAAAAGATCATGTGCTTCACTTTCAAGACCGTTTTCGATCATGGTGTCAACCCTTGCGTTAATCCTTTCGTAGAGCTCTTCCCTCGGCATCTCAAGCCCAATCTTCAATATCCTGAAATCTCTCTCCTGCTTCTGCTTCGTGAGGAAAGACGAATAGGGGCGACCCGTGGATTCACATATCTCAAGAGCCCTGATAATCCTTTTCGGGTTTTTAAGATCAACCCTGTCATAATGTTCCGGATCAAGCATTTTCAAGGCAATTCTCAATCCGGCAATTCCTTCTTCCTTATTCTTTTTAAGATATTTGGCCCTTATTACCGGATCAACATCAGGTATATCATCAATGCCGGAGCATACAGCATTCATATACAATCCCGAACCGCCTGTCATAAGCGCGAGATTTTTTTTTCTGAACAGTCCCGGCAGAATTTTCAGGACATCGTGTTCAAACAGGCTTGCGCTGTAATACTGATTAATGCTGATGAACCTGATGAAATGATGTTTAATCTCAGCAAGCTGGCCCTCTGACGGTACAGCAGTACCGGTCTTCATCTCCCTGTAGAACTGGCGCGAATCGGCCGATATGATTTCGCATCCGAAATGGCCGGCAATGGAAATGGAAACATCGGTCTTCCCGACGCATGTCGGTCCGGCAAGTACTATCAGAAGCTTTTTCATCAGGGATTTTTCCGTGAGGAGGCTACTCTTCTTCCTCGTTCACGGGTTCTTCGTTCTCGAAGTCGGGAAGCGATTCTTCATCTTCGCCGTTAAGGAACAGGTCGTCTACTTCAGGTTCATCATCATCCTCATCGTCATCCGAAACGACGATGTTATTGTACAGTTTTCTCGAGCTGCTTCCGAATATGACCTGTTTGGGGGGAATGCCTTTTGAATTGGTGCAGGCAGGGTACTCCCGTCCGTCAATCTCTTTTGCTTCACCGGTATATTCAACGAAGAGCGCTCTTTCGTTGAAGAAATCAAACACGTAAAGAAGTTTCTGGTTTTTCCTGAAAATAATGTCTTCAAGCAGGGCCACCTCCATTGTTGAGGAACCTGTTCCCATATCGAACAGCGTAAACTCCTCTTCCTTTTCCCAGTTATCAGTAGCAAGGTAAAATGATGCCATTTGTGATTTGTCGAACTCCAGTTCGTCCTGCAGCATATTATGGAAATCCAGCAAAGTGTGAGAATCTAAAAATTCAAATTCCCTCACAAACGACTCATCCTCATCCGTTAATACAACAAATCTGTAGACCATGACATATTTGAATTCAACGGGTGCAATATAGTATTTTTTATATTACAATATTCCCGGGCTGTTTTTTTTTAGAAGAAATGCTATCGTGTCAACACCGTCCGCATAATCCCACAGGGCAGGCATCTGTGCTTGGCCGAAAGGAACATAATCTCTCCCGGTGATGCATTGGATTTTGTCCCTGTTCCGTTCGGCTGTTTGTATAAAAGCTTCCCTGCTTTTATAAGTCTCATAATACAGAACCGCGACAGGTGATGAGAGTCCCGGATGCTCTTTCATGAGCAGGTAACCCGGATCCAGAAACTTATCCTTGTTGATTAAAAAGAGAGCCTTGTGAAAATCATAGTTATTGGCATACTTGTTATGTTTTATTATTCCCGCAAAATGATCCCAGCAGTTTATCGCGCTTTTCAGATCATATCCTTCCGGTATATAGAGTTTTGACACGTTCCTGCAGCCAAGGCCGAAATATGAAAAAATATCGGTTCCTAAATTTTCAAGCTCTGCCGTGGTCTCGGAACCGTCAAGCACAGCGACGCTGTTGCGGTTTTTCCTGATGATATGCGGGTATTTGCCGAAGTAATACTCAAAGTAGCGCGAGCTGTTATCGCTGCCGGTGGCAATGATAACGTCAAACCCTGAAATGGTTCCTTCAGTGATTGTTATCATAGAAGAGAATTCCGGATCTGTCTTGCGTATTATGTCACTGATTAGCACGACCAGGTCATTATCCTTCGAGCTTGTCCTGGTTATGAGCCTGTTCCCGGAAATCAGCACGCACAGCATGTCGTGAAATCCCGCGAGCGGAATATTGCCTGCCATTACCACACCGGCATTCAGGGGTTTGATGGCTGTATCAAGTGCGGGATACGCCGAACACCATCTGGTCAGATTTTCCTGTGTCAGCTCACCGGCTATCATACCTATTGCCATCCTGACATTATCCGGAGTGAACCATGGATTTTTGAGATGCTGTGCTTCAATGAGATGATTGATCCTGTCTGTATAATCTGTCTGTTTGCCTGCCAGGGCATCCCTTAGTGTTTCGCCAAGGGAAGAGAATGCTGAGATGCGGGCATCAAGGTTCATGTTAGATAATATGGGGATAAAAATAGGAATTTTACTACTCTCTTTTCTAATTTTTTGTATATGTACCCATTCACTAATCCTGCCTTAGAACCACACGTACCCACCCCCTTAATCCCCCTCCCTGCTGTCGCAAGGAGGGGGAAGGTGCTGATATACAGTATAATAAGCCCCCTCCTTACGAAGCAGAGGGCTGAGCGTTAAGAAATAGCCCGGCGGTCTATTTTAGCGAAGAGGCGGCATGCAGCGAGGGGGTTGGGGGGTGGGTACATGAAATTCATAAAAAATCCTGACCCCATTAAGGATCAGGATTTGCGGAAGTTAAAACCAAAGAAATGATTTAGCTGAGTGTAAATGTTATCGGAACCTGATACCATACCTTAACGGGTTTGCCGTTCTTTATCGCGGGTTTCTCGAAAGGAGGAAGCAATTTCACGACTCTCACTGCCTCTGCATCGATTGCCGGATCAACTCCTTTGGTGACTTTTACGTTGCTTACTTTTCCATCTTCACCAACAACAAAACCTACTATCACCCTCCCCTGTATCCCGGCTTTTTTGGCGGATGCCGGATAGGTGGTGTTTTCAGCAATGAAATTGAGAAGCGCAGCATCGCCTCCTTTGTATAGTGGTAACTGGTCAACCTGGATCCATGTCGTGTCGCCATCTTTTATTGAGAAAGGAGGAGGTGGTGGCGGAGGAGGAGCATCGGCAGGCACTGGTTCTCCTGCAACAACTTTCTTATCGGCATCGGCCGGCGGAGGGGGCGGAGGAGCAATTTCTTCAGTTGTGGTTTCTGTTCCGGTTGTTTTACCCTTGCAGGATGAGAAAGCAATCATCACAACTGCTATCACCGGCAGAACCATCAGTAGTTTAAGGTTTGCCAGCATCCTTGAGCGTTCTTTTGTCATCATGATCATTCGTTTTTTAAGAAGTGTGGGATTGGAAAAACTGTTCGTTACTGTAAATGTCTTTGATCTGAAGACCTGGTTCATTATCAGCCTCTGGTAACTTATCACTGGAATTCCTGTTCTCAGACACTCTTCATCAGCCTGGAATTCATGCACAGCGCGCAGTGACCTGTCGAAAAGGTGGATGAACGGATTGAACCACTGAAATGCCTTCAGTACCTCAATCAGGATGATATCGATGAAATGAAGGTGGTCGAGATGGTTTTGCTCATGCTTCAATATCTCCAGTTCATCCTTATCGGATAACGATGAATTGATAAAAACAAATCCGAGCGCCGAAAATCCGGATGTGCCCAGTCCGCTGAATCTTATTATGTGACTTTCACGGTTTCTGTTCTTCAGCACCAGGATCACCAGTTCCGTCATATCCAGGATCAGCTTGCCGGCAAATAATAAAAAACCCGAAAGATATATTATCAGCAGCAACTCCTGTAACCCTAAGCTCTCGCTGCCCGGGATCAGACTTATTTTTCCATTGTCTGCACCCGTAATCAGTACCTCATTAAGTGTCTTTCCAGAGAACAGGTTTACCGGCGTGTTCGTCCGGATTGTTATCAGGGGCAGAATGAATGCCGCCGTTACCGAGAAAAGGATATAAGCCCTGTTTCGCCGGTACAGGGTATCCCTGCTAAGTAGCAGCGTATATACCAGATAGAATGCTGCCAGGTAGAAAGCAGCCTTGATCATATATATTAATAAGGTATTCATCTTTCAGCTTTTATCTTTTTCATTTCGCCGTCCATGATCTTCATTATCTCCTCCATCTCCCTTACCGAGATCTCCCTCTCTTTTGCAAAGAAGCTTACCATCTTGCCGAACGAATTTGAAAAATAGTCACTCACAAAGGAGCTGAGGTGTGATTTTGAATATTCATCCTTTGTTATTAAGGGATAATATTCGTGTGTTCTTCCGTAGGCTTTGTGGTTCACGAATCCTTTATCCTGAAGGATGCGGATAATGGTGCTTACTGTGTTATATGCAGGCTTTGGCTCATCAAAATGTTCCAGTACATCCTTCACGAAGCCCTTTCTGATCTTCCAGAGCACCTGCATCACCTGTTCTTCTGCCCTTGTTAATTCTCTCATTATCAGTATGTGTTGAATAGTCGCTTTTTCCTGTTTAATACTCCATACTTACAAAGATACAACGAAATGTTTAGTTATGCAACTAAATTCTTAATTATTTTTGAAAAAAATGAAATAATTATGGAACCGCTCCGCGGTTCAACAGGGGGGGGGAATAATTGGTCTAGTATTGATGGAATCCCTGCGGGATTCTGTAAAGGTAAAGGAAGTCGCAGTAAATCACGACAATAACCGCGGAGCGGTTTCATTAATGCTGTATATATATAATAGTATGCCATATTTGAGTCTGAAGGAAAAAAATTGTACTTTTATTGTTTCATTCAGCAGGCACTTATGCAGAAGCGCAGATATTTGAGAATAGGACTTTTTTGGGAGAATCTCAGGATATCCGTCAGGGCTATCAGGTCGAACAAGGTCCGGACTATCCTTACGATCTGCATCATCGCTATCGGCATTATGGCCCTCGTAGGTATACTTACCGCCATTGATTCCATAAAATCGTCACTTACGAACCAGTTTACCATGATGGGAGCCAACTCATTCACCATCACCTCGCGCGGGATGAATATTATGGTTGGCGGACAGACCACTTACAGGGTGAAGAACCACTCAAGGATATCCTACCGCGAGGCGATTGAATTCAGGGAGAAGTTCACGGAGCCGGCGATAGTTTCAGTATCTTTCAATGCCTCAGGGGGAGCAACTCTGAAGTACGGAGCGGAGGAGACTAACCCGACAGTCTCGATCAGGGGGATCGATGAGAATTACTTTTCAGTGTCAGGCTATGAGATTAATACCGGAAGGAACTTCAGTCCCGATGAGATCCAACTCAGCCGCCGCCTTATCATCCTCGGGTCGGAAGTGGTCGGGGATATCTTCAAGACAGGTATTGAGCCTCTTGGAAAGGAGATATCCGTTGCAGGGCTGAAATTTGTTATTACCGGTGTACTAAAGACAAAAGGTGCAAGTGCTGTAAGCACCGATAATGTGTGTTTCATACCTATCACAACGGCACGCCAGTATTTCCCGAGGCCCAACATGAATTTTAACATTACGGTTATGCCGGTTAATCCTGCCTCCCTTGATATTCTGACGGGTGAGGCCGAGGGCGTGTTCAGGATAGTGCGCAACCTTGATCCGAGGGATGAATCGGATTTCAATGTGACAAAGAGCGACAATATCGTCCAGCTTCTTCTCAAAAACATTAAATATGTAACCCTTGCTGCCACCATCATTGGCCTGGTGACGTTGTTCGGAGCTGCAGTGGGCCTGATGAATATAATGCTGGTGTCGGTTTCGGAGCGCACCAGGGAAATAGGTGTCAGGAAAGCCATTGGCGCGAAGCCCAGGACTATCCAGAATCAATTTCTTTTTGAATCGGTGCTCATCGGGCAGTTGGGAGGAGTCTTTGGTATAATTCTTGGAATTCTTATCGGCAATATTGTATCTTCACTGATGAAATCGGATTTCATCATTCCGTGGCTGTGGGTGCTGATGGGAGTTGTTGTCTGCTTTATTGTAGGGGTTGTGTCAGGGTATGCACCGGCGCTGAAAGCCGCCAATATAGATCCGATAGAGGCTTTAAGGTACGAATAATATAAGAATAATGATATGGAAAAACATGTAATTCAGGAAGAATTAAAGAATTGCCCGGGAATAGCATATTATCCCGAGACAAATCAGCTTGAACTGGTCGGAAGGTCAATACCTGAAAATCCCGAGCTGATATTCAGGCGCCTAGATGAATGGATTACCCTTCATTTTGAAAAGAATAAATCGTTGAACATAAACGTTCAGCTTGAATATATAAACAGCGGCTCCTCAAAGTACCTCTATGAAATATTGAAGAGGCTCACCGGTTACGGTCGCTCGGGCAATGAGGTAAAAATGAAGTGGCTTTACGAGGAGGATGATGAGGCCATGCTGGAGCTCGGGGAGCATTACCGCGATACTGCAGG
>JBFYPG010000193.1:0-16211 GCA_041303415.1 Bacteroidales bacterium
CATATATATTGTCCTGTTTCTTGCATCGGTGTATGTCGTGATAAGAATCTATGCCAGGCACCTGATTGCAAAAAACAAAAGACTCGAGGCTGTCATCCGGGACAGAACCCGTGAAATACAGGCAAAAAATGCTGAGCTTCAGATGCAGAAGGAAGACATACTGGCATCAATTAACTATGCCCAGAGGATCCAGACCGCTGTATTGCCGTCAGACGATTTTGTCCAGTCATGGCTTGGTGATCATTTTGTGATATACAGGCCAAAAGACATAGTAAGCGGTGATTTTTACTGGACAAATGTCTGCAGCCACTACGTAATTTTTTGCGTTGCCGATTGCACAGGGCACGGAGTCCCGGGAGCGTTCATGAGCATGCTGTGTATTTCATTTCTGAATGAGGTTGTTATCAAGGAAAAAGTATTTCACCCTGATAAGATCCTTAACAAGGTAAGAAATATGATTATTGAATCCCTGAAGCAGAAAGGATTGAGAGGCGAGCAGAAAGACGGGATGGATATAGCCATATGCGTTTTCAATAAGGAAACCGCTGAACTTGAATTTGCAGGCGCCAATAATCCTCTTTACATAATCAGGAAGAAAGACAAAGATTCTATATCATCTGACAGACAATTTGAAAATGAAGATCATATTCTATATGAATTGAGAGGTGACAGAATGCCAATTTCCATATTTGATACAATGGAGCCATTTAAGCGCCGTAGCGCAAACCTGCAAAAAGAAGACAGGCTCTACATGTTCTCTGATGGCATTGTTGACCAGTTTGGCGGACCATCAGGTAAAAAATTTACCAATAAAGCTCTTGTGAGCATTTTAATGGAGACTATTACACCGGAAATGAAAGACCAGAAAAGGCTGCTGGAGGAGAATATCGACAAATGGCAGGCATTTACAGATCCAAGAACTAAACAGGCATACAGCCAGATCGATGATATATGCATCATGGGAATCATAATCTGACAGGTATCATTTCCTTACTTGTTAGCTTTAAGAGCTGATTATCGTTGGAATATTTTACCTATTTTGGGACATTAAATTATATTCAAGAATTATGAATCGATTCATCGTTATCTCTTTCCTGATGGCCTCTGTGCTCCCCATATCTGCACAGGATCCTAAATTCAGTACTGTTCTCTATGGTGTGGCATATTACCATGAATATATGCCCTACGAACGCCTTGACAAGGACATTCAGATGATGAAGGATGCCGGAATAAATGTGGTCAGAGTCGGCGAATCGACCTGGAGCCTCTTTGAACCTGAAGAGGGAAGATTTGAATTTGCCTGGATGGACAGGATAATCGATAAGATGCACCAGGCAGGCATAAAGGTAATTCTCGGGACACCTACATATTCGATCCCGGCATGGCTTGCCCACAAACATCCTGAAATATTTGTTGAGCGGCTCAACGGCACAAAAAGCAGTTATGGCATCCGCCAGAATTTCAACATCCGGAGCCCTGTCTACCTTTTCTATTCAGAGCGCATCATCAGGAAACTGATGGAACACTACGCTAAACACCCGGGAATAATCGGATACCAGGTTGATAATGAGACAGGTACATACGGAGCTGCCAACGATGACTGGTTCAGGGGATTCGTGAATTACCTCAAAGATAAATATGTGACCACCGATACTCTGAACAAACTCTGGGGCCTGAACTACTGGGGAATGACACTCAATGACTGGGACGAGTTCCCGACACGGCACAATGCAACAAATCCTTCATATAAACTCGAATGGGATATGTTCGGACAAAAGGCGGTAGCCGACTATCTCACCTGGCAGGCAGAGATCGTAAGCGAATATATACGCCCTGAACAATTCATTACTCATTGTTTCATGCCCTCGCTTACAACACTTGATCAGCTTGCTGCATCAAGGAAACTGGATATGCCCTCGCTGAACGTATATCATGGCAGCCAGAACAGCGTTACCGGAGAAGATGTTATGTGGGCAGATGATTTCTACAGGAGCCTTAAGAAGAATAACCATCTCGTAACCGAAACCAATGCCCAGACTATAGGCTGGGATGCAAGGGGACAAACACCTCCCTTTGACGGACAGGGAAGGTTGTTTGTGTACTCTCATCTTGCCGTCGGCGCAAACATGGTCGAATACTGGCACTGGCATTCGCTTCACTACGGGCAGGAAACATACTGGAAAGGAGTTCTGGGACACGACCTTGAGCCAAACAGGTTCTACAACGAGGTTAGCATAACTGCTCATGAACTTCAAAAAATCGGTACTAAGCTTGTGAACCTGAAAATAAAAAACAGGGCTGCTATTCTTTACAGCCGCGCATCGGATTTCGGCATCAGCTATATGCCCGTAAAGGACGGCAATGTGTACATGGAAGTGATGCGTCAGATGCACAGGGCGGCGTTCCGTAATAATATCGGGGTTGATTTTGTACTTGCCGAGAATGCCGATTTCACAGGCTACAACCTGCTGTTTGTCCCTCCGTTATATGTCGCAAGCGACGAGCTGCTGACGAAGATATCAGATTTTGTCAGGAACGGCGGTCATGTGATAATGTCAATAAAAAGCGGTTTCTGCGATGAGAATTCTGTTGTCCGACATGTGTTGGCGCCCGGACCTCTTCGTGATGCATGCGGATTCACATACCAGGAATTTTCAGTTGTATCGCCTATCCCCCTTAAGGATGATCCTTTTAAGGTTGGCCAGGAAAAGAACATAGCGTCAACCTGGGTAGAATTCCTCGTACCGGGAACAGCAAAACCACTCGCTTCATACGACGATCCGTTCTTCGGCAGATATCCTGCAATAACTGAAAACAGATACGGAAAAGGCTCCCTTATCTATGAAGGTTGTGTTGTTTCAGATGAGATTCAATCAGTGATCGTCATGAACAAGGCAACTGAGATAAAACTGATTGACCCTCAAACACACATTACTTATCCGCTTGTGATCAGGCAGGGAACCAACGATCAGGGAAAAACCATCAGGTACTTCCTTAATTATTCCGGAACGGAAATGGTGGTTACCTATAACTTCAATAAAGGTACAAACCTGCTTACAAACACTCCCTTGAAGAGGGGAGAAGCTGTCAGCCTTAAGCCATGGGATGTGGCGATTATCGAGGAATAAAAGATTTTAACACGGAGTTGCACGGGGTAAAGACGGAGTTACACGGTTTTAAAGCAGTGAAACTCCGTAATGCTCCGTGTTACTCCGTGGTTTTTTATTCCGTTTTTATTGAGGCAGCCGGATTGAGTATTGAAGCCTGGTATGCCTTGAAGCTTATTGTAATTAAAGTTATTACAACTGTTATGAGTGCTGCAATGATCAATAACATAACTCCGATCTTTGTTCTGTAAACATAATTCTCCAGCCAGTTGCTCATGATGTAATATGCAGCAGGCACAGCTATTACAATTGAAATTGCAATAAGCACAAGGAAGTCTTTTAATACCAGCCGTACAATAACTCCCTCATCAGCCCCAAAGACCTTTCTTATACCAATTTCCTTTGTTCTCTGCTCAACCATATATGAAGCAAGTCCGAATAATCCAAGGCATGCAATAATTATGGCAAGGATTGTGAAAATGGTGAAGATAAAGCCTCTATTTTCATCTGCTTCAAACTGATTATTAAACCTCTCTGAGAGGAAAGTATAAGTAAAGGGTTGATCCGGGAAAACCTCTTTCCACTTGCTTTCGATAAAGCTTAAGGTCTGCTCTGTGTTACTTCCGCTTAGCTTTATGTAAACTATGTTATTACGTTCGCGCCATACAAGCATAAGTGATTCAATCTCATTGTACATCCCTGTCTGGTGATAATCCTTCATTACTCCTATGACTTTCGCGTTAATCTGTGCTCCGTCTCCCAGCTGAACCTTTTTGCCTATTGCATCAGCCCATCCCAGCCTGTTCGCCAGAGTCTCATTAACCACAACTGAAAATAGAGTATCCGAAGGCATCTCCTTATCAAAATCACGGCCATTTATTATAGTTATACCGAGGGTTTCAACAAAATCATGATCGACAACTGCAAAATTAATCCCCCGCTGAGCCATCCCCTGGTCAGTTTCCATACTGAAGATAACCTTGCCTGATCCTTCCCCAATCGCTGTATTTGTTGATGTAACATACCTTATATCATTGTTTTCCTGAAGAGCCATTTTGAGAACAGGATACTTGTTCACCATTCCCCTGTTAAGCTGAAGGGAAAGAACATTTTCCTGGTTAAATCCCTGGTCTTTGTTCTTAAGGTAATTCAGCTGCCTGAAAACTACCATTGTACATACGATCATTGCGACAGAGATTGTAAACTGGATCACGACAAGGATCTTACGGAAAAGACTTCCTGCTGAACCCTGTGTTATTTCACCCTTAAGTACGGTTACAGGACTGAACTTTGAAAGGAAGAAAGCAGGATAGCTGCCTCCGAAGATACCGGCTACAAGTATTATCCCGAGGAGTGATATTATCACAACAGGACTGTAAAGAACAGAAAGATCAAATGTTTTTCCGGCAAGATTGTTGAACTTTGGAAGAAGGATTATCAATAATACAATACTTATTATCAATGATATAATTGTCAGAACGACGGACTCTGACAGGAACTGTGCAACAAGCGTTCCGCGCCTTGATCCGACAACTTTTCGTAATCCTACCTCACGGGCACGGCTTGCTGAACGGGCCGTTGCAAGATTCATATAATTCATTGCCGCAATCAGCACTAAGAACAGTGCGACAATACCAAAAATAATAACATAGGTGATACTGCCCGTGGGTTCAGGTTCATTTGGATTTGTCGAATACAGGTGTATTTTCGTGATAGGTTCCAGGATATATTCAATTTTGATTTTAAGAGGCTCAAATATCGTTTTCATATGAGCATCATACATACCCTGTATCTTTGTTTCGAATGCTTCTGCATCCAGTTCTGCCGGCAGGAGGAGATAGGTAAAAACACCGAAATTTCCCCATGTGCCGAGCTGCTTTGGAAGATTGTTCCTTGCAGATACTGCTTCAAACCTGAAATGAGAATTGTCAGGAACATCCTCAATTACCCCTGTGACTTCGAAAGCATCTTCGCCTGATGTCAGGGTTTTGCCAACCGGGTCGCCGTCGCCGAAATACCTTGCAGCAGCGGTTTCGGTAAGAACTATCTTGTTCGGATCCCTGACCGCCGATCTTACTTCGCCCCTGATCACCTTGTATGTAAAAATGTCAAAGAGTGTAGAGTCAGCATAAAAGAAGTTTTCTTCAACATATTCCTTGTCCTCAAACTTGTAAAGTGCCCGCGGCATATTAATGAATCTGACAAACGACTCTACCTCGGGATAATCCTGAACCACCTGCGGCCCCATTGGTATCTGCCCGACGTTCCAGGTGAACTGGTCATCCGTTTCAGTGATCTTTGAAGAAACCCGGTAGATCCTGTCAGCATTGTCGTGATACCGGTCGTAGCTCACCTCATCCGATACATACATAATAAGGAAAAGTGCGCTCGTAATTCCTATCGTCAGGCCAAGGACATTCAAAAGACTGTATCCTAAGTGCTTACGTATATGACGCACAGCAGTTTTGAGAAGGTTCTTAAACATTTCTTAATTATTAGGTTGGTTAATATTCAATAAATGTATTAGATATTTTTACACTGGACATCCGCATAAGCAAAGATTAACCTTATATTAACATAACAAAAGGCTACAGGCTACAGGCGACAGGCAACAGGCACTATGTTAAAATCACACCTGACGCCTGACGCCTTATGTCTGTATAAAGACTTATTTTTTTTCGGAATGCAACATTCATAGCAATCAAACGTCCTTAAAGTGGTTCCAATTCTGACACAATGCTTAACAGTTATTTGCGCCTCACCTTCCGGAACATACTGAAACACAAAGGATTTGCTATTATTAATATTATCGGGCTTGCAATCGGGCTCGCTGCGTCATTGTTAATAATTCTTTGGATCCAGGATGAGCTCAGCTACGAAAATTTCAACAGGAATGCTGAAAATATTTACAGGGTGGAGGAGGATCAGTTCTACTCCGGAGAAAGATATCATGTGACCGTTACACCGCATCCGAGCGGACCTGTCTGGAAAGAAAAAATTCCTGAAATTGTGGAACAGACCCGTATTAACCGCCTTCCCAGGATCCTGTTCCGCCAGGGAGAGACAGTTTTCTTTGAAGGGTCAATAGTGGCTTCTGACTCAGGCCTTTTCAAAGTATTTACCCTCCCGATGATTCTTGGTGATCCGGAAACTGCACTAAGCGAGCCTCATTCAATTGTTCTGACTGAAAAGCTGGCAAAGAAATATTTCGGAGATATCAATCCGGTTGGAAAAACACTGACACTCGAAAATAAAATGCAGTTTACGGTAACAGGGGTCATGAAAGACCTGCCCGGAAATTCAATGTTTACTTTTGAAGGAGTAATACCATATTCATTTCTTTCGGAGATTGGCGCAATAAGTGATTCATGGGGTAATAACTCAATTTATACCTATGTTGTACTTGAAAAAGGATCCAATATTGATGCTGTAAATAAGAAGCTCACAGATGTGGTGCTTGAGTATCTGCCGCAAACAACCACAAAGTATCTGCTTTTCCCTCTTCTCGATATTCATCTTCATGCGCAGTTTGGCTATGAGATCAGCAGGGGGCCGGTGATAGTAATTTATATATTTTCACTCATCGCAGTATTTGTCCTTCTTATTGCCTGTTTTAATTTCATCAATCTCTCTACAGCCAAAGCTTCGGGACGTTCAAAGGAGATCGGAATCAAAAAAGTCGCAGGTGCCGGCAGAAATACCCTTGTGAACCAGTTCATGACAGAATCACTTTTCCTTGTTCTGATAGCAATGCTTTTTGCCCTGCTTCTTGTGGGCCTGGCGCTTCCTCTTTTTGATAACATAACCGGAAAAAACTTCAGTATCAGGGATCTCCTGCAGGCGAGGTTCATTGTCAGCGTTATTGCTGTCGGACTTGCTGCGGGCATAATTTCAGGCATTTATCCGGCCCTCTATCTCTCTTCATTCAAACCGGCACTTATCCTTAAAGGAGAGACATTTTCAGGCAAGGGAAACGGCAGACTGCGACAGATCCTTGTCGTTATTCAGTTCATTCTTTCAATACTCATTGCTGTTGTTGCCATCTTCATGTTTAAGCAGCTGAAGTATCTGCAGGACAAGGATCTGGGTTTTGAAAAGGAAAACCTTATATGCATTCCTATGATGGGAGATATGCTGCCAAAGTATTACTCTCTTAAGGAAGAACTTCAGAAGGAGACACTTATTGAAGGTGTTACGGCAGCAAGAAGCAATCCGGTGAGGATCGGAAGCAATTCCGGAGGCGCCGACTGGGAGGGAAGGGATCCCGAAAAACGGGTGCTGATCGGCACCAATGCAGTTGATTACGATTATCTTGAAACGATGAAGATGGAGCTTAGATCGGGAAGAGGCTTCTCCAGGGAATACCCCTCTGATTTTGCTGCGGATACTACCGGCAATTTCCTTGTAAATGAGGAGGTTGTTAAGATAATGGGGGTTGATGATGCGGTTGGAATGAGCTTCAGTTTCATGGGCCTTAACGGAAGGATCGTCGGAGTCCTGAAGAACTTTCACTTCAAGGGAGCCGATCAGCCTGTGGAGCCAATTGCTTTTGCCCTGGCAGGACCACAATATCTCAGTTACATACTTATCAGATTATCCTCCGGCAATAAAGCTGAAGCGCTCAAAAAAGCCGGAGAAGTGTGGAACAGGGTAATTCCGGAATATCCTTTCGACTACTTCTTTATCGATGAAGACTATAACAGGCTGTTCAATACCCAGATGCGTCTCACAAAGCTGTTAAAATACTTTACAATCCTGGCTGTGATAATTGCCTGTCTTGGTCTCTATGGATTGTCTGCATATTCAACGGAAAGAAGAACAAACGAAATTGGCATCAGAAAAGTTATGGGAGCCAGTACTATGACCATTCTCTTTACAATGGTGAAAGAGTTTATGGTACTCATTCTTATATCACTGGTCATAGCGCTTCCGGCCGGATGGATATTCGTTGAGAATCTTCTTAAGCAATTTGCCAGCCGGATCGATCTCAGCATTTTCGTTTTTGCCGGGATAGCAGCCGGAGCTCTGTTAATTGCCTTGATAACGGTCAGTTTCCAGGCATTCAAAGCCTCTGTTATAAATCCCGCTGAAGCGCTTAAAGTCGAATAAATAGCATAAATTTGATAATACACAACTACACTTAAACTTAAACCTGAATATGTTCAATAATTTATTTAAGTACACCATCCGCTCATTTAAAAGGCAGCGGTCATACATCATAATAAATATTCTCGGCCTGGCAATAGGCATCGCATGCAGTTTGCTCATTGCTCTGTACGTAATCAATGAAGCCGGATATGACAAATTCAATCTGAAGAAGGATAGGATCTTCAGGATCGTATTGAACGGGAAGATAGGGGGACAGGAAATAACCGGAGCCTATACCTGTGCACCAATTGGTCCTACGATGGCAAAAGAATTCCCGGAGGTTGAAAATTTCGTCAGAATGCAGAACTGGGGTCCGATGGTTGTCGAATACAAGGATCAGACATTTACTGACGATGATATAGTCGCCTCAGATTCTACATTTTTTGACTTTTTTTCAATCCCCCTTATTAAGGGTGATCCCGATAACCAGCTTAACGCTCCTCATGAAGCTGTGATCACTGAATCCATGGCAAAAAAAATATTCGGGAATGAAGATCCGATTGACAAAACGATCAAGCTTGGGGATGACACCGTCGAGTATGTCATAACGGGTCTTATGGCCGATGTTCCTGATAAATCCCATTTTGATGCACATATACTTGTTTCTTTCGTTACCATGCCTGTTGCAAACAGCACATTCTGGCTGAGCAACAGCTTCAGCACTTACCTTCTACTCAAACCCAACACTAACTCACAGACAGTCTCAGAAAAGATACCGCCAATGCTTGAGAAATATGTTGGACCAGAATTGCAGAGGCTGATGGGAATATCAATAGAAGATTTCTATAATCAGGGCAACAAGTACAGTTATTTTCTTCAGAACCTGACTGATATTCACCTCGACCCTTCAATTTCGCAGGAGTTCAAGCCGGCTGCCGATCCGAAATACCTTTATATATTCGGCAGTATTGCTATTCTCATTGTCCTTATAGCCGCAATAAATTTCATGAACCTGGCAACAGCCCAGGCAACAAGAAGGGCCAAGGAAGTAGGGGTAAAGAAAGTCGGCGGATCCACAAGAGGCATGCTGATATCACAGTTTCTTTCCGAATCGTTTCTGCTTGCATTTGCAGCCCTTATACTTGCGCTTATAATCATCTGGCTGACACTGCCATATTTCAACAATCTGCTCGGAACACGGCTTAATCTGAACCTTCTCGCACAGTGGTACACAATACCCGGGTTGCTGTTATTTACTGTTCTTGTAGGCCTCCTCTCAGGAACATACCCGGCATTTTTCCTCTCTTCTTTCAATCCTGTTGAGGTGCTTAAAGGCAATGTGAAAGGGAATTCCAGGAATGGCGGGATAAGAAGGGTGCTTGTTGTATTCCAGTTTGCAGTGTCAATTCTTCTCATAACAGCAACTGCAGTTATGTACAGGCAGATCTTTTTCATGCTTAATAAGGACGTAGGGTTCAATAAGGAGCAGATTCTGGTGATAAACAGGGCACAATCCCTTGAGTCCAGGGTTGAAGCATTTAAGAACTCTGTAAGGGAGATCCCCGGAGTTGTTAATATTACCAGTTCAACATCAGTACCCGGCAGGATAAACAACAATAACGGATACGGCCTTGAAGGAAGGAAGGATGAATCGTTCCTCATGGTTAGCGGCTGGGTTGATTATGATTTTATCGATACCTACGAAATGAAGCTAGCAGAAGGAAGGAACTTTGACAAAACATTCACTACCGACCACGATGCCTGCATCATAAATGAAAGTGCTGCCAAAGAGTTCGGGATCACCGATATTTCAAAGACCCGGTTCATGTTGCCCAGTGAGACAGGGCAATTCAGATATTTACAGGTAATTGGTATTGTAAAAAACTTCAACTTTGAATCCCTGAGGAACCCAATTAAACCACATATATTCCTTTGCAAGGGTGATGAAAATCTATGGGGCTACATTACAGTGAAGCTCTCAGCGCAGAATTATCAGAGTACCATAACGGAAATTGAAAGCAGGTGGAAAGAGTTCACCTCGAACGATCCCATGCAGTATTACTTTCTTGATGAGGATTTTGAACAGATGTACAAACAGGAAAAGCAGAATGCGCAGCTTGCCGTGATATTCTCAATTCTGGCAATCTTCATCGCTGCCCTCGGACTGTTCGGGCTCACATCATTTACTGTTGAGCAGCGGACAAAGGAGATAGGGGTGAGAAAGGCGATGGGCTCATCTGTTACCGGTATCTATTTTGTGATATCAAGGGAGATCATAGTTCTTGTCACGGTTTCAGCACTGATCTCCTGGCCTCTTGTCTATTTTATAGCCAAAAGATGGCTGGAGAATTTCTATTACAGGATCGATCCGGGTGCCTTTAGCTTCCTTATAGGTCTGATTATTGCCCTTGGAATTGCACTGGTAACAATCAGCTTCCGGATTCTTAAAGCAGCCAGTATTAATCCTGCCCAGTCACTTAAGTACGAATAGTTAAATTCTCTATGCTTAAAAACTATCTCCTTGTCACCTTCAGGAACCTGCTGAAGAACAAGATATTCACTCTCATCAACATTGTGGGACTTGGGCTTGGACTGGCAGTCTGCATAGTTGCTTTCTTCAACAACATGTTCAACTATGAATTCGACAGGACCCATGAGAATTTCAACGAAATATACAGGGTCAACTGCTATCGTGACATGCAGGGAAGGGAGCAGGAATATGGTCTTGCACCTTCAACCCTGGGTCTTCAGATCAAAAAGGATATACCTGGCGTCCTGAGAGCAGCAAGACTGCAGCGGACAAGCTCTCCGGTAAAGATAGGCGATGACATTTTCCCTGCTCAGGTCTCATTTGTCGATCCGGAATTCCTGGAGATATTTACCTTCCCTTCAGTTCACGGAGATACAAAAACGATACCCGGCACAGGTAATATTTTAATAAGCGAAACAATGGCCAAAACACTGTTTGGCGATGAGTATCCTGTCGGCAAACCGGTTTCAATTGTCAATGATCAGAATAAGGAATTCCCATACACCATTAGTGCCGTATTCAGGGATTTTCCAGACAATTCCAGTTTCAGGATTGATATTATTAGTGATTACAGGAATTTCCTGAGCATGTGGAGTGTTGATGATTCAAACTGGAAGCTCTGGACAACAGCGCTCTTTATCCAGGTAAAGGACAAGTCTCTTTTAACTTCCATATCAAATTCACTGAAAGACTATCTTCCTGTCCAGAACAGGGCAAGGGAGGATTTCCGGATAAACAGGTTTTCACTCATTTCATTAAAAGATGTGGGATCCAACACCAGGAATACCTGGTCATCAGGTCTTTTCCCGTCATTACATCCTGCTGCTCTTATTGCACCACCGGTAATGGCGATCTTCATCCTGCTGATAGCATGTTTTAATTTTGCGAACACATCAATATCCGCTTTCAGCAAAAGACTCAGGGAGATAGGATTAAGAAAGACTTTCGGAGGTCAGAAACGACAACTTGTCACTCAGTTCATGTTTGAAACACTTATTATTTGCCTGGTGGCACTGCTTGTCGGAATTGCTTTTGGATCCGTTCTTGTACCAGCTTACAGCAATCTGTGGGCATATATGTCAATTGAACTTACCTTCAGCCAGTACAGGGTATTCTGGATATTTCTTCCCTTGCTGCTTATATTTACAGGGTTCCTTTCAGGTGTTTACCCGGCTTTATATATCAGCGGTTTCAGCCCGGTCTATATCTTCAGGGGTACAACCACCTTCAGAGGATCAGGCAAGCTCTCATCAATTCTTCTGACGCTCCAGTTTACGATTTCTGTAATGTCGCTTGTAATGGGGATAGTATTCGTGCGGAATTCAGACTATCAGAGAACTTTAGACCTTGGCTACGATAAAGACAAGCTGATTGTTGTTCCGATAACAACCGACCTGTACATACCCTTTCAGAACGAATTATTAAATAATCCTAAAATAATTGCTGCAGATGGGACTTTCCATCATCTCGGATGGGGAAATTACCGCAGACCGATCAAGGATGCTGAAAAGCAGCTTGAAGTTGATGTAATGGATATAGGCCCGGAATATGCCCAGGTAATTGGATTAAGCCTGCTGTCAGGGAGGTTTTCTGACCGGACCAGGGCAGAAGCCGACAGGACAAACAATTCGATTATAGTTAATGAAAAACTGGTGAAGGATTTTGGCTGGAGCGATGCTGTCGGTAAAACTGTAACACTGTACGATACAACAACTCTCAATGTTATTGGTGTAGTAGAGGATTTTTACATAAGCGGTGTATGGAATGCAATAGAACCTGCAATGCTAAGAGTAAGGGACGATCGCCAGTTTAATGTATTGGTTGTCAGGGCAAATACCGAAGACCTTCCCGGTGTTCTCGACTTTATGAGTCAGAAGTGGAAAAGTATGGGGACAAACCAGATATTCGGCGGGAGATTCCAGGAAGAGCTGCTCCAGGAAGAGAAGGATATAAACAACAGCATTCTAAAAGTAGTTGTATTCCTTGCCATAATTGCCACAATTCTATCATTGATCGGAATGTATAATATGGTCTCACTTGATATCATTAAACGAACTAAAGAGGTTGGAATAAGGAAAATACAGGGAGCCCCCGTCTCGGCTATCATGTATATTGTGAGCAGGAAGTATCTGATTGTCCTTCTGATCGCGTCTGCACTGGGCTGTGCCGGCGGATATTTCATGTCACTTCAGCTCCTTGACAGCATCTGGGATTATTTCGTGAATATCAGCGCCGGAATACTCCTTGTTTCAGTACTCATTATGGCAGTTGCCACTGCTCTGACAATAAGTATCAAAATAACAAGGGCTGCAATGAGAAATCCTGTGGAATCGCTCAGGTATGAGTAGTAATGGCAATCCTTTGTGTCCTTCGTGTGAACTTCGTGCTCTTCGTGGTTAAGAAAAAAGATTAACCACAAAGAACACAAAGTAAACTCACAAAGAGCACAAAGGAAGTCAATACATCTTATTGATCAGTTGCCCGATCTCATCCCTCTTCTTCAGTGGAAACATGTGGTTTTTGCCGTTCCTTGTTACAACAGTCAGCCCTTTGACAAGGAACAAATTTTTATTATAGAAGATCACCTCAAGAATGTTTTCGAAAAGTATTTCAAAATTGAGGTGCGAAAGCTGCTCGTTAAGGGATCTGAAATATATACGCTGGTTGGTTACTATAAGTTTTCCATCAACTTTCTGATCATCAATAACCTGGTTAGTATCACCGGCATTCAGAACAACTTCGTTTGGATATAATTTTACTGTCATGGTTCTCTTTTTTTAACAGGGCCGGATACAATTGTGTTTTCTCTGGCTTCCTTGTTTCTTTTTATAAAAGACAGAATTATTGAAGAAATGATGCAACTTATTGAGTTTTTTTTATCTTCTTTTTATATTTATACCTGATTGTTAATCTGCAAATAAAGATTCCAGTCAACAAATTCCGATATTACTTTTCAATTATGAGACCATATCCAATTAAGATCGCTTTAAGAAATATCTTAAGCAATGGATTGTTCTCCCTGATTAATATCATCGGACTGACCACAGCGATAACTGCCTTCCTCTTTATATTACTGTATATTAAGTATGAAAAAAGTTTTGATACTTTCCATAAGAACTACGACGGCATATACAGGTTAAGATACGAACGATCGAGTGCTGAAGGTGAATCTGTAAAATTTGCTTCCTGCTGCCCTCCTGCAGCTATAAGGATCCGGGAACTCTATCCCGAAGTTAAAGAGATAGCGAGGATTTTCAGGTACAGGGCAACGGTGATCTTCGGAGACCGCAAATTCTATGAGGAAAGAATGTATTTCGCTGAACCCCGGCTATTTGATATATTTGATATAGAATTTATTTCTGGAAATCCTGCTAACGGTATTTCCTCAGCAAACTGTGCTTTCATCTCAGAATCTTATTCAAAAAAATATTTCGGACAAAGTAATCCGATGGGGCAGACAATAAGCGTCGATAAAGAGATGAGTTTTGTGATCACAGGCATCTTCCGTGATATTCCCGATAACTCCCATCTGAATCTCGACATAATTCTGTCATGGCCAGATCTGATCACTCACTATGGGCCGGATATTGAAGGCTCCTGGGGAGATACGGGATTCTTCACCTATTTCATCCTTAATCCGGGGGCATCTCCTGAAGAATTTGAGGAGAAGCTGAAGGACCTGGTCGAAAGAGATTTTGGTGAAGCTCTAAGATCTTATAAGCTCACATGTGATCTTAAGGTTCAGCCTCTTAAGGAAATTCATCTGAAATCACACTACATGCAGGAGATGGAGGTCAACGGTAATAACAATACCGTGATAATCCTTAATATAGTTGCCTTTTTTATTTTGATAATTGCATGGGTAAACTATATAAACATCACAACTGCAAGAGCTCTTACCCGTGCAAAACAGGTGGGTTTAAGCAAGATTGCCGGAGCCTCCAGGGTCCAGCTGATCGGACAGTTCTTAATTGAAACGCTACTGATCAACCTGGCAGCATTTTCTCTGTCATTATTTCTAATACTGATATTGAGACCCCTTTTTCAGAACTTTACAGGCATACCATCCGACTTCAACTTCTGGAAAGAGACCTGGTTCCTGCTCACAATAATATTGCTGCTAATCTCAAGTGTCATAATTTCAGGAATTTACCCGGTTTTTGTCATTACATCCATTAAAAGCTCAAAAATAATACAGGGGAATTATTCCCATTCCAAAAGCGGTATTTTTGTTCGAAAGGCACTTGTGGCATTCCAGATGCTGATGGCGATCTCACTGGTAACTTGCACTCTCCTTGTATCCAGACAGAACAGGTTTATTCAAAGGCAGTACAAAGGGATTTCCATTAAAGATATCCTGGTAGTCAGGGCACCGCGTGTAAGGGATCGATCATTCGGGCCAAGGCTTATTACATTTAAGGAAGAATTGGTTAATAACCGGGTAATTACGAAATTCAGTGTCGGTACAGAAGTTCCGGGTCGCCAGATATTATGGGATGCTGGAGGAATTTTCAGAGTAGGATCTGATCAAAGCAAGAACTATCAGATAATAGGTATCGATTATGATTATCTCGATCTGCTGGGGGCAAGAATAATTGCCGGTAGAAACTTCAGCAGGAGTTTCTCCGATTCATCTTCACTTATCCTGAATGAAAAAGCTGCCAGGTGGATGGAATTTGAGTCACCTTCAGAGGCAATCAATAAAAAGGTAAATTACTGGGACAACATCTATACTGTTGTAGGTGTGGTGAAAGATTATTGTCAGCAATCCCCAAAAGAGGCATTTGAACCTCATATTTTCAGGTTCATGCCCCATGGCCGGGATGTAAGAGGATTCTTTTTAATGCAGATATTACCCGGGAATGAAAATGTTACCATCAATATGGTCAGGGAAAAATTTAATGAGTTCTTCCCTGATAATCCCCTGGATTATTTCTTTCTTGAAGATTATTACGATCAGCAATACAGGAATGAAAAGCTTCTTGGCAATCTGTTCGGCATATTTGCACTGCTCTCCATAATAATTACCTGTCTTGGAGTTTTCGGACTGACTTCATATCTGATGATTCAAAAGAACAGAGAGATAAGTATCAGAAGGGTGATGGGATCTGATGTGTACAATATTATTTTTCTCTTTTCAAGAGATTTTTTAATAATTACCTCATTAGCATTTCTTATAGCAGCGCCGATAAGTTATTACTGGATCGCAGGGTGGCTTGATACTTTCGAGGTGAGGCTCAGAATAACTTCATGGGACTTTATTTTACCATTTCTTTTTGTGCTGCTTATGACAATCATTACAATTGGATTCATTGTAAACAAAACAGCACGTGTGAATCCTTCAGATAATCTGAGAAACGAATAATACAGGTCCATATCCGGTCTCTGCATTCTTTGACGGGATTTTCTAAAATTTATATCAAAGTGTCTAATAAATAGACAGAATTCACTAATTTTGTACTTCAATTTATGAATTATGCATAAAG
>JBFYPG010000194.1:0-20065 GCA_041303415.1 Bacteroidales bacterium
TTCAGCAGGCTGACATCAGGATTACAGAACAGAAAGAAGTGGAGATATATTGATGCTGTTTTACTCGGACTGGTTTTTGCACTTGCCTTCTGCCCTTATAGCGGTGTCCTGTACTTTGGTATGCTTGTACCTATGTCTATTGCAAGTCCTTCAGGATTATATCTACCATTAGTATTCGCAATTGCTACAGGGATTCCGGTGATTATCATTGCCTGGATCCTGGCTTTTTCGGTATCAGGAATAGGAAATATCTATAACAAGATCAAATCATTTGAACTCTGGTTCAGGCGGATCATAGCTGTTCTGTTTATTGCTGTCGGGGTCTATTATATAATAAGGGTGTTCTTTTGATTTCGGAATTCGTATTTTGGATTTCGGATTGCAGAGGATTGAATCATTGAAATTATTTTCAAATTATCTCATTTTCAAATTTTCAAATTAACATGGAGCTTAAAAAAGAATTAAAGATACTCTTCTGGATTATTGCAATTTTTGCATTTGCTTTCTTTCTGCCGATTGAAAGTTCACGTTTCAATACTGCAATAGTTGCAACACTTGACCTCGTAAAATGGTATGCACAGGAGCATGTTATTCTTTGCCTTCTGCCAGCGTTCTTTATTGCAGGTGTTATCTCTGTCTTCGTCAGCCAGGCCTCTGTTCTGAAGTATTTCGGCGCCCAGGCTAAAAAATGGGTAGCATATACTGTAGCAGCCGTTTCCGGGACAATCCTTGCGGTTTGTTCATGTACTATCCTTCCATTGTTTTCCAGCATCCATAAGAGAGGTGCAGGTCTTGGTCCGGCAATTGCCTTTCTGTATTCGGGTCCCGCCATTAATATTCTTGCGATAATATTAACTGCCCGCATACTTGGATTTGAAATGGGTGTTGCCAGGGTTATAGGGGCAGTATCATTTAGTGTCATAATTGGAATGCTGATGTCCCTGATCTATCGAAAGGAGGAGAAAGCCAAAAGAGAAGAACTGATGAATATTGTTCCGCCGCCGGAGAAGAGACCGATGTGGCAGACATCACTCCATTTTTTTACTCTGGTTCTTATCCTTGTTTTTGCCAACTGGGGAAAACCTGCCGAAGGTGATACCGCAAGCACATGGTACTATCTATGGTATTATAAATGGTGGATCACCGGTTTTTTCAGTCTTGTCCTCGGCTACTCATTAATCAAAATCCTTAAGATTAAATGGCAATGGGTACTGGGAGCTGCAGTTGTAGTAATTGCATCAGTAATTCTGTCAAATAACCTGATTGAAAGTGATAAACTTAGGTCTCTCGTACCAATGCTTGTCGGGATAATTGCATTGAGTGTTATAACAATCCTCGATAAGGTGGATGAAGAAAATAAAGCATGGACAATTGCAACATGGGATTTTGCTAAACAAATTCTTCCATTACTTGCTATCGGAGTGGTTACTGCAGGATTCCTGCTTGGTTCAACACATGATGGCAGGACAATTGCAGGAGTAATACCAAATGAATGGATTTCAGGTCTGGTTGGAGGTAATTCTGTGTTTTCAAACTTCTTTGCATCGGTTGCAGGTGCGTTCATGTATTTCGCCACCCTGACCGAAGTGCCAATTCTTCAGGGACTTATTGCTTCTGGAATGGGTAAAGGTCCCGCACTTGCACTTCTGCTTGCAGGGCCATCACTTTCTTTGCCGAATATGCTGGTAATAAGAAAGGTAATAGGCACACAAAAAACAATCGTTTATGTCAGTCTGGTAATTGTAATGGCCACGGTTACCGGAATTATCTACGGCTCACTTATTTAACCAGGAACCCTCAACTTACTAGTGTCAAGTTAAACTTATTATGTCGCTAAATATTAGTTGGCAGTTGGCAGTTGGCAGTTGGCAGTTGGCAGTTGGCAGTTGGCAGTTGGCAACGACAGTATAAAAACCAATATTTGCCAACTGGTGACTGCATACTGCCAACTTTCCTTTAATAATTATGGTTTTATTTTCTCAAATAAAGCTGTTAGTTATGAAAGTACCTCAGAATTTGTGTCTGTGACGACTATCCTGCTGAATTCCACATTCCTGTTCTTAAAACCCTGCAGAAGGATCTTTGTCACTCTTCCGCCGCCGATAAAACCTATTGAGTGTTTCATAGAATTGTATTTTTTAGCATCATTTTTTTGCCACCAAGGCTCCAAGACTCCAAGTTACACCAAGAAATATTAAGAATAACTTGGTGATCCTTGGTGCCTTGGTGTCTTGGTGGCTTGGTGGCTATTTTTTTATCAATTTATCACATCTTTTTCTAAAGCACTGAACTGGTCTTTAATCAGCCAGATCACCGAAATGCATATACTGAATACCACTGAAAGATCAAAAACAGTATAGGCGACTCTTACTATCTGATAGATCAGATCAAACTTGATCATCATCAGTGCTCCTAATATAAGAGCCAGAATCAGTGAAAATGCCTGGAGCTTTCCTAAGAGAGAGCCTGCCTGGTTTTCTTTCTTCATCATTAGCCAGGTGTATACTCCCGCAATCAATGCAAGGACTGTAATTATAAAATGATTTGCATCGAGAGCCAGCCTGTCAGGCAGCACGTAACTGTTCACATCAGGTTTAAGATATACAAATGCCAGTCCTGCTGCCAGCACCCCGTAAACTGCAAGAAGAAGATTTGAGCTGACCGGAAAGAAATTCTGTTTCTTATTTACATAACATGCAACAGAAACCAGGATAGTCAGTAAAAGGAACAATAGAGCAGGATACTCAATGGCTTTGACGATCTGCTCCCTGAATACTGAACTCCCCACCATGAACCCGCTCATATTAAGCTTTTTGTACTGCGGCTGCATAACAGGATTCCCATCATCCCCGAACGGATATTTGACAATCTTTCTGTAGAACATGTCCGATCCGTATGAATGGCACTCAACGCAACCTGTGGTGCCCAGTGCAGCATTGGCCGGAAATACATCATGGCTGTATTTGTAAACCGAGGCATAGGGTGACGACTCCCAGTATTCCTTGTCAAGCACTTCATATTTATTCCCTGACAGATACACCCTGTCGTTATTTACCCATACGATCTTCCTGCCTGACAGGTCGTATCCCTGGTCGTTCATATAAGCTGTTACTGATTTGATAAATGCCTCAATCTCTTCTGCAGTGTTAACCTCAGGGATTGTATCAGAATTATTGTCTGTGATTTTAGCCAATTCGGGGTATTTCGATTTATCTTTCCTGTGGATCACCCACATATTATAAATATCTCTTTGTTTAGGCTGATCAAGCCCTTTCATGCCTTCGGTATATATTCCGGGCCATGCGCTGTGAACAGCATTTACAGGGAATATCTGTCCCTTGTATTTTGCATATTCAGGTATAAAAGGATCCGAAGGCTGGTCCTTTGCAGTGAACATCGCAAGCTCGCCGTAATGGTTCCAGTAATTCATGTCCTGGTCGTAGAATGTCCACACATATTTCGGAGGAGGCGATATTTTTGTGCCCGGATTGTATACATCGCTTGCCTGCACCAGTGCAGATTTAACATTTCTCTGCGGGATGTGACACGCCTGGCATGAAAGCTTTTCGAGATGGAGGTCAGGAAGCCAGAGATGTTTTGCGACCGGAGTATTCAGGTAGCCTGTAGTATGGCAGTCAGCGCATGTCCTCATTGTGTTGTCAAGGTCGTTCCTTACCCATCCTGACGGATCGTCGCCCTTTCCGAACTGATGAATTTCCTTCCCTTTTATCCTGTCATCTGAGGCCATTGAGCCGGCAACATGGCAGTCGACGCATTTCAGTCCTTTTGCAATATGAACATCCGTAAATTCAGTAAAGGAGGATCCCCGCTTCTTCCACTGAGGCTTTGAGTGACAATTAAGACATGTTTCATTTCTCGGTTCCCTGACAAGGTGCATTGAAATCTTGCCATCAGTACCAAATTTTGCCAGATTATATTTAACATTGACTTCGACTGTATCTTTTACTGAACCTTCGACACTTGCAAGGCCTGATCCGGCTGTAGCCATCCATCTGAAATTGAATTTAGCCAGGTGATCGTTTCTGGTTTTGTATTCATACTCCGGAAGGTGGCAGAGATTGCAGTCGGCCTCTATCACTCCCGAACGGTTCCAGTGAGCCTGGAAATAATCACCGTCAAAATTATTTGTACCTCCGGCCGTAAATCCAAGTTCATCCATATGCTTATCATACCTGAATCCTTCGCGGTCATATTCCAGGGGACCTCCTCCCGGATGGCAGGTGGCGCATCCGTTTGTGATGAAAGTGAACGATGTCATATCCATCTCTTTTGCAGAAGAATTCTGCTTCGGCGACAGGTAATTATAAAGGGGTGCAGGAGAGCACCAGTTCCCTCCGTAATTACCGGGATTGGAAACCCACTGATATCTTTGGGCAAGAATCCCTGAAGCAATCTCATCCTTCCCCTGCTGGAAATGGAACCCCATGGTTATCTTCTCATAATCGTGGCATTTCCCGCATGTCTGCTTTGGGGAATAAGGTTTATCGGCATTGATCCCATGCACGGGATCGATCATAGTTCCATCCTCATCAAAAAGAAAGAACGGTGGACAAACTCCTGACTGCGTTATCAGCTCCCTGTCAGTTAAGATCAGATTCTTATTCCCGTTAATAATTTCACGGATACCTATAATAAGCAATCCGATAAAAACAAGTATGAAAAGCAATCCGGTATTTCCCTTTTTCATAGGTATATAATAGACTAGTGATTACCTCCCGCTTTCTACCCCTCTTTCCCTGATTTTGCCGTTTTCGTGAGCTCCTTGAAGAGTTTTCTTGCCAGCTTCCAGTTTTCCTGGTTTATACAGTACTGGATCCTTGGGGGCTCAAAACTTCCCTGGATAAGTCCGGCTCCTTTAAGCTCGGTCATATGCTGTGAAACCGTTGAGTCGGCCAGGGGTATCTCCTTCGAGACCTCGTTGAAGCAGCAGGTATCAAGCGAGGAAAGGTGACGCAGTATGGCTATCCTTGCGGGATGTGCCATCGCTTTGGCAAATCTTGCCAGTTTTATGTCCTCTTTTGTGAATTTATAACTCTTTGAAGGTGCCATTTTACAGTGTTTTTTGCCCTGACAGTTGCTAAAATACGATCATTTCAGTGCCGTTTTGTGACTAAGGCACGTATTTAGTAAATATACGAATGATTTCTGATAAAAACAAGAAATAAAAGTCAAATCCTGTAAAAATTATTTGATTATTACCTCCTTTGTGCCCTTCGTTCCTGAGTACTCGGGATTAGTGCTCTTTGTGGTTACAAGGATTTTTAAGTTTCCTGACATACATGTTCAGGTAATCTTGCTTTGACTTTGACCTGTACTGCATGATGAACCTGGGATGTTCAAGAGGCTCGATTTTACCAAAGAATCTGTGTTCTTCGTTCAGTTTTGAAAGGAACCGGTAGTTCTTACCTGTGCCGAGGCAAAAGCAGACATCACGATTAATGCCGAATTCCATCTGTCTCCTTATTGAGTCAATCATAAAATCATAAACAGCTTCAGTCAGCTCCTTGCTGTCATAATAGTTATAATTTACCTCTCTTCCTGTTTTGCTTCCGGCTGTAAATCCGAGCGGGCTTACCGAGCTGATGAAAAAATCACCATAGAACTTTTCAGGACCCCCGTATTTATCTATCATTTCATAAATGAAGACCGACGAGGTTTCATGGGTTTTCAGTCCGGGTATTGATAATCCGCACTTCTCCTTAAGCCTGAATGTATCGGTAAACGGGATACCCGTTGCACCGGCCCCGAACCGGCCGGGATTTATCCCGAGTATCAGGTGCCTCTTCCTGTTGTCGCTGTAATATTTCCGGTAAAATTGCAAGACTGTCTTAAAGACCGCGGGATTCTCCCTGAAAGGATTCATAACGCTTATTCCCTCAGGAAGCGGTCCTGTAAAATCAAGATCTTTGAAAAAACTGATTATCCTGTCTGCAAAGGAGCTCATTAAGGATCAGTTCTTAACGCAGCGGACCGAGTATTTGTTGATCTTTTCGGAGCCGTGGATATCCTGGACATCGCTTTCACGCGATACATCTACCACGGGATGGCTGTTAAGGACGATGTAGGAGAAATACTCCGCCTCATTATCATTATATTCGGTTGCGGTCCAGAAATATGCGCTCTCATCCATCTCCGTGAATGTCCCCTCATGATCCTGCATTCCTCCCAGCCTTATATCGAACGAAACCGGACCGGAACCTTTCCCGGCCCATGCTTCATCAACCTCAAAATTGCCCGCCAGTGTCCGGAACTCTTCACCCGAGGGAAGGCGCCAGCCATCGGGACAAGCCTTAACGGCTGTCTTCCAGTCGTACAGGACTCCGTATGAATGGGCATTGTTGGGATCATTGTCGAAATAGTTCTTCTCACTTCCCGGAACAATATATTTCAGGTTCTCAGCCATCCAGGTAACGCCTGCCACGGTAACGGTCCTGTATGAGTTCCCGTCGCGGGAATCTGTAAATTTTTCCTGTGCTGACAGATTTATGAAAAAAAGCGCAGCGGCCAGGAGAACTATAGTCTTTTTCATTTTTTACCTTCCTTATTGGTTTATAAGCTATTCTATCCGAAATAGATTCCGGATGCAATAATCTGCAAAATTAAACAACACTACCCCTATTAACGTTTGAAAAAACAAAATGTTATCAACGGCTCTTATAAATTTTTAACAGCCGGCCGGCGGCTCCGTTTTATATAAATGAGTAACTTTGGGCGCTTAAATCTAAAGTAAAAAACTTAATGGCGTGCAATGACCCGATAAAACCTTACGGCGAGAAGCAGAAGGCTTTTGATAAGCGTTATCTCGAAATGGCACTCATCTGGGCCGGGAATTCATATTGCATCCGAAGGAAGGTGGGCGCCCTTATCGTTAAGGGCAAGATGATAATATCCGACGGATATAACGGGACACCGGCAGGTTTTGAGAATATCTGTGAAGATGAAAACAATGTGACAAAACCTTATGTGCTTCATGCCGAGGCAAATGCCATAACAAAGGTTGCAAAGTCGAATAATTCAAGCGAGGATGCCACGCTCTATGTAACCACTTCACCATGCATGGAGTGCGCCAAGCTCATCATCCAGTCGGGGATCAGAAGGGTTGTCTTTTGCAACAGGTACCACAACACTGACGGACTTGACCTGCTGAAGCGTGCAGGAATTGAACTGGTCTATATCGATCCTGAAAACGACATCTATGAGCAACAATAACTCCCGGAGAAATATCTTCCTGCCGCTGGTTCTTGCAGTGGCAATGGCTGCAGGTATTATCATCGGCTTATATATTCCCGGAAAAAGCAGTGTTGCTGAAAAATCGAGCATCAGGATAAAAAGCGACAAGATGAGCAATATCCTGGACGTGATCGAATCAAATTATGTCGATACGGTTAACAGGAAAGAGCTGGTTGAAGCTGCCATTCCGGCAATACTTAAGAAGCTTGATCCCCATTCTGTTTATATACCTGCACAAGACCTTGCCCGTGCAAATGAGCCGCTGGAAGGAAATTTCGATGGAATCGGCATTTCATTCAATATGCTTACCGACACCATCCTGGTCATCACCACTATCCCGGGCGGACCATCTGAAAAGGTCGGACTGCTGGCGGGCGATAAGATACTGTTTGTCAATGATTCGCTTGTTGCAGGCAGAAACATTGACGACAATAGCGTTCTGGGCATGCTCAGGGGTCCCAGGGGTACGGTCGTTAAGGTAAAAGTGCTCAGAAAAGGAGCTAAGGATCTTCTGTCATTCAATATAACCCGCGACAAGATCCCCATCTACAGTGTCGATGTTGCTTATATGACAAATAACAATACCGGGTATATACGCATCAACAACTTCGCCGTAACTACATATGAGGAGTTCATGAAAGGACTCAGGGAGCTCAAGGGGAAAGGAATGACAAAACTGATCGTTGACCTGCGAGGCAATTCGGGCGGCGTTATGGAAGCTGCTATACAGATCGCCAACCAGTTCCTTAAAGAGGGACAGCTTATTGTATATCACGAAGGGCGCAGGCAGCCGCGCAGGGAAGCAAGGGCCAAAGGAAACGGGGAATTTGAGACCGGCGACCTCGTCATCCTCATTGACGAGTGGAGCGCATCGGCCAGCGAGATACTTGCAGGAGCAATCCAGGATAATGACAGGGGTACCATTATAGGCAGAAGATCATTCGGAAAGGGACTTGTTCAGGAACAGGTTTTGTTCCCTGACGGATCGGGGATGAGACTGACAATTGCCCGGTACTATACTCCTACAGGCAGGTCGATCCAGAAACCCTATGATAACGGATATGAAGAGTATTTCAACGATCTGAATGACAGGTTCGACAGGGGCGAGTTTGAGGCATCCGACAGCATTCATTTTTCCGATTCACTGAAATTCACAACCCCCGGCGGAAAGATAGTCTATGGCGGCGGCGGTATCATGCCCGACAAATTCGTTCCCGTGGATACATCTGAGATAACCCCCTACTTTCTCACGGTAAGGCCGCTTATTTACCAGTTCTCACTTAAATACACCGAAAAACACAGGGAGACACTTAAAAAATATATCGAGCCCGGCGAGCTTGAGAATTATCTCGATAAGCAGCAGCTGCTGAAACAATTTTCAGATTTTACCCTGAAAAACGGGATCAAATCCGATACCCGCGGAATGAGAACCTCCGAAAGGCTGATCCACACCCAGGTTAAGGCTTACATTGCCCGCAATATTCTGGACAACAATGGATTTTATCCTATCTGGGAACAGATCGATACAACGCTGAGGTATGCGATAGAGTTACTGGAGGGAATATAAGACTGTCGTGCAGTCATGCGGTCATGCAGTCGTGCAGTCGTGCAGTCGTTCAACAAAGGATTTAATGATGCTCAGTGAAAGTTCTTCCTCCTCTATGAACCCTAAATGCCCTGAGTTTTCCAGGATAGCAAGCATTGAGTTTTCCGGAATTTTGACCTGTGTCTGAGCATATTCACAGCTAATATAGTTATCCATCGCTCCCAGTATCCAGAGGCAGGGCACTCTGCCAGATTCCATCAGCGTGAGCCTGGATGGTCTGACTATCATTCCTTTCAGAACTACAATAATTGCTTCACCGGGTATTGAAGAAGCAATCTCTTTCAACCTCTGAAGCTCTTCCGGAAACCTGGCAAGATTTTCTGTGGCAAACATCCTGGAAACATTTTCAGGATACATAAGATCTTTCTTACCTGCCCTCACCAGAACCATTTCCCGTTCTCTTTTTTCAACAGCTTCAGGCGGATCTGCAAGAGGATGTGAATGGAACAGACAGTATCCTGAAAGTAATTCCTGAAAAAGTTCGGCAAATGCCAGCGTCACATAGCCCCCCAGGGAGTGGCCCGTCATGAAAACCTTTTTCAAGTTCAGCTTTTCAATAAGCTCCTTTATTGATCCGGCCATTGATTCCATGGTCTCTGTCTCAGAGATCAGATCCGACTTTCCGTGTCCCGGAAGATCAACCGCTATTACCCGGAAGCTTGCTGCAAGCTTTCGTGCAAAACTATCCCAGACCTCCGAAGTTTCAAGGTATCCGTGTATCAGCACTATTGATGCGCCCTTTCCCTGGTCAGTATAATGTATCATTGGAAACCGGTTTTTACGTAAAAATATTTCAATTACATGAGAAATGTTTATTGTTATTCTGATTAATTAAATTTAATTTTAGCAAAGAGCAGCCCTGACTATTATTTTTTCACGTAAACATCTTATATCCAATGAATAAGGTTCTTTTTTCATCCATTTCCAAAAAATTCGTGATGGCGCTTGCGGGACTTTTCCTTCTTCTTTTCCTGCCTGTCCATCTTACGATCAACCTGATGCTTCTGAAAAGTGATCCTGATCCTTTCAACAAGGCGGCCCATTTCATGGCATCATTTCCGGTGATAAAGATCGTTGAGGTGGTTCTTATTGCCGCGCTGATAATACATTTCTGCTATGGTATTTATCTGCAGATCATGAACTGGCTCTCACGCCCGGCAGGATATGCCGTAAGGAACAGGGCAGAAACTTCCTTCTTCTCAAAATTCATGATCTGGACAGGAGCTGCTGTGCTGACATTTCTTATAATACACTTTTTCAACTTTTATTTCATGAGACTGGGACTGGTGCAGGGCAATCCGGAGGATTTTTACACAGCCGCCCATGATCTGTTCGCCATCCCTGCCTACAACATCATTTACCTGGTCTGTTTTGCCCTTCTCGGGCTTCATCTCTTTCATGCATTCTCATCAGCTTTCCAGACACTGGGACTGAATCACAGGATTTGGACGCCTGTCGTAAAGGCAGCTGCATGGATTTATGCGATACTTGTTCCGGCCGGTTTTGCAATGATCTCTCTAACACTCTGGCTGTTCAGATAGAAAAACATTTAACTATGGGAAAACTAAATTCAAAGATACCTGAGGGTCCGCTGGCTAATAAATGGACAAAATACAAGGCAACCGCAAAGCTTGTCAATCCGGCCAACAAAAAGAAGCTTGAAGTGATCGTTGTGGGAACCGGATTGTCGGGAGCTGCAGCTGCCTCGTCGCTTGGCGAGCTTGGTTACAGGGTGAAGAACTTCTGTTACCAGGATTCACCCCGCAGGGCGCATTCGGTAGCTGCACAGGGAGGCATCAACGCCGCAAAAAATTACCAGAACGACGGCGACTCGGTGTACCGTCTCTTCTACGATATGATCAAGGGGGGCGACTACAGGGCCCGTGAAGCCAACGTTTACAGGGCCGCGGAGGTGAGCAATGATGTCATTGACCACTTTACGGCACTGGGAGTTCCGTTTGCGCGTGATTACGGAGGAACACTCGATACTCGCTCCTTTGGCGGGGTCCAGGTATCCCGCACATTCTATGCTAAAGGGCAGACCGGACAGCAGTGTCTCCTTGGCTGCTATTCATCGCTGAGCCGGCAGGTTAAAAAAGGAAATGTTACAATGTATCCCAGGCGCGAGATGCTGGATCTGGTCATTATTGACGGAAAAGCCAGGGGAATTATTGCGCGCAACCTGCTTACAGGCGAAATTGAACGACATGGTGCACATGCGGTTGTACTTGCCACAGGAGGCTACGGTACAATTTATTATTTGTCGACACTGGCTGTAAATTCGAATGCATCCGCAGCCTGGAAAGCTCATAAGAAAGGCGCTTTTTTCGCAAATCCCAGTTTTATACAGATACACCCCACCTGTGTGCCTCAGCTGAATGACTACCAGTCGAAGCTGACACTTATGTCCGAGTCGCTCAGGAACGACGGCCGCATGTGGGTCCCGAAAAATAAGGGTGAGACCCGTCCCCCGAATGACATCCCGGAAGATGAAAGAGATTACTTCCTCGAGAGAAGGTACCCGGCATACGGGAACCTGGTGCCAAGGGATGTCGGATCCAGGGCGTCAAAGGAGCGGTGCGATGCAGGCTACGGAGTAGGTGATACAAAGCTCGCTGTTTACCTTGATTTCAGGGATGCGATCAGCAGACAGGGGAAGAAAGCCATAGAGAACAAATACGGCAATCTTTTCGAGATGTACAAAACGATCACCGGTGAGGATCCCTATGAAGTGCCGATGAGAATTTATCCGGCAGGTCATTACACCATGGGGGGCCTATGGGTCGATTATGAGCTTATGACGACCATTCCCGGGTTGTACGCCATCGGCGAGGCTAACTTTTCCGACCACGGGGCTAACCGCCTCGGTGCAAGCTCACTGATGCAGGCGGCAGGCGACGGGTATTTCGTGCTGCCCAACACGGCAAGCAACTTCCTCGCCGATGAGATACGTATTCCGAAAATATCTACAGACAAGCCGGAGTTTGCAGAAGCTGAAAAAGCTGCTGTTGACAGGATCAATAAGCTTATGTCGGTAAAAGGGAAGAAAACAGCCTCCTCATTTCATAAAAGGCTCGGAAAGATAATGTGGGATCATGTCGGCATGTCGCGCAACGAAGAGGGACTGAAGAAAGCCCTGTCACAGGTAAAAGAGCTTCAGGAGGAGTTCTGGAAAGATCTTAACATACCGGGATCTGCAAATGAGCTTAACCAGGAGCTTGAAAAGGCAGGCAGGGTGGCTGATAATTTCGAACTGGCACAACTGCTTATCACTGATGCACTTAACAGAAAAGAATCATGCGGCGCGCATTTCAGGGAAGAGTACCAGACACCCGACGGCGAAGCTATGAGAAATGATGCAGAGTATGCATACGTGGCTGCCTGGGAGTATGCAGGCGAAGGGAATCCGCCCGTGCTCCATAAGGAAGAGCTTAAGTTTGAGGAGGTGGAGATGAAGGTACGGAGCTATAAATAAATAGTCTTGCAGGTCCTTTAATCTAAAAAGACTTGCATGACTTGCACGACTTGCACGACTTGCACGACTTGCATGACAATAAAACATATAAAACCATGAAATTAGTTTTGAAGATATGGCGACAGAAGGATGCAAAGTCAAAGGGATCCTTTGTTACTTATAAGATGGATGATGTATCGCCCGGAATGTCGTTCCTTGAGATGCTTGATGCCCTCAACAAGAAGCTTGTTGAAGAAGATAAGGATCCTGTAGCCTTTGACCACGACTGCCGCGAGGGTATATGCGGGTCGTGCGGGATGTACATAAACGGGCATCCTCACGGACCGGTGCCTGCAATAACCACGTGCCATCTCTCGATGAGGCATTTCAGGGACGGCGATACGGTATGGGTCGAACCCTGGCGCGCAAAGCCATTCCCCGTGATCAGGGACCTGATAGTCGACAGGAGTGCTTTCGATAAGATCCAGATCGCCGGAGGGTTTATTTCGGTCAATGCCGGCGCGGCTCCGGAAGCTAATTCGATTCTCGCCCCGAAGAAGAACTCCGATGCCGCATTCGATTCTGCGGTCTGCATAGGCTGCGGCGCCTGTGTTGCAGCATGCAAGAACGCCTCAGCAATGCTCTTCGTCTCGGCCAAGATCTCGCAGTTTGCGCTTCTCCCCCAGGGGAAAATTGAAGCAAAGGAGAGAGTGAGGGCAATGATCGAGAAGATGGATGAAATTGGTTTCGGAAGCTGCTCAAATACCGGAGCCTGCGAAGCCGAATGTCCGAAGAAGATTAAGCTCACTAATATAGCAAGACTCAACAGGGAGTATTACAAGGCATTCTAGAAATTGGCGACTGAGGTCAGGGTCATCGTGTTCACTTCAAGCGCAGAGAGGTTTCCGTAACCCAGCTCCTTCTCATACACGCAGCCTGTATCAACGGGGATGACATCCGATTTGCTCTCAATAAGACGCTTCACATGATCGATCGTTTTGGGACGATGCCCGTGGATTATCTTCTTCCCGGCCAGGAGGGGATTCTGATATGAAGGATTGCATTTCCAGATCATTGTAAGTTTATCGGAAAAGGGATCAGGTTCATCATCATTGAAGCCTGCATGAACGAAGATGTATTTGCCTATCTCCCTATAGAATTCCAGACCTGAAAAGAAATCGATATAAGCCCTGTCCATCTGCCTGATGTCATTTATCCCGAAGCTGAAGAGGGTTGTTGAACCGTTGTTCATATACCACTGATAGAGCGCCGAGGGATCACGCCACGCATCAAGAAGCATCTGCTCATGGTTGCCGGTAAGGGCTGTGACATTGAATCCTGAATTCTGAAGGTCGATTATAAGATCAATCACTGCCTTGCTCTCCTCTCCGCGATCGATGTAGTCGCCGAGAAGAATGAGCTCATCCGATTTATTAAGCCTGATGACATTATTCACCAGCTCATAAAACGGCCTGAAGCATCCATGAATATCGCTTATTGCAAAAAGTCTCCTCATATAGAATATTAAAAGATTTAACCGCAAAGGACGCAAAGTGAATATTTTAAGTTCGCAAAGAGTTTCTTTAAGGTTTAAACTTTGCATGCTTTGCTTATTCTTTGTGTTCTCTGCGGTTAAAAATCACAAGCAAATGGTTTCTATTTCAGTAATGGTTTTTGGAATTGGTTTGCCGAGCACTTTGTGACCTTTTTCGGTTATCAGCACATTGTCCTCGATACGGATACCTCCGATTGACATGTACTTATCGATCTTACTGTAATTGATAAAGTCCCTGAACTTCCCTTCTGCCTTCCACTTTTCAATGAGTTCCGGAATGAAATAACATCCTGGCTCAATGGTAAAGACGTGTCCCGGTTTAAACGGGAGCGCGAACCTCAGGAATGCGAGTCCGAACTGGTCGCTGCGTTTCACATTATCATTATACCCTATATAGTTCTCACCAAGCGCTTCCATGTCATGCACATCAAGCCCAAGCATGTGCCCCAGTCCGTGGGGCATGAAGAGAGCATGCGCCCCTGCTGCAACGGCCTCAGCGGCATCGCCTTTCATCAGCCCGATCTCCTTCATCCCTGATGCTATTATCCCGCATGCCATAAGATGGAGCTCTTTGTTCGATCTGTCAGGTCCGGCAGCCTTAATAGCCCCGGTATTTGCTTTCAGGACTATCTCATATATCTCTTTCTGGAGGTCGCTGAATTTTCCGCCGACCGGGGTAGTTCGCGTTATATCGGAAGCATAGTGCATATTTGTCTCTGCCCCGGCATCGGTTACCATCATCCTGCCTTTTTTCAGGATATTCCCATGCTCATGGTTATGGAGCGTCTGCCCGTTCATGCTGAGGATTACCGGGAATGATGTCCCGCCGCCTTTAGCCAGTGCAATACCTTCGATGGTTCCGAATATATCCTGTTCCCTGATGCCCGGCTTGCACATCTTCATGGCAGTGACGTGCATGTCATAAGCAATATCAACGGCTTTTTCTATCTCATCGATCTCAATCTTCTCCTTGACTGAACGCATTGAAACGACAGCTTTTATCAGATCAGTGGAAGCAAGGGTCTTCATCTGGCATGGATTCTCCTTAAGGAGTGAACCGAGGATCATTTTGTTTTCACCCCTGTAGGGTGGAAGAAAATGGACCTTGATCTTCTTTGCCATTGCATTCCTGATGACCTCCTCAAGTCTTGAATAAGGCGCAGTGTTTGTCACTCCGCATTTTTCAGCCAGCTCTCTTACCGTTGGCTGGGGACCCATCCATATTATATCATCCAGGTCAACATCGTTTCCGAAGATCCAGTCCTTGCCTGAACTGAAATCCATCAGCCCGGCAAATCCGGGAAGGTCAATCCCGAAGTAATAGAGGAAATCACTGTCCTGGCGGAAATGATATGTGTTGGAAGGATAGTTCATTGATGCTTCATTGTTCCCGGTGAAAAGGGCAAGACCCATCTTCAGCATTTTGTGAAGCTCCTCCCTCCTTTTAATATATACCTCGCTTTTAAACATGACTTTCAGTTTTGGATTAAGCCGCTAAGGTAACATCATACAGGCAGTAATCAAAGGCAGTATCTGAATTTTAATAAAATGCGAATAGTATTTGTTATTAACATATTTATATTATATTCGCAGTGGTTATCAACAGTTTATTAACACCTGATCAACATGCCTTACAGAAGATTGCCCAACACCGATGCCGCAAGGATACGGGCTATGAAGACCGCTCTTGAGAAGGGGAAGGAGCTCCCCCCGAATAAAATTGCCTATTCAGCCAAAACTATTGTCAGACTTCAGAAATTCCTCCCTCTTTTTGAGCACAACATCCAGCTTCAGAAACAATCGATAGCACAACAGAACAAGAAGAGCAGGGATTATAGTGAAGCTGCGAGGAAAGCACGAATCTACCTGACCCATTTCATAAGGGTAATGAACATGGCAATATACCGCGGCGATCTTCCGGTTGAGACAAGGGCATATTACGGACTTCCGACAAATGAATCAACTGTTCCCGCACTTAACACCGAAAATGAACTTATCAGCTGGGGCCGAAGGATAATTGAAGGCGAGGAGTTCAGGATACGAAAGGGCGGGAGCCCGATAACAAATCCGACAATCGCGGTCGTGAAGGTGAGGTTTGAGAATTTCCTGGAGGCATACGAATATCACAAGACACTGGCCAAGAAAACCCTGGATTATTCTGAGAGGACGGGTGATATGAGAAGGGAGGCCGACAGCATAATTCTTGACATCTGGAATGAGGTTGAAGCTGCATACGGCTCTTTCTCTGAAGACGTAAGGAAAAAAGAGTGTGAGGATTACGGGCTGATCTATTTTTACAGGAAGAACGAAATTGAAAAAACTGACGCTGCCAGAACAGGCAGTACAATTCTAACATGATTCTTTTGATAAAACCCCCTTTCTTATTTCCCCCAAGGGAGGGCCAAGCGTTAAGAACCAGCCCGGTGGGCTGGTTTAGCGCAGGAGCCAGCCTGTCGCGTGGGAACCTTCCCCCCTGGGGGAAGGCTGGGTAGGGGGTAAAGTCCCTTTAGCTTGAAAATAGGAAATCTTATATTAGTTAATCAGCCATTATTCCTGGCTCCCATGGAGGATATCACCGATCCTTCGTTCCGCATGGTATGCAAGTTGAACGGAGCCGATTTCATGTATACCGAATTCATCTCCTCCGACGGGCTCATCAGGGATGGGAAGAAGAGCGTAAAAAAGCTGGATATCTATGATTTTGAGCGGCCTATCGGCATTCAGCTTTACGGCCATCTTACTGATGCCATGGTGGAGGCCGCAATGATAGCGGAAGAATCAGGGCCTGAACTTATCGATATCAATTTTGGCTGCCCGGTGAAAAAAATAGCCAACCGGGGCGCCGGGGCCGGAATGCTGAGAAATGTGCCGCTCATGATCGCAATGACCTCGGCAATAGTGAAGGCAGTAAAGCTCCCCGTTACGGTAAAGACGAGGATTGGCTGGGACGACGAAAGCAGGAATATCGTTGAAGTCGCAGAGATGCTTCAGGACACAGGCATTCAGGCAATTACGATCCACGGACGCACACGCGCCCAGATCTACAAGGGCAGTGCCGACTGGACCCTGATCGGAGCTGTGAAGAACAATACAAGAATGAAGATCCCTGTTATAGGCAATGGCGACATTGACGGACCTCTGAGAGCGAAGGAGATGTTCGACCGGTACGGCGTTGACGGCATTATGATAGGACGGGCAGCTGTTGGAAGACCATGGATATTCAGGGATATAAGGCATTACCTCAGCACGGGCGAACTTCTGCCTGAACCCACAGTAAATGAAAAGGTCGACGTGGCCATGATGCACCTTTATAAATCGCTCGAATACAAGGAAGGCAACAGGGCTCTATACGAGATGCGGCGCCATTTTTCTAATTATTTCAAGGGAGTGCCTCACTTCAGGGATACCCGTCTTAAGCTCCTTACCTCTCTTGACGTGGATGAAATAAAAAGCATCCTTGAAGATATCAGAAAGAGATGGGGTGATTTCAGGACAGATGAAAAGACTTCAGTTTACGGCATCTGAGTTCCTGCAGATTTATCTTCCACCCTGCTGAACAGTACGGAAAAGCTTTTCCATTTAAAGACTATTTTCAGAAGCAGGATAACGACTAATCCCATAAACAGCATTGTGAGCAGGTCGCTCCAGGGATTTATCTCCAGCTGTTCATATAGTGCCGGAGTCTGAATCGCCGATGATTCACTTGTAACCATTATACAGAGGAAAGCATTGTTCGCGGCATGAGCGCCCAGCGCAGCTTCAATGCCGTCGTCAAGGATCGTCATTATTCCGAATATGAGCCCGAACAAAAGGTATTGCGGCATCATTGCCAGGAATCCGAACTCCCTGACTTCAGGATTGAGCACATGCATCAGAGCAAAGAAGATGGATGTCATCACCAGCGGGAACCATCTGTTTCTGACAAGGTTTGTGAAGCCCTGCATCAGGTAGCCCCTGAAAAGCACCTCCTCAAAGGCAGACTGGAAAGGTATCAGCAGTAAAGAAATAATTATCAGCGGGATAAGCGTTTCTGATGTGTTGTTCAAATGGAAATTTTCCGGTTCTGTCCTTACGCTTATAATGAGATATATTGCCGATATGAGAATCCAGATCAGGGCGGAAATCAGGAACCTGTTCCACCTGAATGAACCGGTACCGTTAACTACCTGTGAAACGCTTCTTTCGTTCAGTGGTCTGATCAGCAGGACGAAAGCCCCAAGTCCGATCAGGAAGGGGAAAATCATTGTGAGGAGGTACAGGTTCGGTTCAAGTCCCAGTACGCTGAGATCACCCGGGTTTTCGGCCAGCTGTGATATAATGCCCGGATCGGCAGCTGACTTTATTCCCATAGCGACTATCAGTGGTATTCCTCCGATTGTGTTGGTTGCGGCAAAGAGGGCGGCGACCATAAGAAGATATCGCCAGAAAGCATTTTTACCAATATATGAGGACTCAAGGTGATTCATAGAAAAGAACAGGGTTCAGGGTACAGGGTTCAGGGTACAGGGTTCAGGGTACAGGGTTCAGGGTACAGGGTTCAGGGTACAGGGTTCAGGGTTCAGGGTTCAGGGTACAGGGTTCAGGGTACAGGGTTCAGGGTTCAGGGTACAGGGTTCAAGGGTTCAGGGTTTAGGGGATTTTTTGGGATAGTCTATTGAATAATGGAGGCCGATGCTTTCCTTGCGCGCCATGGCATGCTTTATAATTATGTATCCTACATTTATAATATTCCTCAGTTCACATATTTTCCTTGAAATAAGGGAGCGCTTAAAGAGGCTTTCGGTTTCCTGGTACAGAATCTCCAGGCGGACCATTGCCCTCTCGAGGCGAAGGTCCGATCGCACTATACCGACGTAATTGCTCATGATCATCTGCACCTCCTTTATGCTCTGGGTGATGAGAACCATCTCCTCAAGATGCGTTGTCCCCTTATAGTCCCACTCGGGTATCTTTTCTTCGTATTCAAGATCCTTGAGTCTATTCCCGGTGTGCAATGCTGCCCTGTGGGCATATACTGCCGCTTCAATCAGCGAATTTGATGCAAGTCTGTTGGCCCCGTGAAGCCCCGTTGAAGATGTCTCTCCTATGGCATAAAGCCTGTCGATGTTGCACTGGCCGTCCATGTCAACCTTGATGCCGCCACAGGAATAATGCTGAACAGGGAGCACCGGGATCATATCTTTGGTTATATCGATCCCCCGTGTCTGGCAATGAGTGTAAACATTCGGGAAATGGTCCCTCAATCCGCGCGGACTAAGGCGGGTGCAATCGAGCCAGACGTGATCGTCGCCCCATTTTTTAAGCTCATTGTCTATTGCTCTTGTCACAATGTCCCTCGGGGCAAGCGAGCCCCTGCTGTCATACCTCGACATGAACTCTTCTCCACGCATATTCTTAAGTACAGCGCCATAGCCTCTCAGCGCCTCCGTGATCAGAAAGGAAGGCCTTGCCTCGGGATCATAAAGCGATGTCGGGTGAAACTGCACGAACTCCATGTTCTCTATGGTCCCCTTTGCCCTGTAGACCATCGCTATGCCATCGCCGGTTGCGATCTCCGGATTTGTTGTTGTGAGGTAAACGTTGCCAATTCCTCCGGTTGCAACTATAGTGACTTTTGAAAGAAAGGCTATTACAGTCTGGTTCACCAGGTCGGCAACATAGGCTCCGAAACATTTGATATCAGGATAATTTCTTTTTACAACCTCCCCCAGATGATGCTGTGTAAGGATCTCTATGGCAAAATGGTGTTCATGGATCTCAATGTTCGGATCTTTTCTTACTCTCTCAATAAGCGTACCCTGTATGGCTTCTCCCGTTTTGTCCTTGTAGTGCAGGATCCTGTGCTCCGAATGTCCGCCCTCCCTTGCAAGATCATATGTACCGTCACTCTTCTTATCGAAAGGGACGCCCAGGTCAATCAGGTCATTTATCCGGGCAGGCGCTTCGTTCACAACCATTCTCACAACTGCCTCATCATTGCATCCGTCGCCTGCGATAAGTGTATCGTGCACATGCTTTTCAAAGTTGTCGGGCTCGCTGAATACGGCAGCAATCCCGCCCTGGGCGTAGCTTGTATTGGTATCCTCAAGCTTGCCCTTTGTAACCACTGAAACCTTCCCGTATTTCGAAGCCTTCAGGGCAAATGTCAGTCCCGCAATGCCTGAGCCAAGCACAAGGAAATCGGTTCTTTTCTTCATGA
>JBFYPG010000195.1:0-8865 GCA_041303415.1 Bacteroidales bacterium
TTTTCCTTGCTGCAGCAAAAGTTGGAGGGATACTGGCAAACAATACCCTGAGAGCTGACTTTATTTACACAAACCTGCTTATTCAGAGTAACATTATTCACTGTTCATGGAAACATGACGTCAGGAAACTCCTGTTCCTTGGTTCCACTTGCATCTATCCCAAAAATGCACATCAGCCATTAACAGAAGATTCTCTGCTGACAAGTCAGCTGGAATACACTAATGAACCTTATGCAATTGCCAAGATCGCCGGCATAAAGATGTGTGAATCATACAACCTGCAATACAGGACTAACTTTATCTCTGTGATGCCCACAAACCTCTACGGGTTAAGAGATAACTATGATCTTGAAAAATCACATGTTCTGCCTGCATTACTTAGAAAATTCCATCTCGGAAGATGCCTTGAAACCAACAACTGGAATGCAATCAGAAAAGACCTCAACAGGTATCCGGTTGGAAGCTTAAAAGGAGATTCTGATGAAAAGTCAATCCTGACTATTCTTGATGGTCGTGGGATTACTTTAATCAATGAACAGTCACATAGAAAAGTGACAGTAAAGCTATGGGGAACAGGTACTCCACTGAGGGAATTTATGTATTCAAAGGATCTTGCTGAAGCGTGTGTTTTTCTGATGGAAAAAACAGATATCCAGGATATTATTAAACTGCACAAATCCCGGCATCCTGGTGACAATGATTATCATCCTCCCCATTTTTTAAATATCGGCACAGAGGAGGAAATATCCATAAAAGCGCTGGCCGGAAAGATAAAAACTCTTACCGGATTCACGGGTGATATTGTGTTTGATCACTCCAACCCTGACGGCACATTAAGAAAGGTAACAGATGCCGGCATTCTTCATGACCTGGGCTTTCATCATAAGGTTTCTCTTGATGAGGGGTTAAGGATGACGTATGAGCAGTATCTGAGATATGAATGAAGGCAATAAGGCATTAAGGCATCAGGGCGTTAAGGCATAAAAGGTTCAATGGTGCAATGGGACAACGGCCTGATTAAAAACGACTGCATGACCGCATGACTGCAAGACCTTCTATTTCACAGCTCTTATTATCATATATCTCCATAATCCTGCCTTCAGCGCCCTGTACTGATAGTAACCGCTTTTATAGTGGGTTTTGGCAAACCGCGTGACTTTCGGATGAAAAAGGTTATATATCTCTGAAGGAACAGCTCCGGCAATGGAGGAGAGATACATCCTTCTGGAGCTTTTGATGATTTTTGTTGTGTGATCAGTTGAGGTGATTTCTTTATAACCTGAATCAGTCAGACTGGTTTTGAAAGAATCCAGTGTTATAAATCCTGAAATGGCCCAGGTGTCACACCATTTTCTTATCAGTGAATGTTTATCAGGCTGATTCTCTTCAGGCAGAAAGTAATCGCAGATTATCAGCTTTCCTCCTTTTTTCAGGACTCTGAAGCTCTCCTTAATAAATGCAGTTTTATCCTGAGCCTGGCATACACTTTCACATGCCCACACAACATCAAACGATTCATCCCGGAAGGTTGTCCGGATAAAATCCATTACCTGAAAACTTACCCTTTCTGCAACACCCTTCTTCCCGGCTATCTCCCTGGCTGCTTCGATCTGTTTCTGACTTAATGAGATACCTGTTACTTCTGCATTTCTCTCACAGTTCAGATAAAAAGCAGCTCCACCTACCCCGCACCCCGCATCAAGGATCTTTTCACCTTCAGATATCCCGCATATCTCCATCATCACCCGGTTTGTATTTACCAGCGACTCTGCAAAACTCCTTACACCCTCATCCCATATACCATAATGAAGTGACAGGCTTTCGCGGAGGTTCCACCAGCGGGTGTAATGAGCGCGGGTAGTATCGTAATATTCGGAGATGTCGGAGGGTGTGAACATGTGGAAAAAGGCATTAGGGTGTTAGGGCGTTAGGGCGTTAAGGTGTTAGGGCGTTAGGGCAATAAGGCGTTAGGGCGTTAGGGCGTTAAGGCATTAAGGCGTTAGGGCGTTAAGGCGTTAGGACAAAAGGGCGATAGTGTTTTAAGGCCTTAAAGCCCTATAGCCCTAAAGCCGTAATGCCTTATATCTTTCTAAGAAATGTTACAGGTATGGTTACGATTATATTTTGTTTCAGTTCCTCAATGCGAACAATGACTCTCTTCCGGCCTTTGGCTTTGATCAGTTCGCCGGTTAGTCCTGTCAGGGAACCGGTTATGACCTCAACACTATCGCCTTTTTCGAATTTACCGGAAGTTACTTCGATTTTTGCATTGCTGTCGATCAGAAGCCTGAGATTGTCGATCTGCTTCTGCGGAATAGGCACCGGCTGACCTTCAAACGATATGAACTTAACCACACCCGGGGTCTTATAGACAACCGGAAACTCCTTCGGGATCACCTTGACAAAAACATAAGAAGAGAGTAATGGCTTTTCGACCAGCTTCTTCCTGTCGCTCCACTGGCTGTAGGTCTTCTGAAGGGGCAGGTATGTCTCCACTTCGGCTTCCTCCAGCCGTGAGAAGACTTGTTTTTCCGCTCTCGGGTTGGTGTATATGGCGTACCATTTGGGCTCTGTCGGTTTACGGGGAATAACAGGTTTATTTTTATCCGCGATTGTAATAAGAGCCATGTGAGGTAAATTTTGGCAAAGATATAAAAAGACGCACGACTCACGACACACGACGCACGGGAAAAGGAGCACGACGAACGACACACGACACACGGCGAAAGAAGCACGGTAATAGGCTTTTAATGGAAAATGAGTTGTAAATTTATTGCGGAATAAATTTTTTAACATTTTAAATCGCTGTATTATGAGTAATTATGAAAATCTTAAAGTATGGCACAGAGCCATAGAACTGGCAGTATCAGTTTATAAACTGACCAGGGAGAATAAGTTTTTCCAGAAGGATTTTGCACTGAAAGACCAGATGAGAAGAGCTTCTGTCAGCATTTCCAGCAATATAGCCGAGGGAGACGAGCTGGGAACCGATAAACAGGCAATCAGGCAGTTCTATATCGCAAAAGGATCATCAGCTGAATTATATTCTCAACTGACTATAGCTAATAAGATAGGCTACTTAGATTCTGATGAAGTAAAGTACAATCTTAATGAATGCAAAGGTATTTCAGCAATGCTTTCCAATCTTATCAAATCCAGAACAACCGGAGAATAGACCTTGTGTCGTGTGTCGTGCGTCGCAAAAACCCACCCCAACCCCCCGCCGAAGCGGGGCAGACTCTCCCGGGAGGGGATTTCCGTGCGTCGTGAGTCTTGTGCCGTGTGTCGTGCGCCGTGAGTCTCGTGTCGATTTTTTTATATTAATTAAAAAACCCTACCTTTGCGCCATTACCAATATTGTTTGCCATGGCTGAGAAGACAAGATATTCGGATGATGAGCTTGATGAGTTCAGGCAGATCATCCTTGGGAAGCTGGATAAGGCCAGGAAGGATTATGAGATACTCAAATCGAGCATAACCCACGAAGAGAGCAACGACACTATGGATACCTCTCCCACTTTCAAGGTACTGGAAGAGGGAGCCACCACCTTATCAAAGGAAGAGGCAGGCAGACTGGCACAGCGCCAGCTGAAGTTCATTCAGCACCTCCAGGCAGCGCTTGTCAGGATCGAGAACAAAACCTACGGTATCTGCCGCGAAACAGGCAAGCTGATATCCAAGGAGAGACTAAGGGCTGTTCCGCATGCAACTCTGTGCATTGATGCGAAGATGAAACAGAAGTAAAAAAGGCTATAGGGCATTAGGGCTTTAAGGCAAAGCTAGCCTGCGCCAAGGCTTCGGCGAAAAAAGCGTTAATTATACTTCAGATATGGGGCCGCTTCAGAGAACTGGGGCGGCCTTATTTATTCTCCCGTCCAGCTAAAGTAACAACCCCCCAAGCCCCCCTAAAGGGGGGTTAAAACCCATTTCAATCCTTTGGGTGTCTTGTCCTGCAATAGGATTCCACAAAAAAGTGTAAAATGAAAGAAGCATGTAAACACGTATCAGGGTTTATAGCCCCCCTTCAGGGGGGATGGGGGGTTGGTTTTAAGCAGGGATTAGACGCCCCTGAAATATTGTATCGTTTTAGCCAATCCTTCCTCCAACCCCACTTCCGGTTCCCATCCCAGAACCTTCTTCGCCAACCTTATATCCGGCTTACGCTGTTTCGGGTCATCCTCCGGAAGCGGATTAAAGGTTATTTTAGATTTTGATCCGGTCATCCTGATGATCATCTTTGCCAGTTCGCCAACCGAGATTTCAACCGGATTTCCGAGGTTGACCGGTCCGGTGAAGGTATCAGGGGTATCCATCAGTTTTATGAGCCCTTCAATGAGGTCATCTATGTACTGAAAGCTTCGCGAATGAGTGCCATCGCCGAAGATCGTGATCTCCTCGCCTTTCAGCGCCTGGACAATGAAATTTGATACCACCCTGCCGTCATGCGAGCTCATACGCGGACCATATGTATTGAAGATCCTGGCGATCTTGATCCTTACTTTATTCTGCGTGTGATAATTCATGAAAAGCGTCTCGGCACATCTTTTTCCTTCATCATAGCATGCCCTGGGACCAAGGGTATTAACATTGCCCCAATAATCTTCCGGCTGGGGATGAACTGAAGGATCGCCGTATATCTCGCTAGTGGATGCCTGCAGTATCTTCGCCTTCGTCCGCTTTGCCAGTCCGAGGGTGTTTATCGCCCCCATAACAGAGGTTTTTATGGTCTTGATGCCATTGTACTGGTAGTGAACCGGAGAGGCCGGACAGGCAAGGTTGTAGATCTCGTCCACTTCCAGAAAAACCGGCATTGTAACATCATGCCTGATGACCTCAAAACGATGGTTGTCAAGAAGATGGATGATGTTTTCCTTTGATCCGGTGAAGTAATTATCGAGACAGATCACATCGTGTCCCATGCCCAGGAGCCTCTCGCAGAGGTGGGATCCGATAAATCCGGCACCTCCTGTGACTAATATGCGCTTCATATATTCAGATAATGTTGATTCAAAGGTATATAAAAGTTTATTCAGGAATGTTGAATGAAATTGCTTCGTCCTCCTTCGTCGGACTCGCAATGACTCTGCAATTAACTATCGGTACTCTATCCCTGAACCGCAATTCATTATAATTAACCAGTCATTGCGAGGAGTCCCGCCCCAGCGGGACGACGAAGCAATCTCATTCAACATCAACTGTGCTTACATATATATACCCTTACCACCACCTCATCAATCTCCACATCTCTGAACTTGTCATCAGGTTTGACGGCCAGAGAAACCTCTGTCGCCAGAGTCTGTGATCCGATATATGCAGCATGCCTTTTTACTGCTTCGCGGACGAACTCATGATCCTCGATCTGAACCGTTATCTTGTCGGTCACATCGTAGCCGTTCTCCTTGCGGATGTTCTGGATGCGGTTCACGAACTCACGGGCAATGCCTTCATAGCGAAGCTCATCGGTTACGGTGATGTCAAGAGCGACTGTCAGCCTGCCTTCATTTGCAACCTGCCATCCCGGGATATCCTCGGAAATGATCTCAACATCATCGGTTGTAAGATCGATCTGCTGTCCGCTGATGGTCAGTGTGTGGGATTTGTTTGCTTCAAATCCGGCTATTTCCTGCTGAGTAAGTTCTGCGATGGCATTACTTATCTCCTTCATCAGCCTGCCGTATTTCGGGCCAAGTGTCTTGAAATTGGGCTTTATCTTCTTCACCAGAATTGATGATGTGTCATCGAGGTATTCAACCTCCTTGACATTAACCTCTGTAAGAACAAGGTCCTTAACTGCTTCGAATTTCTTTCTGAAGCTCTTATCAGGAAGCGGGATCATGATCTTTGCCAGCGGCTGACGCACCTTGATGCTTACTTTCCTTCTCAAACCCAGGATCATTGATGATATCTTCTGGGCGATATCCATTCTCTCCTCAAGATCCTTATCTATAAGCTTTTCATCATATTCCGGGAAAGGAGCAAGATGAACCGATGTCTCTTTGTGTTTCCCGGTTGTCATATTGAGATCGCGGAAAAGCATATCCATATAGAATGGCGCTATCGGCGCCGCAAGCCTGCTGACTGTTTCGAGGCAGACAAAAAGCGTCTGGTAGGCGGCTACCTTATCCTGGTCATAGTCGCCGCCCCAGTAGCGTTTCCTGTTAAGCCGTACATACCAGTTGCTCAGGTTCTCGGTGACAAAATCCTGTATTGCCCTGCCTGCACGCGTAAGATCATAATCCTCGTAGCACCTGCCCACCTCTTTTACCAGTGAGTTGAGAAGGGAAATGATCCACCGGTCTATTTCCGGTCTCTCTTTTACAGGAACATCCTTTTCAGCATACCTGAAATTATCAACGTTTGCATAAAGAGCGAAGAAGGAATATGTATTATAAAGCGTACCGAAAAACTTCCGTTTTACCTCATCAATACCTGCAGAATCAAATTTAAGATTATCCCACGGCTGGGAGTTCGTCAGCATATACCAGCGAAGCGGATCCGATCCGTTTGTCTCGATCGTGCTGAAGGGATCAACGGTATTACCAAGGCGCTTTGACATCTTGTTGCCGTTCTTATCGAGGACCAGTCCGTTCGAAATGATGTTTTTAAATGCAACCGAATCGGATGTCATTACTGCAATAGCATGAAGAGTGAAGAACCATCCCCTGGTCTGATCGACACCCTCTGCAACAAAATCGGCCGGGAACATATCGTTGAAATTCTCTTTGTTCTCGAACGGATAATGAGCCTGGGCATATGGCATGGATCCCGAATCAAACCATACATCAATCAGGTCGGGCTCACGGAACATTTTTTTGCCTGAAGGACTTACAAGCACTATCTCATCAACGAAAGGACGGTGCAGATCGAACTGCTCATAATTCTCCGCGGAATTATCACCAACAGTGAATTTCTCAAGCGGATTCTTCTTCATGAATCCCGCCTTTATTGACTTCTCAATCTCATTCTTCAGCTCCTCAGCCGAGCCGATGCATTTCTCTTCCTTCCGGTCCCCGGTCACCCAGATGGGCAGGGGCGTTCCCCAGTAGCGTGTCCGGGAGAGGTTCCAATCGACAAGGTTCTCGAGCCACTTGCCGAATCTTCCTGATCCGGTTGAGGCCGGTTTCCAGTTGATGGTATTGTTAAGCTCTATCATCCTGTCGCGCAGGGCAGTGGTGCGGATGAACCATGCATCGAGCGGGTAGTAGAGCACAGGCTTGTCGGTGCGCCAGCAATGGGGATAGCTGTGAACCTGCTTCTCTATTCTGAATGCCTTGCCGCTCTGCTTCAGCATAACGGCTATATCAACATCAAGAGTATCGGTGTTTTCCGGGATATTGCTGCCATACTCATTTTTAACCGGACGCCCTTCAAAACCTGTATATGTGGAGATATTGACCCGTTCCCTGACAAACTTCTCATCCAGGTCGGCAATTGGTATCATATAACCCCGCTTTTCGACCATCGGACTCATTGTTCCGTCCTTCTTCCTGAGCATCATCGGCGGAACATCATTCTCCTTTGCAATCTTATAGTCATCAGCACCGAAGGTTGGAGCAATATGGACTATTCCGGTTCCATCTTCAGTGGTCACAAAGTCGCCGATGAGAATCCTGAAAGCTCCCTTATCAGGTTTCACCCAGTCGATGAGCTGTTCATAGATAATGCCTTCGAGCTTATTCCCGGTGAATTCATCAAGAACCTTATATGGAATTTTCTTGTCGCCCGGCTTATACTCTGAAAAGTGAAGTCCAACATTGGCTTCAGGGAACAATGAATGTAGCAGATCCTTTGCAACCACAACCGTTACGGGTTCCCCTGAATATGGATTGAAGCTCCTCACCCGCACGTATTTTATTGCAGCCCCCACAGCAAGCGCCGTATTTGAAGGAAGCGTCCAGGGAGTTGTTGTCCAGGCCATTATATGGAGAGCCGGGGTGTCGATATGATTGAACAGGAATTCCGATTTCGCATCCTTGATCACCTTAAAGAGTGCAATGCATGTTGTGTCTTTGACATCCTTGTAGCAGCCGGGAAGGTTAAGTTCGTGAGAGCTTAGTCCCGTTCCTGCTGCAGGGGAGTAAGGCTGTATTGTATAGCCCTTATAAAGAAATCCTTTCGAATGAAGCTGTTTGAGGAGCCACCAGAGGGTTTCGATATAGCGGTTGTCGTAGGTGACATACGGATGGTCCATATTGACCCAGTATCCCATTTTGCGGGTAAGCTCTTCCCACAGGTCGGTGTACCGCATTACGTCCTTCTTACATGCCTTGTTGAAATCAATGATGGATATCTTTTCTGTCCCGATGTCTTCCTTGGTTATCCCAAGTGCCTTTTCTAGACCAAGTTCGATGGGGAGTCCGTGAGTATCCCATCCTGCCTTGCGTTTCACTTCATAGCCGCACTGGGTCTTATAACGGCATATTGCATCCTTGATTGTTCTGGCCATCACATGATGGATCCCGGGTTTACCGTTTGCCGAAGGAGGACCTTCATAAAACACGAATTCACCTTTACCATCGATCTGGCGGATACTCCTGTGAAAAGTGTCGTTCTCGTCCCAGATCTTAAGGATATCCTTGTTTACCTTTGAAAGATCAATAGTTTTGTATTCAGGAAACCGTTGTGACATTGTATCAATTAGTTATTATCAATAATAAAACTGTCAAAGATAAGAAAAAAGACCCCCCGGCCCACCTAAAGGGGGACTGATTTTTGATTTCCTGACTACACGTACCCTCCCCCTTAATCCCATTCTCTGGTCACACGTACCCACCCCCTTTGTCCCCCTCCCTTGTCACACGTACCCACCCCCTTAATCCCCCTCCCTTGTCACACGTACCCACCCCCTTAATCCCGTCCTGTGTC
>JBFYPG010000196.1:0-31460 GCA_041303415.1 Bacteroidales bacterium
GAGGCGCACCTTTTAAACTGAAGTTTATATGTGATTCTAGGGGCGCCTCGCCGCTTCTTCCCCTAATTTTCTCTTGCAAGCCTGTCATTCCGAGTGTTAGCGGATCGAGGAATCTCCTGAATATCAGTGCTATATAATACTTGTGTATAAAGATTAGTTTAGGGGGGCAGGGGGGGTGCTTTCCAGTAAGGTAACAGCCATCGCTGCAATACCCTCTTCGCGGCCTATGAAACCGAGCTTCTCTGCGGTAGTGGCCTTAATGGAAACATCATCAGGCGAAACATTCAGAATACCAGAGATAACTGACTTCATCTCAGGTATATAAGAGACTATTTTAGGCTTTTCAAGACAGACTGTGCAGTCGATATTTGAAACATTCCAGCCTTTTTTACGTATAATATTATATACCCTTTCGAGTAATATGGTGCTCCTGATGCCCTTGAATTCAGGGTCCGAGTCAGGGAAATGATATCCGATATCAGGCAGTCCTGCCGCACCGAGAAGAGAATCGCATACAGCATGAAGCAGTGCATCGCCGTCGGAATGGGCTACAGATCCTTTTTCCGAAGTGATCAGGACACCTCCGAGCCACAGCTTCAATCCTTTTTCAAGCCTGTGGAAGTCGATACCCTGTCCGATCCTGTGATTCATGTACGCGATTTGGTTGAGGTCCTCAGAGCGCTCACATCAAATGAAAGTGAGAAGCGCAGTGTGCGAGCCAGCGGGTGGTTCTGGACAAGAGGCATAAGATAGGAAAAGTCGATGGTGAACCCGCTGAGCCTTATGCCAGCTCCGGCTGTAAAATACTTCCTGTTTCCCTTGGTCTCATTCTCATGAAAATAGCCTGCCCGTATTGCAAACTGGTCGTTATACCAGTATTCTGCCCCGTAAGAATAAGTGATCTCATGAAGCTCTTCCTTAAAACCTCCGGGGGCATCGTAGAATGACTGAAAGATAGCTACAGGCAACGCAACATCAGGGTCCATACCTGCAATGATACTATCGGGATTCGTGATGCTGTAATATGGGGGTGTGGGAACAAGGAGTTTGTTCAGGTCAATGGTGAGAGTAATCTTGTTGTAGGGATCAAGGTTCATGGTGAACGCTGTTCCCAGGCGCATATTAATCGGAATGAAATCGGACGTCTGAGATTCAGAATAGCTCATCTTTGATCCTATGTTGGAGATATTGCCTCCGAATGCAAGAAGGACATCCTTGCTCATCAGGGCGAGCTCTTTCTGGTAAAACACTGAAATGTCGGCGGCCACCGAAGTGCCGGGTTTTGTGTCGGTTTCTCCCGACGGGAAGCCGCCGGTGAGATTTGAGTAGATGAACCTGAAGGCTATGCCGCCGGCAAGGTTATCTGTAAATATCCTTGAATACCCCAGATCGAAAGACCATTCATTTGGTTTATAATCCCTTACAAGGTTGCCGAAATCGTCAGTAAAGGATACGTTGCCAAGGGAAGAATATATAAGGCTTCCATTAATTACCTGCTTCTGGTCGAACCTGTAGTACCCCGACAAATAGGCAATGTTTATGTCAGGAACGAGATTCCTCAGCCACGGCGAATATGATATACCTACACCTCCCTTGCCATCTATGAAAGCGAACTTGGCAGGGTTCCAGTGCATGCTGTAAATATCAGGAGAGGTGGCTGCCCCTGCATCGCCCATCGCTCCTGCCCTGGAATCGGGCGCAATGGTCAGGAACGGTACCACGGTCTGAATGGCATTAAGCTCTCCTCCATCGTCCTGTCCGTATATTGCCGGGCTGGCCGCCATGGCCCCTAAAACCAAAAGAATCAGTATTTTCCTGTTTTTCATTCCGTTATTGAGAAAGTGCAAATATATAACAATTTTTCAGCTGTCTTATTGTGTCTCTTTTATAAAATGATCATTCTGCCCGACCCTGTTGCTTCTTCTCCTCCGGCAGTTTTTATAGTTATCCTGTATGGATAGATGCCTCTCCCTGCCCTTTGTCCCGATTCAGTCCTGCCATCCCATACCACCGGTTCAAGCTGGTATCCGGTGGAGTACATTGACGTTTTCAGGATCCTGATTGCGCTCCCGCTCATATTATATATTGTAATTGTGACTTCAAATTCCTCGTCAGGCCTGTTGTGACCGGCGCTGATCCTGGTTTCAGCAGCGACCGGATTCGGATAGTTGAGCAGGTTTCTAAGAATAAATTTTCCTTCTTCCTCAACCAGGAACATTATCGTCTCCTCGGAGGAGTTATTATAGTAATCCCATACCTTTAGGGTAAGAGTATGGCTTCCTTCACCGAGGTCATAAAGATCGTACATGATCTTTCCTTTCATGTAATTATCAAAATCATTTTCGAAATAATTATTAAGGACAAACGATTTGTTCCTGTCCCTATCGAGGTAGGCTGTAAGGTCATGTCCGATCCCTGCTCCTGTTGTATTGATCCCTCCCTTGTCTTCAATTATCGCAAGCATTCGGGGATTGCTGCCGGTAATTCCGCCGTTCCTGAAAAGTGTGTCATTCATGAAGAGGGAGATGACTGGTCCGGTTGTATCTGTCACGGTGGTTTCGGCAAATCCTCCCACGATGATGTCGGAACGATGGCCGTTCATGTTGCGGAGCGCGTCACTGGCATAATAGCTTATCTTACCGGCTCCGTACGAATAATCTATATCCCTGGGGACGATGAAGGTAAACCTGAATCGTCCGTTTTCGGCTTTTGTCTTGCCGCTGAAAAGGATATTGCTTCTCAGATCGAATTGCAATGTTGATCCGCCGTCGTTTGCCAGGGTTCTTATTGAATACGCCTTGTCGTAAACAACCGGTGATACGACTCCGTTGAAATCGGGCATGGCGGCACCTGCGGCATCTTCAATATGCCCCGAAATGGTTATCTGCGACAGAGCCTTCAGGCTGTCGATCCCCAACGCCAGGCTTATGTTGTTTATTGAATCCGTAACTACATTGCCGTGCCACGGATATGCAAGTATAAGCGCAGGATCCCCAAGGAGTGAGAAATTCCTCTTGTTAGAGCCGCTCCCTGAGGCATTCTTGGCAAGCCTTATTATATCGCCAAGCCTCAGTGGATTTCCATCAGCATCACGGTCAAATGCATAGTTATATATGTTCTTGTTGAGGAAATAATTGGGTGCTGAATAGACCACCCGGGTAGTTGACATAAGGGCAATTCCACCCCCGTTTTCGTTGAGCAGCACCATCTCGCCTGCAGATGTTTTACCGTACCAGTCGCCTGAACCAAGGTCCCTGTCTGCATCATCAAATCTGCTGAATTCGCAGGTTGCCGTGATGAAGAGCGGAAGCTTTGATCCGTTTCTCCAGGAGTTGATATCATCGGTCTTCACAACCCTTTCATGAGCCAGGCCGATCTCGCTGCCGTGTCCTACATAATTGAATATCAGACAGCCTGCATTTATCCTGTTATTTATTGCTTTAACCGCATCGGGATAGGATTGCCCGTTGACGGAAGTAACCTGCCTGAATGCATCGAGGTAGATCTTATCAACATTATAGACTGCGGAGCTGTCTCTCAGGACTGCTGAAAGTCCTTCAGCATCCGACATGTGAGTATTGCCATCCTCATCATCGGCTACTATGCAGATCGAGTTTTTCCAGTCGCCAAGGTTTGCAGGTGACATGTAACGCCTGATTTTTGACAGAACGACACGAGCCTGGGTTGTATCTGAAACCGGCAGCCGGCCTATACCTATATCCTCTGAGCCGGTTGCTTCGCCTTCACCATCTTCAAGGAGCCCGTAAAAGTCATCGGAGGTGAATGATGATACCACAATATGCGAGATCTGCGACTGCCAGGTGGGAATGTAATTCGGATTTTTCGGGGGAGGGGTCCTGTTTTCATATGAGCCGTCGCCGAACAGCACAAGGTATCTCAGGGGATGTTCTGTGCCATTCTGCCTAAGGTATTTCATCCGCACATAATTTCTGATCGCAGCAATATCGGTCACACCTCCTGAAAACTCATTATATATCTCTTCCGGGGTGACCACCTGTGAAATCAGTCCGTCAGACGACTGATGAAGCTCTTCAAGCTCATCCGCATATTTTTTGAAAAGAGGGTGAGTCAGTATTATCATGTCGGCCATTCCGGAGCCATGAAGGTCCTGGTTTGCAACCGGTTTTTGCCTTATAAGCGGAACAACCGGGTTTGATGCCGTAAAAAGCACGTAAGACCTGATAGTATCAGTTGCAGCTCTGAAAATTATATTGTAGCCGTTCTTAACATAACTGACAATCAATGGATTGACCGGATCTGTAATATCCCATACCACAGGATTGTGCGACGGGCTGCTGATCCTGAATTCGGTTATCCTTCCGGGGTCTGCCGATCTGTAATCTCTTATGAATGTGACGGCTCCGTTAAAAACATTGTTTTTTCTTGCATGCAGGCTTACAAAATCAATCCATGCCCATGCTGAAGTCTCCCCGTTGCTGAAAAACCTGAGCTCAAATTCCGGCGATGACGAAACGGGAGTCAATGAAAATGATGAATCAGCTATCTGTGCCCAGGTGCCGGTGTAGGCTGACAGGTTGACTGCCGATACCTGGATATTCTTATGCACTTTGTCCGATTCATAGAATCTGAATACTGTTGATACGGGAGCCCTGGCGACAACCCTGATCCTGGCCTTTACCTGTTCACCGGCTGTCAATTCAGTAAACTGGGGCTTTATTGAGATACCTGTAAGCGTTGTAATTTGCTGGTACCATTCCCTTCCTGATTTTATGAGGTTCTCGTAATTAATCTCATGAATAAAAAGGGCATCTGATTCAGATGAAGAATAATCTGCAGGTTCAGCCGGAGCCGGATAAGCCTGAACTCTTTTTCCGGGCGAGCTTCCTGATGTTATAAAGTAGAATGCCGTATCGGAGTAATTATGACCGGTGTGAACATAGGTTTCTTCATCAGCATCATATTTCCACCTTCCGGTTCCCTGTCCGTAAAACAGGATATAATCGCCTTCATTGAAAATCCCGTCTGACCCAGCCTCTGCGTAAACAGCCAGCTCAGAAAGATCATCAGGTTTCGGATCGTCATTGTAATATGACATTTGTCCGAAGTTGTTCCCGAAGAGCCTTACCCCGGACGGATCAGAAATCCCAAGCTGTTTGAGGGTAGAATAATCGATCCGGTATATGCCGTCTTTCTGAAGTGCAAATTTGAACCATGTCCCGGATGAGAGAACAGAAGATGGAGCAAAGCTCTCTTTGGCTGTCTGGGCAATGAGAGTCGGCTGCAGGCACAGAATGAATGCCGGTATAAGAAATATCCTGTTCATCATCAACGGACAAAGATAGAAATGTGCTTTATGATTGCTTGGTTATTTTGTTTTTTTGTATCAGGTTACAGGTTGAAATAATAACGTTATCATTGCGTTGATATTGCAGTACTGATGAATATGCAAAGGTATTTCCTGACACTGGTCTTGTTGTTTTTCCTCATGCATCAGGATTTGCAGGGGCAGCTCTCCGGCTGCGGGCCCGGCTACCAGGCATCCATGGCAGGGAATCCCGGCATAACCGGGAGTGCGGGAGATGGTCATTTAAGGCTCTCATACCTGAACCTTTATCCCGGAGGCGCATATGATCTCCATTCAGCGGCTGTCTCATACGATGGATTTTTTCCTTCGATTCACGGAGGTGCCGGCTTATTCATTTCGAATGAATACCTGGGCGGGATAGTGAACGACCTGAAAGCGGGATTCTCCTACTCATATTTCTTCCAGGCCGGCAGGAAACTATGGTTCAGTGCAGGTCTTTCAGCGTCATTTTACCACAGGGGATTCAGTACCGGAGGCATTGTCCTCCCTGATCAGATCGACCCTCTGAGGGGCTCCGTTCTGCCTTCCGGAGAGTCACTGGCACGGGAGGGGAGAACGGTTTTTGACCTTGGAGCGGGATTTGTTTTTTATTCCGGGAAATTTTCAGGCGGACTTGCCGTAAGCCACCTGGCACAGCCTGACCTGTCACTGAATGACCTGGAGGAGGGCAAGCTGGGGAGAACTCTTTTTATGCATCTGGCCGGAGATTTTGAAACGGGAGGCACTAATAAATTTTCAGTGCTGCCCCTGCTTGCCACCGAGGTTCAGAAGGGTTATTTCTCAGGTGCTGCAGGCGCTGCACTTTCGTTCAATCATCATTCATTCAATGCAATGTTGCTTGCCGGCAATAGCAGGAACCTGGATCTTCAGGCAGGATTTTCGGTGAGCGCAGGCTTTGTCAGCCTGTTTTACAACTACAGGTTCAATATTTTATCCGGAGAGAACCTCCTTCCATTTTCACTTCAGCATCATACAGGCATGGCTTTGCGTTTAAATAATGTTGATAAAAGAAAAATCATTAAAACAATAAAATTTCCCATTTTGTAGTTATATTTGGTGTTCGAAACAGGAATTTTATGTAGAAAATTGTTATATTTGGATTTCTTAATAGCGATAAAACTAAGGAGTTATGTATAAATTCAAAATCTTTGCTGTTGTAATTTCAACCTCACTGATGGTGGCATCATGCAGTCTTTTCAAGGGAGACAAGGGTGACCCGAATGTGTCATCGACCACTGGATGGAATTATAATGACCCGGATAATGGAGGATTTGAGGTCACTCTGGAGGCAGAACAAGAGACCGGTCCCGGTTTGGTTCTCATTGAAGGAGGACGCTTTACGATGGGACAGGTACAGCAGGATGTTCTGTTTGACTGGAACAATAAGCCAAGGACGGTTACGGTATCGTCATTCTATATGGATGAAACGGAAGTCAAGAATGTCGACTACCGGGAGTATCTGTTCTGGCTGAGACGAGTCTATACTGATTACCCGGAAGTTTACAGGAGGTCGCTTCCTGATACACTGGTCTGGAGAAGCCCGATGGGTTTCAACGATCCTTATGTTCAGTATTATTTCCGTCACCCGTCGTATAACAATTACCCTGTTGTCGGTATCAACTGGCTGAAAGCTAACGATTACTGCCTGTGGAGAAGCGACAGGGTGAACGAACAGCTACTTATTGACGAGGGAGAGCTGAATCCCAATCCTGAACAGAAAAACCAGGACAACTTCAACACCGAAGCTTACCTGGCCGGCCAGTATGAAGGCGTGGTCAACCAGCTGAGGGAAAGCCTTAACCCCAACCAGACAGAGCGAAGGACCAACTTTGAGGACGGATTATTCCTTCCGAGCTACAGGCTGCCAACTGAGGCTGAATGGGAATTTGCAGCATATGCACTCAGGGGAAACACATTTGAAGAGAGGATCTATGAAAGAAGAATATACCCGTGGGACGGCCATAACGTCAGAAATGCAGCCCCGAACAACCAGGGCGAGATGATGGCTAACTTTGTCCGCGGAAGAGGTGATATGATGGGTGTTGCCGGAAGCCTGAACGATAATGCCAGCATAACCAGCGAAGTGAAATCATACTGGCCCAATGACTACGGACTCTATTGCATGGCCGGAAACGTAAGCGAATGGGTGCAGGATGTGTACAGGCCTCTTACATCAGAGGATATTGACGGATTCAACCCGTTCAGGGGCAACGTATACACAGATCTCCGCCGCGATGCCAACGGCAACGTGGTGACGAAGGGCAACCTCGGAAGGCTTTATGTTGATACCGTCAAGGATTTAGACGTGGCTGACAGATATAATTACCAGAAAGGCGACTACAGGAACTACAGGGACGGAGATATCCAGTCAGCAATAATGCCCGGCGACGACTGGAAAATTGACGATAATAAGAAAGCATCACTCAGGATGTACGCACAGGATTTGGGCGAAGGCGAGGGACAAGCCGATTTTGTAACTCTTATTAATGACAATGCAAGAGTATATAAAGGCGGTTCCTGGAAAGACAGGGCATACTGGCTCAACCCGTCAACCAGAAGATTCCTCGACCAGGAGGAATCACGCGACGATATAGGTTTCAGATGCGCGATGATAAGGGTAGGAAGCCCGGCAGGATTTTAAAAGAAATTGCCCCGCAGAATAGCCTCATTATGGTTGCATAATGAGGCATTTTTTTGAAAATATGAAAACGGAACAGCTATACGATCTTTTCAGGAGATCATCAGGCATATCGACAGATTCCCGGAGCATCGGGAAGAATCAGATCTTCTTTGCCCTGTGGGGAGAAAAATTCAATGGCAACAAGTATGCGGCCGACGCTCTCAACAAAGGCGCCGCCTGGGCAGTCATCGATGATGAGGCATTCGAAACCGAAAAGACGATTCTTGTCGACGACTGCCTTCTTGAACTGCAGGCTCTTGCATCCCATCACAGGAAGGAACTGAACATCCCCGTACTGGCAATTACCGGAACAAACGGCAAGACAACAACCAAGGAGCTGATATCCGCAATACTCTCCAGGAAATCCAGGGTACACTCAACCAAAGGAAACCTGAACAACCAGATAGGGGTCCCCCTGACAATTCTGTCAGCACCTGAAGGAACCGAATTGATGGTAATAGAAATGGGAGCAAGCCATGTTGGAGAGATACGCACGCTGTGCACCATTGCTAAGCCTGACTACGGGATCATCACCAATGTCGGCGCCGCACATATTGAAGGCTTCGGATCGCTTGAAGGCGTGCTGAAGACAAAGGTGGAATTGTATGAACACCTCCGGAAAGTAAACGGCATTGCGCTCTTCAATGACAAGGACCCTCTGCTGTCGGAAAGAATATACAGGATCGTCAACAGGGCAGTCCCGTTCTCCGATCCGACCGGCATTCCACTCACTGTCAGTCCGTTGCAGTCAGATACGCATTTGTCGGTAAATGTAAAATATCTCCACGGGGAGTACAGGATCGATACACAGCTGTTCGGCCTTTTTAATGTTGAGAATATCAGGGCAGCCATTGCTACCGGCCTTTTCTTCGGTGTGGAAATGAACGACATTTCCGATGCCGTAAGGAATTATATCCCGGGCAACAACAGGTCGCAGGTGATGGTCACAAAAAACAATACCCTGATCTGCGATTCCTATAATGCAAACCCTTCGAGCATGAAGATGGCAATCGAATCTTTTGCCCGCATTGATGCAAAAAACAAGATATGCATACTCGGGGATATGCTTGAGCTTGGCGATAAAAGCGAAGAGGAACATGTAAAGATACATAAGGTGCTGACCGACCATAACCTTCAGAATGTATACCTTACCGGGCCTGTCTTCAGCAAGGTGTCAGCCGGATTCCGTTTCAAGATATTCCGTGACGTTGCAAGGCTTAAGGAGTTCCTGAAGAGCAAACCGGTAAAAGGGTGTCATATACTTATAAAAGGATCAAGAGGCATGGCGCTTGAGCAGATATACGACCTGCTCTGACCGTTAATCAGTCTGCTCCGGACTTCCGGTAAAAGTCACAGTCACCACCACTATTTCCGATCTGCTTCCCGACCTCACCCTCGGCCCCCATAATCCGTATCCTGATGAGACTATAAATTGCGTTTTACCTTTCCTGAGGTACCCATAGCTCAGTTCATACATCCGCCTGGTGAGGTGGTTAAGAGGCCATAGCTGGCCGTTGTGAGTGTGTCCCGACATCTGCAAGTCGGCACCATTCTTCTCAGCCTCCTCAAGATTGAAAGGCTGATGATCAAGCAGAATTACAGGTTTTGCCAGATCAATATTCCTGAACAGCTCCTTTAAAGGTGTACGTTCCTTTCCGAAATATCTCCGCGAGTCCCTGTCAAGCCGTCCGATAAGCTGAATGCCCCCGGGAAGGGTCACCGTTTCGTCCTTGAGGACGCGAATGCCCTTGCTTTCTATGTACGGAATAGTACGGCTCCCCCCGCCTATGAACTCGTGATTGCCTGTTATGGCAAAGAGGCCGTCAACAGTGTGAGGCATGACAAAATATTTAAGCAGGTCGCCCCTGAGCACAGGGCCGATCTCGCCATCGACAATATCGCCAAGAAGAAATACAACATCGGGTCTTATTTCCTCAAGGATGTCCGAAAGCTTCCTTATACTTCTTTTCCGGATAATGCTTCCGAGATGAATATCTGAAACTGCAGCTATCTTAAGTGTCTTTACTTCTCCTGCATCTTTATTTATTGTGATGTCATAATTCTTAACCACAGGTATAACTGCATTGATGAATCCTCCCAGAATAAGTATGGCTGAGATGCCTGTCGTTGCCAGGAAAGCCCACTTCCGGTAGTGGATTATATTGCTGCTGTTCAGTACTCCCGGGATCCGGAGAACCAGCGCCACTATATCTGAAATGATAAAGAACAGGAAACCGTATAACAGGAATGCCATCCAGAATCCGCCGATAATGTTCAGAATATCGGTCAGTACTGATGAATGGCGTGATTCAAGTATCTTGGCAGCTATGAAGGTTACGGCTAAAGCTATAAATATAATGGTATAGAGTGACCGCTTCTCCCTGACCGGAGGGAGGATATTGTATCCCTTGAAAAATATATAGGCATTTCCGATGAAATAAACGGAAAGCACTACCAGTAAGAAAATAACGATCTGTGAACTCTTCATTGAATTGCAGATTTCGCCGTCAGCCGGGTAAAAGTTTTGTTTCCTTTAATATAAAACTCAAAAACGATGCTCTTGTTCAAAATCATGGGAGGATTTTCGATTATCGTGAGCTCGCTGACGGATTTTCTCTTTTCCTTCAATACAGATTTATTCCTGTAAAATTCCATATGGGCTTTCCAGACTGCCGCCGCACTTCTGAACTCTCCTTTGAGGAGGAAGAACAATGCGGCAACGCCATCAAGGATTTTCCTTACCCGGAGAATTCTTCTGAGCTTGCCGGCCGGAAGGTTTTTGTAGAGCAGGAACAGGTTGTTCCGGAAATTAAGGAATGTTTTAAAAGGTGACTGGTAGGAGAGGGTTCCTCCTCCAACGTGATATACTGACGACCGGGGAATGTACGATACGCGGTATCCCGATTTATGGAAGCGCCAGCAGAGGTCGATCTCCTCCATGTGAGCGAAAAAGCCGGGATCAAAACCGCCGCACTTCTTCCAGGCTTCTGCGCGCACTGCCATGCATGCCCCGCTTGACCAGAAAATATCTGCCGGACTGTCATACTGCCCTGTATCCTTTTCGGTGTGATTCAGTATCCTTCCCCTGCAGAAAGGATAGCCGTACTTGTCAATAAATCCGCCTGCGGCGCCTGCATATTCAAAGTGGTCCCTCTTATGGTATGACAATATTTTCGGCTGGCACGATGCGGCATCAGGATTATCATCGAGATGGTTTATCAGCGGGCTCAGCCATCCGGGGGAGACTTCCATGTCGGAATTCAGAAGTACATAATACTCTGCATCGATCAGGGCCAGGGCAAGGTTATACCCTTCTGCGAACCCGTGGTTTTCGGTCAGCCTGATCAGGTTTACATCTTTAAATGTACCTGATACCCACTCTGCAGATCCGTCTGTGCTTCCGTTGTCGGCTACATATATAACCGTTTCCCGGCCTGCTGTTCTGGCGACCACATCACCGAGGAACATCTCCAGGTATTTCAGACCGTTAAAGTTCAATATAACAACAGCTGTTTTAACCATCGGGATTTTCCCTTTTATGTTTCCATCTGCGGTGGCTCCAGAGCCAGTATTGCGGCTTTTCAAGGATTATTTCCTCGAGGCGCTTCACATGTTTTTCGGTGATCTGATCCTCGGGCAGCCCTGCGGCATGTTCAAAAATTGTCTCCGCTGTGAATGTATAATAGCCTCTTTTTATTTTCTGAATGTTGAAGAAGACGATAGCCATATCATATTTTATCGCAATTTTTTCAGCACCAAGGTAAACCGGTGTATCCTGGTTAAGGAAATTTGTCCAGTATTTTATTTCTCCCCTGGGAGGAGTCTGGTCGGTCATGAACCCATAGAGTGCCCTTCTGTTTATCTTGCGGTTTCTGATCAGCTCCCTTACAACATTTGCCATCGGCGTAGGATCACAATCATTGGTCAGCCTCAGGTTAAGCATAAAAAGATCGAAATGCCTGTTCTGCAGCGGCTTATAAATCGGAACGTTTCTTAGCCGGGTATACAGAGGAAGTATATTCAGCCATTCCCAGTTGCAATAGTGCCCGAGAACAACCACAACATCACGGCCTTCGTCATAAAATTTCTCAAGAACCTCGGGATTAGTGAGCCGCATCCGTCTCATATGCTCATCCTTTCCGATGTGGGTTAGCTTAAGCGTCTCAATAATAAGGTCACAGAGGTGGCGATAATATTTCCTGGCAATGACCCTGAGTTCTTCCCTGCTCTTTTCGGGGAATGAGTTTCTGAGGTTTGTTTCCACAACCCTGCGCCTGTACCCCGGTAAATAATAGAGGGAGAAAAACATAATGTCTGAAAAGATGTACAGGACCCTGAGCGGCAGCAGAGTCATCATCCAGTTCAGGCCGTAAAAGATATAATAACCAATGGTTCCCATCCCGGAGGTAGAATTATGTGCACATAAATTTACTCACATTTTCCAGAAATTCGGAAAAAACGATTTCACTGGCTGCCACTATTTCGTCGCCTGAAATATTCTTTTCGTTCCCCGAGAAATCGCTTACCCTTCCTCCGGCTTCCCTGACAAGCAGTATGCCGGCTGCCACATCCCAGGGATGGAGCCCGTATTCATAGAATGCTTCGAATCTGCCGCAGGCGACATAGGCCAGGTCTATAGAGGCGGAACCGAGTCTTCTGATGCCATGGGTTGTCTTGCAAAAATGTGAAAGGCTCTCCATGAATTTTCCAAGGCGTTTGAAATCATAATATGGAAATCCGGTTGCGACAAGGCTGTCTGCAAGGGAATGAGCAGAGGAGACCCTTACAGGCCTGCCGTTCAGCCACGCACCTCCTTTTTTCCATGCTGTGAATGTTTCGCTCCCTCCGGCTTCATGTACAACGCCGGCTACAATTTCGTCTTCTTCCATGAGGGCAACGCTAATAGAGTAGGGATGGATCCCGTGAAGGAAATTTGTCGTCCCGTCAAGAGGGTCGATGATCCAGTTGTATCTTCTGCCCCGTTTGGTGGAGGTTCCCTCTTCCGCAATAAAGCCGGCTTCAGGAAGAATTTGTCCAAGTTTTTCAACTAGCATTTTTTCGGACTCCTTATCGACATAACTTACGAAATCGTTCAGTCCCTTGCTCTCTTTCATTCCGATATCGAAGCCCGAAGATTCCTTAGTAATGAAGCGGGCCGTTTCCTGAATTGCTTCAACGGCCATGGTGCAGATATCCTTATAGTTAATCATTTATAAATCAATTAGTTCAGTAGTCATTCTTCCCGAGGGTGAAATATCTCTGATCTTCACTTTGCGTATCTGTCCGGCAAGTTTTGACTGCCATGGATATTCGACCCTTAAGTAATTTCCTGTGAAGCCTGTGATCATTCCGTCTGCACGCGACTTTTCAAAAAGCACTTCTGCTTCATGCCCGGTATTCTGCTTCATGAATTCGCGGTGTTTTGAGCCGGACAGTTCTATAAGTTCACTGCTTCTTCTTTCCTTCTCCTGCCTGCTTACCTTGTCCGGCATATCCCACGCAGTTGTTCCGGGCCTTGCCGAGAACGCAAAGACATGAAGGTATGACAGGTCAAGGGTGCTTATGAACGAATAAGTCTCATTAAAATCATCTTCTGACTCCCCTGGGAACCCGACGATCACGTCAGCCCCGATACCTGCCAGGGGAATAGTCTGTTTTATTTTCTCAACCCTGTCAGCGAATAGTTCACGTTTGTATCTCCTTCTCATCATTCCCAGGATCCTGTTGCATCCGCTCTGTAGAGGTATATGGAAATGAGGCAGTACTTTCCTGTTCTGCGATGTCAGTTCTATCAGCTCATCGGTCAGAAGGTTAGGTTCTATTGACGATATCCGGCATCTTTCAATACCGCTGACTTTTACAAGCTCCCTGATAAGCTTTATGAATGTTTCACCGGTAGATTTTCCAAAATCGCCGATGTTTACGCCTGTGAGCACGATTTCCTTCACGCCCCTGTTTGCTATTTCTCCGGCTTCAGCAGTCAGGGAGGCTATATCAGCATTTCTGCTCCCGCCTCTGGCCAAAGGGATCGTGCAGTAGGAGCAGCCATAATCGCACCCGTCCTGTACTTTCAGGAAAGACCTTGTCCTGTCGCCTGCCGACCATGAATGATTGAATTGATCTTTTTCAGAGAGGGTGCAGGAATGGATCTCTGCTGCAGGTTTCTTTTCCAGTCGGCTCATGTAGCCTGCAATATCGAATTTTTCATTTGCACCGAGGACGAGGTCGACCCCGGGAATTGACGCTATTTCCTGCGGCCTGAGCTGGGCATAACAACCGACAACTGCGATGAAGGCTTCAGGAGACTGATGAACGAACCGCTTTATTGCCTGGCGGCATTTTTTATCTGCCGCGTCTGTAACCGAGCAGGTATTGATGACATAAATGTCAGCAGGCTGGCTGGCAGGTACCTTTTCAAATTGCTTTTCGGGGAAGAGCCTTGACATTGTTGATGTCTCGGCAAAGTTGAGCTTACAGCCCAGAGTATGGAAGGCTACCTTTTTTCTTGCCAGGTTATTCATCAGGGATCAGGGAGTACTATTTTTTCAGTTTTGTAAGATACACGTTCCTGAACTCAATATCTTTTCCTTCGCTCTGCAGGCAGATGTATCCGGAATTCACCGACACTCCTGTCCCTTTATTCTGAAGCACCCCGTTTACATACGCCTCTATAGTATTGGTTTTGCATAATACTTCAACAATATTCCACTCGCCGGCAGGTTTTTCGGTTGAGGCGGCTTTTTTCCGGACCACTCTCACCGATTTGTTGGTACGTTCGTTCATATCAGTACCTCCGCTGCAGATGAAATCGCCTGCGTTTCCTGCTGCAAGCTGGCATTCAATAGTCTTTGGCCAGATAGTATCGGGCAGCTGGGCATGGATGAAGATCCCGCTGTTTGTGGGTTCAGCTGCCCACCGGTATTCAACGTGAAGCTGATAATCGGAATACTGATCTTCAGTGCGCATGTAGCCGAAGGGATTGCCGGTGACATGAATGATCCCGTTCTGAACCGTAAAGACAGTTGCAGGGTCGACTGATGCATCTCTCAGGTGGAAAGCCCAGTTGCTGAGGTCTTTACCGTTGAAGATCTGGATCTTTTTCCCTTTGGATTTTGCTTTTATGGCCTGCGGCTGAGAGAAAGTTGTTAGGGTCAGTCCTGATATTACCAGGGCCAGGATTGCAGGGATTAAGGTATTTCTGGTTTTCATTTCAGAGTTGGTTAATGTTTGTACCTTTTATTCTCATTTGATATTTATTCTCATTTGATATTTATTCTCATTTGATATTTATTCTCATTTGATAATGATTCTCATTTGATAATCATTCTCTTTTAAGAATCATTCTAAATAATCTGCTCATAACAGCTTACTGGCCAGCTCAGCCAGGAAACTCCTCTCTCCCTTCACCAGGTTTACATGGGCAAAGATATCCTGGTTCTTCATCTTGTCTGACAGGTAGCTGAGCCCGTTTGAAGCTGTATCGAGATAGGGCGAATCGATCTGCTCTATATCCCCGGTAAAGACCATCTTAGTTCCTTCGCCTGCACGGGTGATGATCGTTTTTATTTCATGAGGAGTAAGGTTCTGAGCCTCATCAACTATGAAAAAAATACTCGAAAGACTCCTGCCCCTTATATAAGCAAGAGGCGTGATCACAAGCTTCTCTTCTTTCATCATATCGTTGATCCTTAGGAACTCAGGGCTCTGATGGCTGAATTTATGCTTAATAACGGTAAGGTTGTCATATAGCGGCTGCATGTAGGGATCCATCTTCTCTTTCAAGTCGCCCGGAAGAAATCCGAGGTCACGGTTGGCAAGGGGAACTATCGGACGGGCAAGGAAGATCTGCTTGTATCTTTTGTGCTGGGCCAGTGCAGCAGCCAGGGCGAGAAGCGTCTTACCCGTCCCTGCCTTGCCTGTAAGGGAAACAAGCTGTATGTCAGGATTGGCCAGGGCTTCAAGGGCGAAAGTCTGCTCGGCGTTCCTGGGATCAATGCCGTAGGTTGTCTGCTTGATGACCCTGTTAAGAAGCTTGCTGACAGGATTATAATGCGCCAGGGCGCTGGCTCCGTTATTTTTCATTATAAAAAACTGGTGGCCCTTAAGCTCGGGTTCGAGACTGAATTCACCGGCGCTGACACCTTCTGGCAGTTCATAGAGTTTGCTTATCAGGGGCTGGTCAACACCTTCCAGAACCTTTATCCCCTTATAGAGGTCGTCGATATTGGCAACCTTGTCGTTCTGGTAATCCTGGGCAATAATGCCAAGGGATTTGGCCTTCATTCTGAGGTTAATATCCTTGGTTATCAGGACTACAGTCTTATTCTTGTTGGCATTGCAGACATACTCTGCTATTGCAAGGATCCTGTGGTCGGATGTTCTTTCGGGGAATGACTGGTTTACCTTCTCCGAGAAATCCTTGCCTGTTTCAATATGGAGGTTCCCCAGATTTTCTCCGAGCGGGATGTTGGCGGTGAGAAGCATATCACCCGACAGCTTGTCAAGTTCGCGGGTAAACTCCCTGGCGTGAAAGTTGATAAGATCGTTGCCTCTCTTGAATTTATCAAGCTCCTCAAGAACAACTATCGGAATTATTACATCATTCTCCTCGAAATTATAAATGCATTTATAATCATGGAGAAGAACATTTGTGTCAATTATGAAAAGTTTCTTATTTTGTTTTTTTGTCATCCTCAAGTTGTTTAAAATCAATAAAATATGATTAACAAATTAAATTTCCCCCCGGAAGGCAAAAATAACAAAATATGACAATAGTTTGTCAGCATGTTGAAAGTATGTTAATTTGTATCTGGTTATGACCTACGAACAAACCCTTGCATTTCTTTACTCCCGGCTTCCTGCCTACCACAGGATCGGGAAGGCTGCCTATAAGGCGAATCTTGATAACACAATAAAGCTGGATGAATACTTTTGTCATCCTCATGAATCATACAGGACAATTCATGTAGCCGGAACCAACGGCAAGGGATCCGTATCTCATATGATTGCATCGATCCTTCAGGAAGCAGGATACAGGACCGGACTTTACACTTCACCTCATCTCAGGGATTTCAGGGAGAGGATCAAGGTGAACGGAGAGATGATACCCAGAAGGGATGTGACGGATTTTATAAGAAGGCATCGTGAAATAATCAAGTCGGTGGGCCCCTCTTTTTTTGAAATGACAGTGGCTCTGGCACTCGATTATTTCAAAAAGGAGAATGTTGAAGCGGCCGTTATCGAAACCGGGCTGGGAGGCAGACTCGATTCTACAAACATCATCATGCCCGTGCTTTCGGTGATTACCAACATAGGACATGATCACATGGACCTTCTGGGTGATACCCTTGAGAAAGTCGCCCGGGAAAAAGCAGGCATAATAAAGGAAGGGATTCCTGTAGTAATAGGAGAGACCCAGGACAATATAAAAAATGTTTATATATCATTCGCTGCCGGCAGGAACGCTGAAATCTGTTTTGCCGATGAACGGTTCCGCTGCATCCTTGATAAAAGCATAAATATAAAAGGTGAGCGACGTTTTAAAATTGAAGACCTCCGCGAAAAAAACAGGATTGCCGGAGTTGTTCCGCTCGGAGGCGATTATCAGAGCAGAAACCTTCAGACTGTTCTGCAGGCATCTTACATTCTAAGGAGTTCATTTGACCTTAGCGAAACCACCCTGACCGGCGGAATAAGGAATACAGTGATAAATACCGGACTGAAAGGGCGCTGGCAGATACTCGGACAGAGACCCCTTGTTGTATGCGACACCGGGCATAACCGGGAAGGACTCGAATATGTGATCAGGCAGATCAGCACGATTCCTAAAACAGGCCTGCATATTGTGCTTGGATTTGTAAGCGATAAAGATGTTGAATCAATATTTCCGCTTTTTCCGCCTGAGGCAGATTACTACTTTACTAAGGCATCAGTGCAGAGGGCCATGGATGAGAAGTATCTTGCTGCAAAGGCTCTGGAATCGGGGCTGCAGGGGACCAGTTATCCTGATGTTAAAGAAGCTCTTAAAGCAGCCAGGAGAAAAGCCTCTGATTCAGATATGATATTTATAGGCGGAAGCACATTTGTTGTAGCAGAAGTGATATAATTTCCGTATATTTAGTGTTTGTCCATAAATTCATATTTTTATAATCTAATTTGAATATCGAACAAGGATTGCCTTCGGCGAGCTCGCAAGCTCGGTTAACGATTTTTGATTTTAGAATTAGAAAGAAAATCAGCTTATTATACCAAACTTCATAAATCGTTAATCGATGTTCCTTGTTCTTAAATCAAAAAAATCCACACAAAAGACAGACACTTTTTAATATTTATACCTAGTTTATGAAAAAGGCAGTACTTTTTTCCCTGTTTCTTATCTTTCTCCTGCTCCTTTGTGCCCAAAATGAGAAAAAGATCGTTATCCTGCATACTAATGACCTGCACTCGCATCTAACAGGTTATGCTCCTGAATCAGCATATTCGCCGCTTTCTGTAAATGATGACAGTACCGTCGGAGGATTTGCAAGGATAGCAACAATTATAAAGGAAGAAAAGGTAAAAAACAGCGGAACAACACTGGTAGTTGATGCAGGTGATTTCCTTATGGGCACATTGTTCCAGGGGCTTGAGACCAGGACAGGTTTTCAGCTCCGCCTTATGAAAACCATGGGTTATGATGCAGTATGCATAGGCAACCATGAATTCGATTACGGACCGGAAAAGTTTGCTGATATTCTCACTTCTGCCGTGAACAGAGGAGAAATTCCCCCACTCCTTCTGAGTAATGCAGTATTTGATGAAAGCAATCCTGAGGACAATAAACTTGAGGATCTTTTCAAATCAGGTGTTGTTACCAGGAAATATATCCTTGAACGGGATAACCTGAAGATAGGTTTTTTTTCGCTTATGGGCAAAGAAGCTGATGAAGATGCAGCTTATGCACCTCCCGTCACCTTCGCAAAACAGATACCTGCTGCAAAAAAAATGGTAAAGGAGCTTATAACGGAAAACTGCGATCTGATTATCTGTCTTTCACATTCGGGTGTTTCATACGATAAGGACAAAAACTGGGCCGGCGAAGATTATGATCTGGCCAGAAAAGTAAAAGGCATCGATGTTATTATAAGCGGTCATACCCATACCAGGCTTGATAAACCGGTGTTTGTTAATGGAACAAGTATTGTTCAGACAGGGGCATATGGCCAGTATGTTGGAAAACTGTCACTGACATTTAAGGACGGCCATTGGTTTTTTGCTGATTACAATCTCATACCGGTTGACGACAGGATTATGGGCGATGAAACAATTCACAGGATGATTGAAGATCAGAAGCAGGCAATAACCAGGGAATTGCTTGGTCCTTTGGGTATGGAATACGGACGGAACATAGTGGAAACAGATTTTTTGCTTGAATGCAACGAACAGGGCAACGTGCATGAGAGCAACCTGGGGCCCATGGTCGCTGATGCGATTCACGGTTATATCAACAACCATTCAATAACCGGCACTGATATCGGTCTTGTGGCCGTTGGTGTGATACGCGATAAGCTAGTTCCGGGTTTCCAATCAGTCCCGGATGTTTTCAAAATCATGTCCCTGGGGCAGGGAGACGACGGGGTGCCTGGGTACCCGCTGGCAAGGGTTTACGTTACGGGGAAAGAACTTAAAAGCATACTTGAGATACTGCATATAGCCTCTAAGTCAACTCCAAAATACTACTGCTATTATTCGGGTTTGAAAGCAGAATTTGATCCCGATAAGGGCATACTGAATAAGATCCGCAGCATAGAGATATTGTCGAAAGATGGTAAATCCAGAAGAGTGGATTTTTCAAAAAAGAACAAAGATCTCTACTCAATAACAGCGAACTCCTATACTCTTGAGTTCGTGGGAATATTAAAAAGGATGAGCTTCGGTCTGATAAATGTGGTGCCGAAAAATGCTGAGGGTATCCCCATAGCTGACATGAAGAGTGCAGTGATTGATCTTGATGAGATCAGTGATGGTCTTCAGGAGGGCAAGGAGTGGCTGTCCCTTGTGGAATACCTGTCATCAATGAAGGACATTAACGACAACGGCATTCCGGATATAGATTCAAAATATAAGGAAGCAATTCAGACTTTTTTTGTCATAAAACAACCCTGATCACCATTCTCATCAAGGTTTTTCTACCACTTGCTGAAGGGATTGTCAACTGCAAGCCTTGTCTTTCTGTCAGCAATGGTAAATCCTATTTTAAAGATAGTCTCGGTTATGAGTTCCATCTTTTTGAAATCGATCTTTTCTACCACATCCCCCGGGGTGTGGTAATCAGTATGAAGCCCTGAAGAAAAGAAAAGCACCGGGATATCGTGTTTTACAAAGTTGTAGTGATCGCTCCTGGCAAAAAGCTGGAGAGGGTGTTTTCTTCCGCTGAGGCTGTAATCGAAATCAAGCCTGACCGATTTATCGATCTCGCTTGCTATGGATCCCAGTTCACTGCTCTGGTTGCCTGTAATGACAAATACTTCGTAAGGCCCTGTCATCGGAGTATCCGGAGTGGTATCGGCGACCCCTTTTGTTCTTCCGATCATGTCGATATTCAGGTCAACAACTGTTTTTTCGAGAGGCACGAGCGGATTATCAACATAGGATCTTGAACCATAGAGGCCGATCTCTTCACCCGATACCCAGAGGAACATAACTGAACGGAGAGGTTTCTTCTCCAGGCTCTGGACTGCTTCGGCAATTGAAAGCAAGGCTGCACAGCCTGAAGCATCATCGTCGGCACCAGGGTTGATTCTGCCTCCTTGTGTACCTATGTGATCTGCATGTGCTGAAAAAATAACATATTCATTTTTTAATTCAGGATCACTTCCCTCGATCACGGCAGCGACATTGTTTAAAATGATATCTTCAGATTTTGACGCTTCAGTGAATATGAGTTTCTTTCCCTGAATCTCAAACGACTGAGGCTTAAGTCTGAAATCTATTTCACTCTGAAGTTCTTCCAGTGTTTTTCCTGTGCCCTTCAGGAGCTCATCAGCAACCGATCTGTGCACATACAGGATTTTCGGCATTCCAGGCATCTGGAGACTCATGGGTTTCTCACCCTTGAGATGTTTGGAGGAACCCAGTTCCCCTGAAATACCAGGGTACCTCTCTTCCAGTGAACTGGCACCTGATTTCGGATCCATTACGAACAATATCGCTTTTGCCTTTGTAAAGAGCATGTATGTCAGTTTGGTCTGGATGCTCATAAATGAGTCCCAGTTGGCAGTTTCGAATGCATACTTTCCATCACCTGATGAGGGAGCCCTGTTCATGACAAGGAGTATCTTGCCTTCCGGTTTTATGCTTTCAAAGTCATTATACCCGTATTTGTCCTGTTTCAGTCCATAACCTGCAAAGATCACTTCGCCTTCAAGGGTGAAGTCGGCTGGTGTGGTCGGGATAAGCTGATAAACAGGCCCTTTTATCATAACAGTATCAATGTCATTTGATATTATCTGAATTTTTGACCTGTCAGGATCAATTGAATTTTTTACAATTGTATATGGCTGGTAATAACTGCTGTCATTTGCAGGCTTAAGTCCCATCAGCCTGGCCTGCGACACAATGAACTGCTGCGCGATTTCAAGCCCGGGTTCGCCATTTTCCCTCCCCCTGAGATCATGCGAAGCAAGAAATGAAATATAGGTTTGCAGATCATCCGAGGTGATCACGTCAGCCGGAGATAATTTCTTTTGTGCAGCTGAAGGGAATATAATAAGTGTAAATAATACACTTATTATCAGTTTGTTCAATAGAGTATTCATTTTACCTGAGTTATTATCTGAATAAGGGCATTAAAGGTAAAAAAGATTTCTTATACAGGTGTGACGGAACCTGATTTATAAACTTAAATATTGAACTGAGCGGGAATTTTGTAAATTTGCGGACTAATTCGGCTCGATGATGCAGGTCAGTATTTATTTCTGGATAGGGTTTCACATCTTTATTTTTCTGATGCTTGCCCTTGATCTGGGGATATTCAATAAGAAAGCGCATAAGGTTCCTGTAAAAGAGGCGCTTATCTGGAGTTCCGTATGGATAACGCTGGCTCTGTTGTTCAGTATATTTATTTCCAAAGAATTCGGGAAGGAGAGGGCTCTTGAATTCCTCACGGGTTATGTCATTGAGTATTCGCTGAGTGTTGATAATATCTTCGTTTTTATCCTGATATTTTCATATTTCGCTGTAAAGGATACATACCAGCACAGGATCCTTTTCTGGGGGATCGTAGGCGCTCTGGTAATGAGGGGGATATTCATCTTTGCCGGTGTTGCGCTTATTCACAGGTTCCACTGGATAGTGATAATCTTCGGCGGGTTCCTGGTCTTCACAGGCATAAAAATGATGCTTCAGAAGGAGACCCAGGTAGATCCGGGTAAGAATCCGCTTCTGCGCATGTTCAGGAAATTTATTCCCGTAACCGATGAACCGCATGGCGGGAAACTGTTTATGAAGATCGATCACAAAACATATGCGACACCGCTTTTCCTGGTACTGCTGGTGATCGAGTCATCTGACCTGATCTTCGCAGTGGATTCAATCCCCGCGATCCTCGCGATCAGCCGGGAGACTTTCATAGTTTATACATCCAACATCTTTGCCATCCTCGGATTGAGGTCGCTCTATTTCGCAGTCTCAGGAATTATGACCTACTTCCGTTTCCTTAAGGTGGGATTGTCATTTATCCTCACCTTTGTCGGATTTAAGATGCTTGCATCATTTTTCAATCTTGAAATACCGATAATCCTTTCCCTGGCGATCATTGTTTCAATACTCCTTATTTCCGTAATAGCATCTTTGTTGATCCCAAAGAAATTAAATTCTTAACCATCTGCCCTGCAGGGCAGATATTATTATTCAGCATCAAAGAGCACAAAAATGAACTCTAAGAATCATAACCAAGGAACTCCCTGGCCTTTTATAGTTCTCTTCTATGTTCTTGCATCCAGTGCTTCAGTTCTTGGTTTTATCTACTATAAAAGCATTGAGAAGAACCTGTTGGCTGATACAATCGACCAGCTGTCAGCGATCGCTGATCTTAAAGTAAGACAGATTATTCAATGGCGAGACGAGCGTCTGGCAGATGGAATTTTTCTGAGCGGAAATACGCCTCACATCAGGCAGTTTTCAGGACTAATAAAAGATCCGGGTAATAAATCTCTTAAGGCCGACCTGCTCCGGAGCCTGAGATCATATATTGATAATTATGATTACAGGAATGCCGTGCTGGTTGACATGAATCAGAATGTAAGGTTATTTTATCCTGATCAGGATACAATAATTGGCGACTATCTAAGGGAATTACTTCCTGGTGTTTTTGAAAGAGGGGAGGTAGTTGTAACTGATATACATCAGACAGGGAAGGTAAGCTTTGTTCATCTTGATCTTATAGTACCTCTCAAGGGCCCCGGTGTTAATGACAGTACTTTATTTGCTGCGCTCGTATTGAGGATAGATCCGGTCAAAATCCTCTACCCCATTCTGCAATCATGGCCGGTTGTAAGCAGAACTGCAGAAGCACTCCTTATTCATGTCGAAGGTGAAGAGGTCGTTTACCTTAATAAGCTCCGGCATACTGATGATGCCGAACTGGCTTTGAGAAAACCGCTTACCCAGCAGAATCTTTCTGCTGCAATGGCTGTTCAGGGAATTATGGAAACAACAGATGCCGTTGACTATCGTGGTGTCCCTGTGCTGGCAGCCATGAAAAAAGTTCCCGGGACACCATGGTTCCTGATAGCCAAGATCGACAGGGAAGAAGCTTATGACCAGTTATATGAGCGCAGGGGACAGGTTATTTTAATAACTGTCATGTTTATATTAATGTCAGGATTCTTCCTGGCCTTCCTCTGGCGCAGACAGCGGATCAGGTATTTCAAGGATAAGTATGAGTCTGAGCGCGAAAGGATGGCCCTGGTAAAACACTTTGATTATATCCTCAAGAATGCAAATGATATTATTCTTCTTGTGGATAAGGATTTTATTATTGTGGAGGCGAATGATAAAGCCTGCGAGACATACCAGTTTGCCCGCCAGGAGCTGATCGGTAAAAATGCAAATCAGCTCCGCTCGCAATTTACAGGCAGGATAGGAAATGATTATCAGATACTTGGCGATACCGGGCACCTGACTTATGAAACTGTGCACAGGAGAAAGAATGGTACGGAATTCCCCATTGAGATAAGTGCACGGAAAGTTGATATAGAAGGAGTCTCATATTACCAGTCAATAGGCCGCGACATCACGGAAAGGAAACAGGCTGATGAGATACTCAGGGAAAGTGAGGAGAGGTTCCGCAAGATCTTCGAGGAGAGTCCCTTCAGCATGGCAATGACCGGCAAGGATATGGGAATGATTAAAGTTAATTCAGCTTTCTGCAATATGATAGGTTATTCTGAAGATGAGCTGATGGGGTTGACTTTCAGGAATTTCACTCATCCCGACCACATCAACCATGATGATGTGTCGCTGCTACGGCTGGTGGCAAATGATATTCCTGTTTATCACACGAAGAAACGTTATATCAGGAAAGACGGTTCTGTTATATGGGGTTCGACAACGATCAGCCTGATACGAAACAATAAAGGTGAGTTTCAGTTTGCGCTGGCCATGGTTGAGGATATCACCGCCAGAAGGAAAGCAGAGACCGAGCTCATTGCCGCCAAGGAGAAAGCGGAGGAGAGCGACAGGCTCAAAACTGCATTCCTCCATAATGTATCGCATGAGATACGGACGCCGATGAATGCCATCCTGGGATTTTCCTCACTTCTCAATGAAACTGGAATAGCAGAAGAGGAAAGGAAACAGTTTGTCGATGTTATTTTCCAGAGCGGAAATCAGCTTCTCTCGATCATAAATGATATTGTAGATCTTGCAAGTATTGAAAGCGGCCAGGTAAAGATCAATATCAGGGAGATAGTTTTGAACCAGGAGCTGAGGAAACTGAGCGAACAATTCGCATATAAGCAAAAACCGCTGAACATAACTCTCAGCCTTGAGACCCCGCTGCCTGATAAAGCTGTTCATGTAATGACGGACGGAACAAAGCTTATCCAGATACTTTCGAACCTTATCAATAATGCCTTCAAGTTTACGAAGAAGGGAAGGATCACCTTCGGATATTCTCAGAAAGAAAACTGCCTGGAGTTCTTTGTCAGGGACACGGGAGTGGGCATTGCACCTGAACATCAGAAAAAAGTATTTGACAGGTTTTACCAGGTTGACAGCGCAGTTTCGAGACATTATTCCGGCACCGGTCTGGGACTATCTATCTGCAAGGCCTATGTTGAATTGCTGGGCGGCCGGATTTGGCTCACGTCACAGCCCGGAGAAGGGAGCACGTTCTGCTTCACGATACCTGGCAAAAAGAAGGGAGGATGATCTGATTCACCCTCCCTTTGCGAAATTCTGTAAAAAATCTGTTACATCAGGATCTGCCTGGCATACCTGACACACGTTCTGACCTCTTTAACTGAAGTTGACCATGGTTTTACCGGGTATTCCAGCTCAATATCGCAATAGATCGGCCATTTGTTCTCCTTAATAAGGAGCAGCACATCTTCGATCGGCATTTCACCCTGTCCCCAAACCTGGTTTTCATTGGCAGGAGTGGTATTCGGTCCGGTTTTGTCCTTAAGGTGGACGCTGAATATCCTGTCATGATACTTTTCAATAATAGTATTGGGGTGTATTCCTGTTGATCCATAGAAATGCCCGGCATCAAAGTTCATCATGACTGCCGGAGAAATGGCAAGGAAATCATCATATGTGAATCCGGGCTGTGCAAACTGCATGTGATTGTGGAAGATCGCATACATGCCGTGCTTTTCAGCGAACGGGGCCATTCTTTTAACTGACTCTTCGCCTATTTCATCTGTAACGCCTTTAGCCCCCATGGCTTTCGCAGCCTTGAAAGCATAATCAAGTTCTTCATCTGACCAGCGTGCAGGAGAGAATTTGACGATATGGATATTTATCCCGGCGTCGCTGAACATCTTGCCGATCTCTTCAAATTTTGACATTGGCAGGGAGAGACGCCATTCCTTGAGTGTCTGGTTGTATTTATCAACTTCAGCCTGCATTTCAGGGGTCATTTCAAACCTTCTCCCCATCCCGGCCGGAGGAGCACCTGCTGGGGGAGTACCCTGTGCAGGAGCAGCGCCCTGAGGCGGAGTTGCAGGAGGACCTGCTGGTTGCTGAGGCGGAGCACCGGCAGGAGGAGCACCCGCAGGAGGGGCGCCGGGACCCTGGGGAGCATTCCCCATGGCGGCTCTAAGTCTTCTCATCGGATTCTCGGGAGCGCCGAGATAAGCTTCCACATCGGTGCTCATCAGTTCAATGTTGGTTACCCCGCTCTCCTTACAATACTTGAGGATGTTCTCAATTCCGCCTGGCATGTCTCGCCAGCTGTAGGTTATGGCCCCGATCTGGACGCCTCCGAAATTTGAACCTGATTCCTTTGTGCTGGTGCATGCGAAGAGCACCGGAATCAGAATAAAGGCAGTAAACAAGATTTTTTTGTTCATTTTTTCTGGTTTTATGATTTGGTCATACTGATAATTTTATAGAGTCCAACCGCTGCGGTATTCGTAGTGGAACAGGTTATTGGCCTCAGGCAGATTGGTGATCTTAAGATTAACTGGATCATACTCGAGGGTGATATTTGCCCTCTGGTGAAGCACTGCGATATTCGTCAGCAGCATTATTTCAGTTACTTTGGCAGCTATCGAGAAATCGTTGCATGATTTCTTGCCGTTTTTGATAGCATCGATCCAATCCTCAAAAATATTGCCTGTGCGCGGGAGCCATGGATCGGGACCCGTGAATAATTTGTCGGCCGGGATAAGTTCAGGCATTGCTCCATGGCTTCCGTGGGCGATAATACCTTTGTCACCATAGTAAGTGGCATCTCTCATTGCCCTTCCTGCTTCCAATTCCTCAGGACGGGGAGGTCTCAGACCTCCGTCGCACCAGGTAACTTTTACGGGAGGCATGTAGCCCCTTGCAGGGAATTCATAAGTAACAAGTTCACAAAGAGGCATATAGTCAGTGCTGTAGGGGGCGCTTGTAGCATGTATCTTAGTCGGATACCCAAGATTGAGCGCCCATATAGGAGCATCAAAAATATGAGCTCCCATGTCGCCCATTGCACCTGTACCATAGTCCCACAATCCTCTCCAGTTAAAGTGGAAGGTTTCAGGATTATAGGGTTTTTCAGGTGCGGGTCCGAGCCATATGTCATATTTAACATCATTCGGAGGAGTAACACCTGCCGGTCTTTTCATGTCGCCCTGGGGCCAGAATCCCATCGGGCGGTTGGTTGAGAGTTGTACTTCCCTGACTCGGCCAATAACATCGCCCTGGATCCATTCAACTGTCCTGCGGGTTCCTTCTGTGGCATGACCCTGGTTGCCCATCTGTGATACCACTCCGGTCTCCTTTGCTATTTCTGCAAGTTTACGGCATTCATGGATTGTTTTTGCAAGTGGTTTTTCAACATATACATGTTTTTTAGCCCGCATGAACGCTGCTGCAATAGGAGCATGGTTATGGTCAGGAGTTCCGATAACAACTGCATCGATTGATTTCTCCTTATCGAGCATCTCGCGCCAGTCGGTGTAGACCTTAGCTTTGGGATACCCCTTTATAATATGACCTGCATAATTGGGATCGACATCGCAGATAGCATAGATATTTGCGAGTTTGATCACATTTCCCTGGCCTGCAGCGCCCATCTGCATGGTTGCATTTGTGTCAGGCTGTCCCGGGCGTCCTCCGCCCTGGGCCTGCATGCGTTTCATCATCTCAGCCCTGCGGGCCTCCTGGGCCGCTATCTGTTCCTTGGTCATAGGAGTGCCATTGCTGTTTCTCTGGGGCCTGACGATTGGTACATCGGGTGAGCATATCTGCTGGATGTCGCCGCCACCCTGGCTTCCTACGCCTATTCCCGCAATGTTGATCATGTCGCTTGGGGCAGTGTACCCTTTACCGCCCATCACCGATCGCGGGATCACGGTGAATGCGGCAGCAGCTGCGGCAGTTGTTCCCAGAAAGTTCCTTCTTGAAAGGTTTTTCGGATTCTTGTTGAAGAGGTTTTCCTTACTCATAAGTGGAGATTTAAATTGGTTGATAATCCAAAGTTGGTTTTAGTGCTACAAAACAGGCGATATAAAAATATCTGTTTTAATGATAGATTTACACCGTTTAACATTATTTAATATAATCCGGATAGAGAGTCTGTTATCGGGTTATGAATTATAGACAATTCATAACTGTGATTTATTCATTTTGCAGTTGTGATGCTTTGAACCAGACTTAATCAAAGATTCGATTCTTTCCCTGTTCTTCCATTTTTTGAGTTGGTTTTCGCGAGCCATTGCTTCCTTTTTAGTATCAAATAATTCCTGAAAAACAAGTATCCATGGTCTTCCTAATGATGTAAAACCTTTAGACTTTCTGTTGTGTTTAAGAAGTCTGTTCTGAACATCAGCAGAATCCCCGATATAATATTTATCGAGTTTTTCAGAGTAAATAATATAAACAGAATACATCAGCGAGATATATCCTTCAAGGATAAAATGGTGGGGGTTGAGGGATTCGAACCCCCGACCCTCTGCTTGTAAGGCAGATGCTCTGAACCAGCTGAGCTAAACCCCCTTTAAATGCGACTGCAAATATAGCCTCATTTTTCATTTTTGCAAAAAACTCAGATACTTCTGATTTAAAACCGTCTGAAGATTCTGATTTGGTCAAAAAATTATACCCGGTAATCAGGCAAAAGTGGCTGTTGGTCAAAACCAGTAAGACTAAAAATGATCTCACAGGCCCATCTATCCACTGTTTAAGTGCAACAAAACAAGTGAGTTGCAGGAAGCAACCAAAATGGCTATTGAAAAGTCTTGTTAAAGTGTTCAAAACACATGAAAAATAACGCGTTAGAGGTGTTTAAAAAATACATATATTCACAAAATAAATGAATTGAGCAAAAGATCTCTGCAGCTCGAAAGGGAGAACTATAGACTGCAGAGACATATTTATTTGATATACTGACTGATAGACTTGTACTAAAAATTTGAACCTGATCTTATATGGAATCCCATAAACTGAGTATTAAAAGGCTTTCTTTAATCGTTTTTCTCATTCTGTTTGCTGCTGCCGGCCTGGTTGCCCAGGTCAATGGTGACTATCAGACGAGGCTATCCGGAAACTGGAGCGACAGTAATACCTGGCAGGTTTACAGCGGCGGATGGGTAAACTGCGTAGCCCCCGATTATCCGGGTCAGGCAGCAGGTGCAGGGACAGTAAATATCAATAATGGGCATACAGTTACAATGGATGTTTCTCCGTTAGCTATCGGGGCACTGACTTTTGCAAATGCGACTACCCTGGCTACGAGCCTCACAATTACAGGTTTTACATTAAATGTTACCGGAGCTGTTACTTTCGGAGCTCCGACTGCAAATGCGGGTGACCAGACTATTACACTGGGAACAGGTACTCTGAACTGTGCTTCGGTTTTTATGCCGAATACTACGAATGATACTTATGACATACTTATTACAGGGAGTTCGGGTACAATAAATTCGACTGGTAATATAATAATGACATCCAGCGCTGCGAGGAATAACATATCTTTTTCAGGTGCAGGAGCAATAAATGTTGGCGGACATTTCACCGGGGGGGGATTCACCTGTGGAACCAGTACTGTTAATTATAATGGTGGTGCTCAGAATATCGGGGCTTATACCTATTATAATCTGACAATTTCCGGCACTAATAGTAAAACACTTCAGGGCAGTATTATTGTTGGTGGAAACCTGGCGGTTAACTCAGGTACTCTCGATTTCAGCAACTTTGGTGTAAGGACGGTGTCTGTTGCGGGAAATTTAAGCGGTGCAGGTGCAATTGATATGGCTTCCGGAGGATCGTTGGCCCATCAGCTTACCCTGAACGGAGCCAGTAACTCAATCGGTAATTTCATTTGCGGTTCAGGTACTGTTATTTATAGTGGTAACGTAGCCCAGCAGATATTCGGAGGCACATATTATAACCTTACAACCCAGACCAATAATCAGGTCAGAACCATCCAGGGAGATGTTACTGTTAACAATAACCTTACGATTACATTAGGGACATTTGATTTCGGGAACAGTGCCGCAAGAAATGTAATTGTATCCGAGAACCTCAGCGGAGCAGGAGCTATTGACATGAGCGGAGGAGTCGTGGCCCACAGCCTGACTCTTGATGGCGTAAGTAACAGCATCGGAACATTTACAACCGCAGATGGTTCAAACAGTACGGTAAACTATACCCGCATCGGCGACCAGGGGGTATTTGTCAGCACAAGATACCAGAACTTAAATATCGGTGGTGGATTTGGCGGCATTAAGACATTGAGTGCCGGGTCTCCTGTTACGATAAACGGCAATCTCGATGTTGCAGCAGGGACAACACTGGCATTTAATAATGGAGCTGCCAGAACCTTAAATGTTACGGGCAATCTTTCAGGCGACGGCACCATCGATATGAGCTCAGTCACCTTTGGTCATACCTTAAATCTCGGAGGATCCTTAAACTATATCGGTACTTTAACCACAGCACCCGGTGTTGCCAATACGATCAACTATAACAGGAACGGTGACCAGCAGGTATTCGCCTCAGACAATTACAGGAACGTAACCTTCCAGACCGGGGGGACAAAGACACTACAGGGTGATCTTATAGTCGGGGGGACAGCCTCAATTACGGCTTCCACCTTAAGTTTCGGAGCGACAGACAGGATCATGACAGTGCTGGGGAACTTTACGCTGACCAGCGGCGGGATGAACATGAGCGGATCAGCTGATCATCAGTTATATCTCCGCGGCGGGACGAACACCTACACCGCAGGAGTCTTCACTCCGGGAGCAGGGAATCAGATGGTCATTTACGATGGAGATGCGGCTCAGTCAGTCATGGGGGTTACATACCGTAACTTACTGATAAGCAATTACAATGCAGCCTCAGTTACAAACCGGATAAAGGCAGCCGGAGGAGTAATTTCGGTAACGGGCGATCTGACAATTGACGGAGTAAGCGCATCATCACTGACCACGCTACAGATAGCCGGCAGCAATTTTTCAGTTACCGGGGCCACGAATGTAAATGATTTTGGGATATTTAATGATAACAGCAATACGGGGATCAATATATTCACCGGACCAGTTACCCTTAGCGGGAGCGGCAGCTTTACGACAACAGCAGTTACTACATCAGCCAATGCAGTATTTCAGAACGGCATTACTTTAGGGGGCAGCGGCAACTTTACAGCAGGAGGGGCCACTTTAAACACGAATGTTCAGAACATCCAGATAAATTCAACAGGTAACCTGTCATTTGCGACAGCCAGTACTGTTCTTGTAA
>JBFYPG010000197.1:0-16256 GCA_041303415.1 Bacteroidales bacterium
CCGATCTCTGCAGACACCTTTCTGAAGAGCTCATCCATATAAGTAAGAGCCTTGCTGTAATCGGGGTTTTTCATTTCATAATATGAATATCCGGCAAGACGGTTCAGGAATGCCCTTGAATCGTCAACCGCAAGGATCTCCTCAACATTCTTGATCACCTCGGGATAGTCGCCGGCATAGAAAAGGGAAGTGACATACCTTGTCTGTGCGGGTATGTTTCCGGCACTCAGTTCAAGGTACTTTTTATAGTTTGCTTTTGACTGCTCAAGTCTCTGGGCCATCCAGTAAAGCTGGCCAAGCTCCCTGTAAGCAGGCGCATAATTGGCATCCAGTCCGATCGCTTCTTCAAAATACGGTATAGCAGCATTAAGGCTTTTCCCTCTCACATAAATGCTTCCGATCTTCATAGCGGCAGTTGGTGAATTGGGATCAGCAAACTGTGCAAGGTTATAATTCTTTATCGCATTTGAACCGTCATTCCCCAGGATAAAAATATCGCCGGCGATAAGAAAAATCTCAGGGTTCTTTGAATCGATCGTAACGGCTTGCCTTATAAACGGAAGGGCAAGGGCAGTATCAACCTTGCGTTCATTCATATCAATGTACGATTCTGCTATTTTGGCCAGGGTAAAAGCATATTCTTTTGCCGGAGGAATGATCTTCTTGATCTTTTTGTAGGGAAGGAGGAAGCTCCTGGCCTTGGCACGCATCTCATCAGCTGTACGGTTGTCGCCAGTCAGGAAGGCGATCTTTGCTAGTCCTGCATAGTTAAGAGGATCGTTTGCATTTGCACTTACGCCTTTCTGGAATATATCCTTCGCATTGTTCATTGCAAGAGTAAAGGAGTTGGATATTGTATCCGCATAATACTCAAGCAGTGAATTCTCCCCGAGGTAGAAATAATACTTGGCATTTGATGGTTCTTTCTGTATCAGCTGCTGCAGCATTTCACCGGCTTTATCATACTGCTCGCTCTTTGTGAGAAGCAATGCAGAATTCAGATCCTGCGCAATAATGTTTGCAGCCATCCCTGAAAGGAGAGCCGTCAGAAATAAACCCTTTTTGAAGATCGAACGTTTCATAGCTAAATTTTTATTTTGACGTCAATTATACAAATTTTTTATTTTCCAGAACCCAATTTTTGTATTAAACTTTAAACCTTTGAACTTTAAACCATGAACCTATTCTGTTTTTATCTGCACAAGCCTTATAGGCATGGTGGCAGGTGCCAGGCCTGATTTGAGTACAATCGTCTGTCCCTGATGAGAAGTGACCCACTGTATGAATCCCGAACCGAGACCACTGAATGTTTCACGCGATATGAGATATATTTCCCTTACAAACGGGTAGTCTTTGGTGACAATTGAACCCTGGTCAGGCCTGTAATACGATCCGTCATTTATATACTGCCTCGATATTCCTGTAACATTAACCTTTTTTATATACCGTCTGCTCTGGGGATCGTCTTTATCACTTATCCAGTTCTTGCTAACGATACCCAGTGCATCAGGGTTTCTGGCGACAAAATCTATTACTTCCAGGTTGCTGTTTACTGCATAAAAGTTTTTCGACAGTTCGCCGGTTATCTCAAAAAGCTCCCTGAAATATCGGATATTGCCCGACTTCGTATTGTCAAAAATTACACGGATAGTGCCAAGATCTGATTTTGGATCAAGATCCTTCCAGCCAGTCTTGACTCCCAGGAAAATGTCCCTCACATCGTTATATTTCAGAAGAGTATCATTATTCCCCTTGTTAGTCACCAGTGTAAGAGCATCCCAGGCAAACGCAATTGTCCTTGCGACAATGAGCGAATCCCTGAGGTACTGTATCTGATCGTCTGAAAGTCTTTTGCTGGTAACAACAACTTTTACCGAATCATTCATGAAGTCATTAATCACATCGAATTCAGGCTTGTACCGGGCTTTGATCCTTGCATTTGTATAGAGCTGTGTAAATGTAAACACTTCAGTATCGACCAGCGGCTGGAATGATTCATCGGCAATGATACTGATATCGCCCCTTGTGGGTGTTTCATCAAGCTCCTTTGTTCCGCCCTTGCAGGAAAAGAGCATCAGCGACAATACCATCAGCAGCGCCGGGGTTCCTGAAAGCAGCAATTTCTTAAATGATCTCTTCACTTTAATCGTGTTGGCAACAAATAAGTTACGGCCCGCAATAATAATAAAATTTTGATTATATGTTGTTATGATCCTGTCCATAATTTTAATAAATATATTATCAACAGCACTGCAAAGTGCGTGCCAGTATGGGTATCACTGGTATAAATGTTATCAGGAAAACATGGATCACTCCTGATCAGTATCCCTTGAAAAAAACAGCCTGTAAATACTGGTCAAGGATTTATAGATCCTGTATATGCCATAAAGCAGGAATATGCCGCCCACTAATTGCAGCAAAGCACTGTTTATCTGAAAGTTCTCCGTAAAAAAGATCATGAAAATTCCTGCCCCCAGGTAAAATAGAGCCATGAAGAACCTTATAACGGCCTGCATTTGATGCAACATTCTGTTTTCTTCCATCTGCAATAATTCTGGCGCTAAATAACAAAAATTCATTTTAATATCAAAGGTCATTTTCCTGTAATATACGACATGGGATCATAACAATATTGAAGCATCGCCATAGCTCAAAAACCTGTAGCTCTTTTCCATGGCATGACTGTAGATCCTCTTCCAGTCTTCTCCAACCCATGCAGAAACCAGAAGAAGCAAGGTACTCCGCGGCTGATGGAAATTTGTGATCATGCCTTTGATCATCCGGAAACTGTATCCCGGAATTATCATCAATCTTGTGGAAGCGCTGAGAAACCGGAGTTTTTGTTTGTCCATGATCCTCAGAAGTGCATTGAGCGATTCACCAGGGCTGATATTATTGTGTCTGTCTGTCCAATCCCATTGGCCAACTTCCGGATACTGGACTAACATGTCATGATCGTGAATGGCTTTTATGCCAAGCCAGTAAAGGCTTTCCAGCGTTCTTACGCTCGTAGTTCCGACAGCGATAAGCCTGTCAATTCCTGCCAGGATATCCTCCAGGCTCTCTCTCGCAATCAGGAAGGTTTCCCTGTGCATCTCATGCTGCGATATATCTCCGTCCCTTACCGGCTTGAAAGTGCCCGCACCAACATGCATGGTCACCTCAACAGTTCTTAAATCCTTCTCACGTATGCTCTTCAGCACTCCATCCGTAAAATGAAGTCCTGCGGTCGGAGCAGCAACCGAACCTTCTTTTTTCGAATAGATGGTCTGGTACCTCGTGTAATCTTCCTCCATATCCTCCCGTCTGACATACGGGGGCAGGGGCAGGCGGCCTGCCGACTCCAGCACCTCTCCGAAAGTTATCCCCGGATGGTCCCATCTGAATAGTATCCTCCAGGCATCTCCCTCGGGTGACTTTCTTTCTGCAATGAGATTGTATCGCCTTCCGTTGTGGTCATACCCTGCTGTCAGGCTGCCCTTTTTCCATTTCTTCAGGTTGCCGACCATGCATTTCCACTCCACGGGCCCTGACGAACTGAATGCCCGTTCATAATCCCCGGGGGAGAGCGGCTCCAGGCATAGTATTTCGATCACTGCCCCGGTCTCCTTGATGAAATGAAGCCTTGCCCTTATTACCCTGGCATTATTGCGGACAAGCACTGATTTTTCCGGCAGATGATTGCTGACATTCCTGAAGAGGTCATCTGAGATATTACCTTTATTATATACCAGCAGCCGTGATGTGTCCCTCTCCTCAGAAGGAAACTGTGCAATCATCCCCTCAGGAAGCTCATAATCATAATCCTCAATCCTTATCTCCTGCAACCTTTCCATACCGTTATACCATCATACCGTCATACCGTCGTACCGTCGTACCGTCGTGCCGTTGTACCGTCGTACCGTTGTACCGTCATACCGTTGTACCGTCATACCGTTGTACCGTTTTTTCAGCTTCCAAAATTAGCCAATTTTATTTTTCCCCGTTTTTTGACTAATTTTGTGTCGCAGCAGGCTGTTCCATCACCCCTTCGGCTTCGCTCAGGGGGAGGAAAGTCCGGGCAACAGAGAGCACCATGCTTCCTAACGGGAAGATATCCGCGAGGGTATAGAAGTGTAACAGAAAATAACCGCCCTGAGCGAAGGCGAAGGGAAAGGGTGAAAAGGCGAGGCAAGAGCTCACCGGTTTCCGGGGCGATCCGGGAAGCCGTACACCTCATGGGTTGAAAGACCATGTATACCGGCGCTGAGGACTGCTCGTCCGATGCCGGGGGGTGGGTCGTATGATCACGCCAGCAATGACGTGACAAGATAAATGATGGAATTCAACAGAACCCGGCTTACAGGCCGGCTGCAAAAACAAAGGGACGCACTCAGATGCGTCCCTCTTGTTATAGCTGATCCCCTTTATTTTTGGGTTTTAACCCCCCTTCAGGGGGGCTTGGGGGGTTATTTAATTCTAAACACACTGTCGTCAATCGGCACATCAACCTCAACTTTTGTAAAAGTTGTAATGATCTCCATGCCACTCACGGTAGTTGTGGTTTTCATCGGCAGGAAAACGCCGTTGTTATCGGTATATTCTGAAGGAATTGCTTCAAGAGTCATGACCATTCCTCCCTGGGTTATGTCAGTGGTTGTCTTTACAAGAAGGTACGATTGCTTGTCAATGAAAAGGTTGGCAGTAGTGCCATTGCCCAGGGTAGCCTTGACTTTGAAAGCTGGTTTACTGTTCACACTCTCTTCTCCTTCAAGGGCCAGTTGCCCGCTTTTAAGATAAGTTTCCATGTAATTTTGAAAAATGTTGTTTCTCTGGACATCCGCAACCTGCTCTGCGGTCATCTCAACAGGCTCAGTTGAACCCATCATGGGATTAACCACATAACCTTTCTCCCCGTCAAACACCTGTATCATTTCCTGACCTCCCATGTTGGTAACAGTTTTGATCTTATTCGGCTTCTTCATCCACATTTCCATGGGCATTTCCATTCCCATCATCGATGTGGTTGCAGTGATCTTGATGGTCTGTTTGCCCGATATCTGGTCAATTTTGTTGGCATCAGAGTATTTTTTTACTATCTCTTCAAGAGACTGTGCATTTACAGCAATAGCCGCAATAAGGCATGTTGTGATCAAAAATAATTTTTTCATAAAATTTTGAATTAATGTTTTTGTTTAAAATGAATTTATAGTTTTTCTTAGTGCAACGAGCCTGGTTAATAGTTTATCCATATCGTTTAGTTTCAGCATATTGGCCCCGTCAGATTTTGCTGATCCGGGATCGGGATGAGTTTCAATAAATATACCATCGGCCCCGACACTGATTGCTGCTTTGCCAATAGTCTCTATCATCTCAGGTATACCTCCCGAAACGCCAGCCTCCTGGTTTGGCTGCTGCAGCGAATGAGTGATATCCATAATCACGGGAACGCCTATCTTCTGCATCTCGGGGATGTTCCTGAAATCCACCACCAGGTCCTGGTAACCGAACATATTACCACGGTCGGTAAGCATTATGTTGTTATTACCTGAATCCCTGACCTTCTGGACCGCGAATTTCATTGATGAACCCGAAAGAAACTGCCCTTTCTTTATATTGACCCATTTGCCTGTCTTTGCGGCCGCAACAAGAAGGTCGGTCTGCCTGCAGAGGAATGCCGGGATCTGCAGGATGTCAACATAGGCAGCTGCCAACTCGGCTTCATTGGGATTGTGGATATCAGTTATGACCGGAACGCCGAATTTCTCTTTTACCAGGGCAAGTATCCCGAGTGCTTTCTCATCGCCGATGCCAGAGAAGGAATCGATTTTTGAACGGTTGGCCTTGCGGTATGACGATTTGAATACAAACGGAAGCCTGTGTTTATCAGCAAGATCGGCAAGCCGCGAGGCAGTTTCAAAAACTACATCATGGCTTTCAACAACACAAGGACCAGCGATCAGAAGGAAATTTCCCGATTCCCCGTTTCTGATCCCGGGAATATTTTCCAGACTATTATTCATTCCAGCGTAAAGTTAAAAAAATATTTCTGTCATATTCAAATTATGTTCCGCTATAAAATCCACACCAGAGTGAGTTATCGAAAAAGGTATCAATTATTGGTTTTCCCTTTGTGTTCTTCGTGTGAACTTTGTGTCCTTCGTGGTTAAGAACTAGAAAATCATTTAACCACCAAGAGCACAAAGGATAAAAGTTACCTAATAGTCGTATATATCCTTCCAGAGATTTATGAGTCTTTTTCTGATCTCCTCTTCTTTAGGGGTTGTGCCCGGTTCATAGAATTTGGTTCCTTTGATTTCATCAGGGAGATAATTCTCTTTTACAAAGTTGCCCTCGTAGCTGTGAGCATATTTATAATCCTTGTGATAACCCAGATCCTTCATCAGTTTGGTCGGTGCATTCCGAATGTGAAGCGGAACGGGCAGATCGCCTTTCTCCCTGACTGCCCCGCATGCATTCTCAATCGCCATATATGACGCATTGCTTTTTGGCGATGTTGCCAGGTATACTGCTGCTTCGGAAAGGATGATCCTCGATTCGGGCCACCCGATCACGTTGACTGCCTGAAAGCACGTATGCGCCATCAGCAGGGCATTCGGATTTGCAAGCCCTATATCCTCAGCTGCCAGTATCACCATCCTTCTTGCGATGAAAAGAGGATCTTCTCCACCTTCCACCATTCTTGCAAGCCAGTAGACTGCTGCGTTGGGGTCGCTTCCCCTGAGCGATTTTATAAAGGCAGATATGATATCATAGTGCTGTTCGCCGTTCTTGTCGTACAGGGCCAGGTTCTTCTGTACGTGGTTCAGCACCTTTTCATCGGTGATGACTATCTTCTGCGAACCTGCAGAATCAGCTTCTGAGGCAACAACCAGTTCAAGGGCATTGAAGAGCTTTCGTGCATCACCGCCGGAGAATCTCATAAGTGCTTCATATTCGGCAATTTCTATATCATATGAAACCAGGTAAACATCTTTTTTGACAGCCCTGTTCAGCAGTTCCAGAAGCTCATCTTTGCTGAGAGAATTCATCACATATACCTGGCAGCGCGACAGGAGAGGGGATATCACCTCGAAGGAAGGATTCTCCGTTGTTGCCCCGATAAGGGTGATGGTTCCCTGCTCAACTGCGCTCAGGAGCGAATCCTGCTGCGATTTGTTGAACCGGTGAATCTCATCGATGAAGAGAATGGGATTTGGCTGATTGAAGAACTGCTGTTTCTTGGCTTTATCGATGGTTTCCCTGACATCCTTTACTCCTGAATGCACAGCGCTCAGGTGGAAAAACGGCCGTTTCAGGGTATTCGCTATGATCCTTGCAAGGGTTGTTTTTCCAACGCCGGGAGGTCCCCATAATATAAATGAAGGTATGTTTCCGGACTCAATTGCCTTTCTCAGCACGGCATTTTTGCCCACCAGGTGATCCTGACCGCAAAACTCATTCAGGTCCTTAGGCCTCAGCCTCTCTGCCAGCGGTTGATTCGACAACATAAAAACAAATTTCCGTAAATTTAATCAAAATAACCTGCACCCCGCACCCCGCAACCCGCAACCCGCAACTTTGTATATGCACCTATTTTGATAAATTTGAAGTCATAATAAACAGAACTCACGATGAAACTATATCCTGCAATTACGGTTTTTATTCTGACCCTTGCCTCTTGCTCAGGTACAGGAAAGAATAATTCAAAAGATACTTTTGAAGGTCGAAACATTATTTCGGAGCATGGAATGGTTGTTTCAGCACATTCCCAGGGTTCGCGGACAGGTATTCAGATACTCGTGGAAGGAGGCAACGCAGTCGATGCGGCTGTTGCCACAGGATTTGCCCTTGCAGTATGCTACCCTGAGGCCGGGAATATCGGCGGCGGAGGTTTTATGGTCATCAGGATGAATGATGGTTCTGCTGATGTTATCGACTTCAGGGAAAAAGCTCCGGCGGCCTCTTCACGTAATATGTATCTGGCTGAAAACGGTAATGTTGTGGAAGGATCAAGCACCGGGACACATCTTGCTGCCGGTGTACCTGGCTCCGTGGACGGCCTGGTCACAATTCATTCGAAATATGGGAAGCTTGATTTCAGCAAGATAATTCAGCCTGCGATCGGCCTGGCTGAAGACGGGTACATTCTTACCGGTGAACAGGCCAGGTCGCTTAACGCAAACAGGAATTATTTTATTGCGAAGAACCTGAACAGACCGGCTTTCGTCAGCGATACGGAATGGAAAGCGGGAGATACTCTGAGACAACCGGACCTGGCTGAAACACTAAAACGGATAAGGGATACCGGAAGGGATGGATTCTATTCAGGAAAAACTGCTGAAATGATGCTTGAAGAGATGAAGCGGGGCGGAGGATTAATAACGCAGGACGACCTTAATGACTATGAATCGGTTTTCCGCAAGCCTCTGATTGCCGGTTACCGCGGCTTCAAACTGATTACCTTACCGCCCCCTTCAGGCGGCGGGATTATACTGCTTCAGCTCCTCGGTATGGTTGAACCATACCCCCTGAAGGAGTGGGGGTTTCATTCGCCTGCAAGCATACATCTTATTGCCGAAGCCGAAAAAAGAGCTTTTGTCGATCGTGCCGAATATTCAGGCGATCCTGATTTTGTAAATGTTCCGGTTGAGGGATTGATCGACCGGGAATACCTGAAGAAAAGGCTTGTTGATTTCAACGACGAAAAGGCATCAGCACCGGAGGAGATTAGTGCAGGGGAGCCCGCATTCTATGAAAGCGAAGAGACGACACATTATTCAGTGGTTGATGCATCGGGCAATGCAGTGGCTGTTACCACAACCCTGAATAACACTTACGGCAGCGGAATTATTGTCGACGGAGCTGGATTCTTCCTTAATAATGAAATGGATGATTTCTCAGTCAAACCGGGCTTCCCGAATATATTCGGACTTACAGGCGGCGATGCCAATGCAATAGAACCGGGAAAAAGGATGCTGAGCTCAATGACTCCGGTGATTGTTGAAAAAGAAGGAAAACTTTTTTTGGTGGCTGGTTCTCCCGGCGGTTCCACTATACCGACATCGGTATTTCAGGTAATTATAAATGTGATTGACCACAATATGGAAATCAGGGAAGCCGTTGACACAGGAAGGTTTCACCATCAGTGGCTGCCTGCATATTTAAGCTATGAAACCGGAGGCATAGACAGCCTTACTTTGTTGAAGCTTAAAGAATTAGGGCATGAGATGCGTCCGCGCCAGGCAATCGGAAGGGTTAACGCGATACAGGTATTGCCTGATGGAAGACTGGCAGGCGGAGCGGATAAAAGGGGAGATAACGCCACCTGCGGATATTAAGGGTTTTTGCGGTTAAATAATTTTTACTAAATTGCTTCAAATTTATTTTCACGGGAAAAAATAAATTAATACATTTAACAATTGATTTTGAGTTTTTTTACGATCGCGTGATTTACTTGAATACTTTCAGATACTAATTCAGTTATGAAAAAACCTCTGCTTATTGTAATTATTATCCTGGTAGTACTTCTTGCTCTGCCGGTAATCAACCTGCTCCGATGGACTTTCCAGACCAAAAAGCCCATGGATATTTTCATTGTCGACAAAACAGTGTCATCGTTTGAACGGGAGAAGCATAAGTCGCTCAACTGGGTTCTGACATCTGACAGGTTTGTCAAAAAAGAGAATAAGACAAGCTATTCATACACAAAGGACTATTACGGTTTCATGCCTACACGTCCTAAGAAGGCCAGAACCTGGGACAGAAATGAGTATCGTCTGGCAAATGTCATAAATATCGCAGATTCAATTGATGCGATCTATTTTACCGATACATACGGAGTTTTCTTCAATGACTGGTACCAGGGAATAAATAAAAGCCGCAGATCAAGGAAGCTTTATGGTGCTTTGAATAACACAGATAATTTTCTGATAAAGGAAATGAAAGACAGAAATAAACTGGTTATTCTCGAGTATAATTCATTCGATTATCCGACTGCAGAATATGATTCATACAGGATACAGGAGAGGCTTGGTATAAAGTATTCAGGCTGGACAGGCAAATACTTTACTTCCCTCGATACCCTTAGTGAGGATTTTCCTGTCTGGATGACTGCCATGTACCGTAAACAATACAAGAAACCGTGGACCTTCAATAAGCCCGGCGTGGTTCTTCTGCGTGACAGGTCAATTATTGTCCTTGAGCAGGGTACGCATGTGAATGAGCTGCCGGTTCAGATCGTTACCGATTCTGCTTATTGCGCAAAGTATAACGTTCCCTCATCAATTCCTTTCGGAGAATGGTTTGATGTAATCGAGCCGCGCGAGAATATCGTGATCTCCAAATTCAATCTTGGAACCACACCCCTGGCTGATACATTGCTTCTAACCTACGGACTCGATAATTCATTTCCGGCTGTTATCCAGGATCCGGCATTCCAGACCACCTACTATTTCTCAGGCGACTTCACAACTGCAAATTTACCTATGTGGACATCCAGGTTCAAGGGCGCCGACAAGCTGAAAGGTATCTTTTTTTCCAAAAAACCAGAAGACTTCAGACGCTTCTTCTGGCTTTACTACAAACCCCTGGTATCAGGAATCCTGAATGACTATTACAGCTCACTTGAAGAGAAATAATTTCTAAAACGGCATATATGCAAAGTACAGGCAGGAGAACCTGTACTTTTTTTTTCTCATATTCATGAAAATCTCAATCATTCAGATAAACCTGGCATGGGAAGACAAAACAGCTAATTTCGGGGGGATTGAACGACTGATCTCTGATGTCGATCCGGATACGGAAATCGTTATCCTTCCTGAAATGTTCACAACAGGTTTTTCAATGAACCCTGAAAAACTATTCGAGAAGCCTCTGTCTGAAACCTACAATTGGATGCTGAATCATGCTGTCAGGGGTAAATATGGCATCTGTGGCAGCTATATAGTCAAAGAGAATGGCAGGTTCCTTAACCGGTGGATATTGGTGACACCAGAAGGCAGATCATGGTCGTACGATAAAAGACATCTCTTCGTTATGTCCGGCGAAGAAAAATCGTATTCCCGCGGAACAGAGAGAGTCACAATGAAATTCAGGGATGCAAGGATATGCCCGAATATATGCTACGACCTCAGGTTCCCTGTCTGGAGCAGAAACCGGAATGATTATGACCTGCTGATAAACTCAGCCAGCTGGCCGGAGGCAAGAAGGGATGTGTGGATTGCCCTCCTGAAGGTAAGAGCAATTGAAAATCAGTGTTATGTGGCTGGTGCAAACAGGGTCGGGACCGACGGCACAGGTATCAGGTACTGCGGCGACTCGATGATAATCAATCCCAAAGGAGAAATAATAGGAAGTACAGATAAAGATACAGAAGGTGTGGTAACTGCTGATATCTCAATAAAGGAATTATCTGAATTCCGAAAAAAGTTTCCCGTCCTGCAAGATGCTGATAACTTCAAATTAACCGATTAACCAGCAACCAGCAACCAGCAACCAGCAACCAGCAACCAGCAACCAGCAACCTATTTCTTCAACGCCTCATACAATATCTGAACCGGATGCTTTGCGATCCTTCCGGTGCCATCCTTGATGTGATGCCTGCAGCTGGTTCCGGGAGCAGCAACTATTACACTTTCGCCTGCCGCCCTCACCGCGGGAAAAAGAGCCAGTTCACCTATACTGGCCGCAATATCATAATGCTCCTCCTCATAACCGAATGACCCGGCCATGCCGCAGCAGCCTGAGGGAATTTCAGTTACTTTGTAATTAGTTGGTATTGAGAGCATTTCTATAGTACACGCAGAAGATGAGATAGCCTTCTGCTGGCAATGTGCATGTAAAATGACTTCGTTTGATGTCTCTGCGAAGAGATCTTTGCTGATTCTTCCTGACCTGAATTCGCGGGCTATGAATTCATCAATAAGAAAGCTGTTTCCCGCCAGGCGGAGAGCCGATTCTTTCAGATCATCACCGGCAAGATCAGGATACTCATCACGGAACCCGAATATCGCTGACGGCTCAATTCCTACAAGGGGCATCTCCTCGCTGATCACCCCTGAAAGCAGCTGAATATTCTTCCTGATGATCTTCTTCGCTTTCCTGATGAACCCTTTGGAAAGATATGTCCTCGCACTTTCTCCGTGAGGTGCCGTATGCACCCTGTAACCTAATGAGGTCAGAAGTCTTACGGCCGCTATTCCTGTTTCAACGTCGTTGAAATTAGTGAATTCATCAACGAAGAGGCAGATATTGCCTGCAGGCTTTTCAGGATTGAGCGATCCGGCATTCTTCCGGATCCACTTCCTGAGGGTGGTCTTATATAATAAAGGTATGGAACGGCCGGGTGCAACCCTGATAGCCTTTTTAAGCAGGAGCGAGGTGATCCTATTACGTACGAAGAAATTGAAGACACCGGGAAGTGCCGAACCGATCCTGTTTATAGTCGTAATATAGGCAATAAGCCTTGTTCTCAGAGGTATCCCGTGCCTGTCGTACCAGTGCTGGAGAAACTCCGCCTTGAGCTTTGCAATATCCACCTCTGACGGGCACTCCGATTTGCAACCCTTGCACGACAGGCACAGATCAAGTATATCATATATCTCCCTGTGATCCCATGGATTATTTTCATCGGCTGCCAGGAATTCCCTGAGGATATTTGCCCTTGCCCTTGTGCAATTCTGTTCTTCACCGGTTACCATGAATGAGGGACACATGGTACCACCTATGACACTGGTCTTGCGGCAGTCGCCCGATCCGTTGCATTTTTCAGCAGCCCTTATGATCCCGTCAGTTGATGAAAAATCGAATATTGTACTGATTTCAGGAGTTTTCATTCCGGGCTCATATCTGAGCGAAGTGTTCATCCTGGGGGTATCAGTGATCTTCCCGGGATTGAGGATATTCTCAGGATCCCATGCTTTTTTCACCTCCCTGAGCAGACCATAGTTGTGCCCGCCTATTATCAGCGGGATAAACTCGCCTCTCAGCCTTCCATCACCATGTTCCCCGCTCATTGATCCCCTGTACTTCCTTACCAGTTTTGCGGTCTCTGTTCCGATTGTCCTGAACAGCTCCACATCTGCAGGGTCCTTCAGGTTCAGCACAGGCCTGATGTGAAGCTCTCCTGTCCCGATGTGGGCATGGTATACAACCTCCTTGCCATACGATGACAGCATCTTCTCAAAATCAGCAATGTACTCAGGCATCATCTCAACCCTTATAGCAGTATCCTCAATAAGGGATACCGGTTTCGGATCACCTTTCATGTTCGCCAGAACACCAAGGCCTGCTTTCCTGAGATCCCATACCTTTGATATATCCTTTCCGGTCACGATGGGAAACGAATACCCATAACCGGCCGATTTCAGCTCATTTATCATATCAGAAGTGATCTTACTGATCTCTTCCGGGGTCTCCCTGGCAAATTCAACTATTACTATGGAACCCGGTTTTCCGTCAAGAAAGAACCTGTTCTTTTTCTGGCCAAGGTTATTTTCCGTCAGCTCCAGGATCTTTGCGTCCATCATCTCAACAGCTGCAGGCTTGTATTTCAGGGCTATCAGGTTTGCCCTGAAAGCATCATTGCGTTTTTCGAGATGGACACATACAAGAGCCTTGTTCTCAGGGGGGAGCTTTACCAGATTCAGCTTTATTTCCGTGGTCACTGCCAGGGTGCCTTCAGATCCTGCCAGTAGCTTGCAGAAATTGAAGGGTTTGTCAGAATGCTCATCAAATATACTGTTGCCGAGCAGAAGATCAAGTGCATAGCCTGTGTTGCGCCTCGGGATCTCAGGATCAGGATACCCTTCAATGATATTCTTTCTGTTGACAGGGTCAAAAAGAAGCTCCCTGATATTTCTGTAGATCTTTCCTTCAAGATTCTGAAGCTTGCATTTTCTTTCAAAAGCCTCTTTATCGACAGGCCCGAATATTGCCTCGCTGCCATCGCTGAGTAATGTCCTCAGCTCAATCGTATGATCCCTGGTTGAACCGTATATTATTGAATGTGAGCCGCATGCATTATTTCCAACCATACCCCCGATATTGCACCTGCTGGAGGTCGAAGTTTCAGGCCCGAAAAATAATCCTTTCTCCCTGAGTTTCATATTCAGCTCATCAAGAACAACTCCCGGCTGCACTCTCACCCACATTTCCTTCTCGTTGATTTCGATGATATTCTTCATATATCTGGAAATATCAACGATTATCCCGGAACTCACTACCTGACCGGCAAGCGATGTCCCGGCAGCCCTCAGTGTTATTCCTGTCTTCTCTTTCCCGGCAAAAGCAAGGATCTTTTTAAGGTCCTCCTCATCTGTTGGCCATATTACTGCCATGGGTACTTCCCTGTATGCCGAAGCATCAGTCGCATAAATGGTCCTGGTGATTATATCGTACTTAAGATCTCCCTCAAGAGTCTTTCCAAGAGAATCCAGCTTTTCGTAAATCGTATTGTTATCCATAGTTTTTTTCTGCGCTGCTAAAATAGAAAAAATCAGGATGCTGAGAATAATCATGTCCGGCTGAATTGTAAATTCGGAATTTTTTTTCGTACATTTAGAAACAGATTTCGAATTATTTAGAATCCTGATATACAATGGAATTATTGGATAGCATCAAACAGAATGCGCGGAAACACAATAAGAGGATTGTGCTTCCCGAAGGCTACGAGGAGCGCAACATAAGAGCAGCTGATACAGCTATTGCCGAAGAACTGGCTCAGATCATCCTAATTGGTGATCCTGAGGAGATAAATAACCATGCAGCAAAGCTTGGCCTCAAAAACCTTGACAAAGCCAAAGTGGTAAATCCTAAATCACACCCTAAAAAAGAACAGTATGCAGGCCTGATGGTGGAACTTCGCAAGAGCAAGGGAATGACGATGGAGGAAGCATTAAGGCTTATTGAAGATCCTCTGTTTCTCGGAGTGCTGATGATAAAGAGCGGAGATGCCGACGGCGAGGTTTCAGGCGCCGATCATGCAACAGGCGATGTTCTGCGTCCGGCGTTTCATTACGTTAAAACAGCTCCCGGCATTTCAGTAGTTTCAGGAGCATTTATTATGATACTCCAGGATAAAAGCTTCGGCGATAACGGTGTTATCATCTTTGCTGACGGCGCGGTGCATCCAAACCCGACCGACAGGGAGCTTGCTGAGATAGCGGTGGCATCAGCCAGGACAGCAAAGGTGCTTGCCGGAATTGAGCCAAAAGTGGCAATACTGAGCTTCTCAACCAAAGGAAGCGCCAAACATGAATTGGTAGATAAGGTGATAAGTGCGACAAAGATAGCACAGCAGATGGCACCTGAATTCATGATCGACGGAGAGCTCCAGGGCGATGCCGCACTGGTTGAATCGATAGGTCAGAAGAAAGCCCCCGGAAGTAAGATCGCAGGAAAGGCCAACGTGCTGGTTTTTCCAGACCTTAACTGCGGCAATATTGCTTACAAACTTGTGCAGCGGCTTGCCCATGCTGAAGCAATCGGTCCCATACTTCAGGGAATGGCAGCTCCCATCAATGACCTTTCACGCGGCTGTTCCGTCAGCGATATCGTAAGCATGATAGCAATAACGGCAAATCAGGCTGCAGGCATAAAATAAAAATTCAGATCAACAAATATACCCCATCAAAATGATAATCCTGGTATTAAACTGCGGAAGCTCTTCAATCAAATACCAGCTCTTCGATATGTCGGACGGCTGCGAAATGAAGGCAAAAGGGCTCCTGGAACGCATCGGACTTAACGAAAGCATTGTGACTCATAAGCCTACGGGAGGAGAGACGTATAAGCTGATCACCGATATCCCTGACCATACCACAGGTATAAACCTGGTCATGGAAGTGCTCTGCGATCCGAAGCACGGTGTTATTAAGAATGTAAACGAGATAAAGGCCGTGGGACACCGGGTGGTCAACGGGGGTGAAGCATACAAGGAGAGCGTCCTGATTGATAACGACGTAAAGAAAACCATAGAGACATGCATAGAACTTGCACCGCTTCATAACCCTGCGAACCTTAAAGGTATTCTGTCGGTGGAGAAACTTATTCCTGATGTGCCCCAGGTGGCTGTCTTTGATACTTCATTCCATCAGACAATGCCCGACTATGCTTACATGTATGCGCTTCCATATGAGTACTACGAGAAGTATAAAATAAGAAAATACGGTTACCACGGAACGAGCCATAAATTTGTTGCTTACAAAGCTGCAAAACTTGCCGGCAGAGACATAAAGGACCTGAAGATCATAACATGCCACCTCGGAAACGGAGCC
>JBFYPG010000198.1:0-9696 GCA_041303415.1 Bacteroidales bacterium
AAAAATATACTTATACGCGCCAACAGGACTCCCCTGGGCGACCGGCGAGGAAAATACTTCCTGCTGAGCCTCGACGGGAAATTTGAAAAACCTCTTCAGATATTCAACGGAGGATTCGGAGTTCTCTCCCCGGATGGTTCAAAAATCGTCTTCACTCCCGTGGACCGTGAATTCCGTAACTGGAAGCGCTACAAGGGAGGAATGGCTTCCGACCTCTGGATCTATGATCTTAATGCAAACACATCAGAACAGATAACAAACTTTGAAGGTACTGACCAGCTGCCGGTATGGAGCGGTGATAACATCTTTTTCGCCTCTGACCGCGATCTGAAGCTTAACATCTGGCAATACAATACCGTTACAAAAGAAACAAAACAGGTCACGCACCATAATGAATTTGATGTTATGTGGCCATCGGGCAGCGGCGATCAGCTCGTTTATGAAAACGGAGGATACCTGTATAAACTCAACCTTCAGACAGGCCAGCCGGAAAGGCTGAAAATCAACATAAATTTTGATAACCCCAAACTGGTTCCGTACTACAAAAATGTTAAGGATCAGATTAACAGCTTCAATGTATCCCCATCAGGGAAACGTGCCCTGTTCGATGCACGCGGAGATATCTTTTCGGTGCCTGCAGAAAACGGGATCACTGAAAATCTTACACAGACCCAGGGTATTCGCGAAATATTCCCGGCATGGTCGCCCGACGGAAAGTACATTTCATATTATTCCGATCAGACCGGCGAATACGAGCTCTATCTGCTTGAGAATAAGAAGGGAGCAGCACCAAGGCAGGTTACAACAGGATCATCAGCCTGGAAATATGAGCCCCTCTGGTCGCCCGACAGCAAGTACCTGGTATTTTTTGACAGGACGCTGAACCTGCGTATTGTTGATGCAGCATCAGGAAAGATAACAGACATTGATCATGCAACTTCAAACGAGATACGCAGTTATGATTTCTCGCCGGATTCACGCTGGATAACCTACACAAAGGAAGGCAGCAATGAGAAATCGGCAATATGGGTTTATGAGATCGCCACGGCAAATAAACAGGCTCTGACTGACGGAACCTGGTCGGATGACTCACCCGTATTCAGCAAGTGCGGAAACTATATATTCTTTGCTTCAAACCGCGATTATAACCTTACCCGCTCAAGCTTCGAATCTGACTACCTTTATACAAGGGCCGGACGTCTCTATGCTCTGTCACTTACAACAAAGAGCCCGAAGATCTATAAAGACAAAAATGATATTGAACCTGTAAAAGCTGAAAAAGCGCCTGCATCTCCGGCTGCTGCAAAAGACAAGAAGGGTAAAAGCGCGCCTGCAGATACCTCCTCGGCAAAGAAGGAAGTGAAAGTTGAGATTGATTTTAACGGTATCAACAATCGCGTTACCGTTCTTCCGGGTGAAGCCGGAAATTACAGGATAGTCGGGGCTGTCGAGGGAGGCCTTATTTTCATAAGCAACGGAAAGCTTGTGAAATTCAACCAGGCTGAGGAGAAGAATGAAGATATCCTCGACCGTGTTGCAGGAGTCGGATTATCTGCTGACGGGAAAACAGCAATATATAGTTCAGGCGGAGACTATGGCATAATAAAACTGACTCCCGGGCAAAAACCAGGGACTGGCATACTGAATCTCAGCGGACTTGAGATGAAGATCGATCCGCAGAAAGAGTGGAACCAGATCTATGTTGATGCCTGGAGAATATTCCGTGATTATTTCTACGTCGGCAATCTTCATGGTGTTGACTGGAAGGCAATGAGGGAGCGCTACAGCGCACTGCTGCCTTATGTTGGACACAGGGCCGACCTGGATTATATCCTTAATGAGATCGTGGCTGAAAGCAATACCGGTCACTGCTATGTCGACTGGGGTAATTTCGAGAGAGTTAAAAGAGTCGATAACGGACTCCTGGGAGCAGAACTTACCGCCGATGAAGATGCCGGAAGATACAGGATCACGAAGATCTTTCAGGGAGAAAACTGGAATTCTTCCCTGCGGTCGCCCCTAACAGAACAGGGTATCGATGTTAAAGAGGGAGATTACCTTATAAGTATTGATGGTAAAGATGTTACAACAGCAATAAATCCTTATGTGTATCTTGAAAATAAAGCGGGAAAAACAATCGAGATTGCCGTTAACAGCACCGCTTCGGCTACCGGTGCAAGAACATACTTCATCAAGCCTGTCTCAAGCGAGCTTGAGCTGTTTCATCTCAACTGGGTTAACGAAAGAAGGGCAATGGTTGATAAGCTCTCAGGCGGACGAATAGGATATATATATGTGCCAAATACATCTACTGACGGAACCCGTGAGATCTATCACGGCATGTATACATACTTCGATAAAGAGGCTCTGATAATCGATGAACGTTACAACGGCGGCGGTTTTATTCCTGACAACATTGCAGACCTGCTTGACCGCAAAACCCTGTCGTACTGGTACCAGAACGGACTTGTTCCGGGTAAAACACCAGCAATAGCTCACGACGGACCCAAGGCAATGCTGATAAACGGATTCTCCTCATCAGGCGGAGATGCATTCCCCTACTACTTCAGGAAGCTCGGACTCGGAAAGCTTATCGGAACAAGAACATGGGGAGGACTGGTGGGTATTTCCGGGAACGCCGGTCTCGTTGACGGAGGATACGTATCAGTTCCCAGGTTTGGTGTCTTCGATGCTGACGAAGGCTGGATCATTGAAGGTGTTGGTGTATATCCTGATATTGAGGTGGTTGACAGGCCCGAGCAGCTTGCAAAGGGGATTGATCCCTGTGTTGAAAAGGCAGTTGAGGTTCTGCTTCAGGAACTGAAGGAGAAGCCGGTGAAGAAAGTTACCGCACCTGCTTTTCCCGACCGGTCAAAATGGATAGAAGAGAAATAAGATCAGAAGTCTTCAAAAATCCTGATCCAAACAGGGCAAAGTTTTACTTTCCGGGGATTATTTAGCTACCCTGACACACATTAACCGGTTTTGATCCCTGATCAGCAGATTGCCGCCTGCAAGAGCGATTGGCGCCCAGTTCTGTGCAGCTCCTCCTATTCTTGATGCCATTGGATCATCGCCTGCCATTCCTCCTTCATTAAGCACTTCAGCCGATGCAAGAGGCTTGAAACCCGATGGTGATGGCTCTATCAGAAATAATGACTTCCTGCCGTCAGTAGCCAGAATAAGTCCGTCGGCAAGTATCATGCTGCCTTTATCGAAAGCCGGAGCCCTCATAGTTTTCCACAAGACCTTGCCATCCATATCCATGCAAGCCAGTCCGTCACGTTTACTGTTTGTTGAGAACTGAGCGTAGAAATAGCCATTATACAAAATTGGAGGTTTTGTATGTTCCCCGAAATCATTATGCTTGAACAGTTCGGTAACACCATAGCTGCCATCAGTCTTTTTTTCAACCTTAATCATTACAACCCCATTTTCATATCCTCCGGCGACCAGCACTTTATTATTACCGGCATCAACGGCGGACGGCACAGAAATATGACATTCCCATTCATTGTAATCCCAGAGTAATTTTCCCGTACCGGGTTCCAATCCAACGATTCTGCCCTTGGTTTGAGGCAATTCACGATGACCAAATGGATTGGTTGATGAAATGACCATTACAATGTGGTCGTTACCGTCTATTTTTACAACTGCCGGACTGGCATAGGATTCGTTACCGAGATTTGGTGTTTTCCATACAATTTTACCGGTTAGCTTATCAAAGGCAACAACCCCTGCCTCAGGAGCCTGGGAAGCAACAATACACATATTACCATAAATAAGAGGACACTGGGTAATAGCCCATATCGGAAGGTTCGTGCCTCCAAAATCCGTCCAGATATTCTTATTCCAGACTGGCTTGTGAGTGTTAATATCAATGCAATAGAGGTCTCCGTTATGGCCGCATGAATAAACATAATTGCCGTTAACAGCAGGAACGCTTCGCGAACCTGGAAACATAACTGATCCGGGAGCATCGTAGCTGAACTTCCATAATTCCTTTCCTGTTTTAAAGTCAAAACACCTCATTATATCACCTGTCTCATCATTCCTGTCAAGTAAATAGACTTTCCCGTCTTTGATTACAGGTCCGCCATATCCGGGGCCCACATTTGCTGTCCACAGGACTTCAGGTCCGCTGGCGGGCCAGGTCCGCAGAATGCCTTTCTGAGGTGATGTACTGTTCCTGTTTGGTCCCAGGTATTGGGGCCAGTCCTGTGCGAATACTTCAGAGATACAGGACACTAAGAAAACTGTTGTGATGATCAGATGAATTCTTTTCATAATTATGGGTTTTTACTAAAGTAATAATCTTATTATCTAACGTGCTTCAATGTATTTTTTTATTAAATGTATAACTCAGACCTACATTCCAGAGAAAATCATATTCCGATGGAATATTTGATCTCAGTGGTTTATTTATTAATGCTGAAATTGAAAGCGGAAAATTCTTCTTACTGATTAATAATGTGGCGTTTAAATATTCTCCATCCGTATCATCCATTTTAAGATAGTATATCTCCGGACCAATTTTTGCAGAAATATTCTTTGTAACAGGGATGTTTGAAATGCTGGGTCTGAACGAAACCATGTAAGTGTTTCTGGTAATAAATTTTTCTATACCACGTGTATAAAAAAGATACATTCCGACACCTATATATTTATTGATCTGATAGTTAGGAGCAATTGCAGCTGCCAGATACCTGGTTGTTCTGATTATTTCCTGTGATGTTCCGTAAGATGTAAAAGAAGTTATGGACTTATAAGATAAGGAGTGATTTACATGTAAAGTCACCTTCAACTTATTACTGACTGATCCGTAATATCTCCACCAGAAAACCATTGCCCATGGTTTTCCATCAAGGGCAAAACGGAATTGCGGTTCGAAAGTCAGTTTTCGGCCAACTTTCAGATCAAAGACAGCGGCAGGTTTTCCTAATGTCAGGTTTGGAATTGTTGAGATGCCTTTACTTTGTATTGTGACAGCACCACCAAAAACATTTATTTTGGCAATTGTACTATCAGCTTTTTGGGCTGATAAAATACAAGAGAAACTATACAGAAGCAGAATGGCAATCACCCTGTACCTGGCGCTATATTTTCTGCTAATTGTCATATTTTTTAACATGATGCAATAGTCATGCCGGTTAAATACCATTTGGTTGAAGCTTATCCCCCATGTTCACTGCCTTTTCAATCACGTCCAGTCTGGCCTTCCTTGGATCAGGTTTACCGACTGGCATACCATTGGATTGTATATCGAGTATCTTGTTCTTTCCGGGACTGTAAACAGGCCATTTTGGCAGACCCTTACTATTAGGGTTGCCGGTCCTGGCAAAGTTCACCCAATATGCGTTCATCATCCTGGCGACTTCTTTGTCTTCGGGGGCCACCGTTGCTCCAGCCGGAGCTCTGAGATTATCGAACACATAAGAAATATCGGTTCCGTGTCCGGGGCCAAACGGCATCCGCTCCTTCATGGAAGCAGGCACGTAAGAGAAAAGAAAAATGTAGGCCGGATCACCAACGGCGGCAAAAGAACTTGCGGTGAACCGTGCAGGCTCTGCCCATACCTTGTCGGTGTTAAACATAGTGACTACCTCAGCGAATTCTTTTTTACCATCAGGATCATAGGCAGCTCTTGCTTCATCTTTCAGGTCCCCGAAAAGTGAAAACAGTTCTTCCTTTGAGGTGCTGGAATTAACAAAGGGTCCGCCTATTTCCGCACTATTATTCCCGATCATTAGCGGAAGGCGTGCCTGCCTGCCTGCCTTATATGAACTCTCAGCAGTCTCTGTAACAAATTTACCGTCGAGGATCGGGCCTGAGTAGATACGCGGACCTCCCTGTCCATCATTTTCCTGTCCCCCGTCCACTATCTCTTCAACCTTCAGTGCACGAAGTTTAGCCAGTGCGGCCGCATCTGTGCCCTCGATCCCATGTTTACGGGCAAAGTTTATTCCGATCGTTTCTGCTGAAACAGGGTAGTATGGAGATGCATTTTCTTTACTGATCGGCCTGCCGGTCAAAACGCCATCCCGGCCACCGCTCGAATGACCGATTGCCTTGTGGAAAAGACCCTGTGCAGTTGGTATAGTAAGTAGTGAATGAATCGAAACGCCGCCTGCAGAGAAACCGAAAATGGTAACATTTTCATGATCGCCACCGAATGCTGCGATATTTTGCTGTACCCACCTGAGGGCCGCTATCTGGTCCATGAAAGCATAACTGCCCTTCGGTTCTTCAGGATGCTCCCTGCTCAGTGCGGGGAATGCGAAATGACCCAGGCGCCCAAGACGGTAATTTATGCTAATCAGGATGACTCCCTGTTTGGCAAACTGATCTCCGGAAGTGTTACCGCTGCCACCCACGAAGGCACCTCCATGGATCCACACCATTACAGGCAGCTTTGCTCCCTGTGAGGCTCCTGCAGGCCGCCATATATTAAGGAAAAGGCAATCTTCCGATGAGCCTTCCTGAATTGATCCCGGAGCGGCACCCCATCCTCCCTGCGCGCAGGTCGCGCCAAACTTGCTTGCATCACGCTCTCCCTGCCATGCAACTACAGGTTGGGGCGGACGCCAGCGAAACTCACCCACCGGCGTTGCAGCATAGGGAATTCCCATGAAACTGTCGACAACTCCATTTGTTACACCGCGCAAGGTCCCTGAGGCGGTACGAACGGTTGGAGCTGCTGCCGGGGCAGCAGGATCCTGCGCAAAGGACAAAGTCGAACCTAAGAACACTATATACAATCCAAGACATGTCGCTTTCATATTGATAATTATTTAAATATTAATTATTTACAATGACTTTATTGTTATTGACTCATGCTTAATCCATCCCCTTTTCATTTAACCATTCCGACATTAAGTCGGCTATCTCTATATTGTTCAAATCTGAAAACGGAAAATGTGTATTGCCCTTAATGCCGATTTCAGGCAAGTGAATAACTGTAACATCCCCTCCGTGTTTATTAACGGCATCTCTCCACAACCTTGCCATTTCAAGGCGGGCACGCCATCCATCCTGGCCTGGGTTCGCGATTTGCTTCTCCGGTATGAAATCACCATAGTAAATCACAATTGGAATTTTGGTGAGTTTCATAAAATCAGCCATTGGTACTGCTGCAGCCGGGAGAGTTCCGCCCGACATTGGTATTGGGAGAGGCACTTCTCCTTCCGGAAATACAAAGCCGCTTCCGGGTTCATAAGATACAATGGCTTTAACATTCTGATTCTTAATAGCTGTCAGCCATCCCATTCCTCCGGAATGCGAATGAGAAACCAGAATTGCCGGACCAATTTTATCAAAAAGCGCCGATACAGCAGCTATATTGACATTAATATCAATAGGTCCGATGTTGGGAGTCATCTGGCGGAAATACTGGTTTAACGCCTCAGGGTCACTCGAGAACTGCACACCTTCGAAATAGTCTGGCCATATACCAACACGAAATGTTCCGAACCATTGCTGTTCGTCAGGGATTGGATTTATGGTCGCTTCTGCAGTGCTTCGACCAGCATTTCCTCTTCTCGGCTGATCAATAAGGTAGAAACCAAAACGGCGGCGGAGAAAAATATTCTGAAAACCTTCCCTGCCGTCAGGTGTTGTCTCCCATGTTTTTGAAAACTGTCCGATACCATGCCACATAACCAGCGGATATTTGCGTGCCTTAGCAGGTATCTGGTAAAAGACATAAGCATGGTCGCCATGAAAAGTTTGTCCGGCCGGAGCAGGGTTAACCGGATCGAAGGTACCGGCACTGGCTATCATTGTTCCGCCAACTGCGAAACTGCCTTGTTCAACTATCAGAATAGGCTTGGTATTCTTTGAATTCTGTGCTTCAGCCGTAATAAACACAGTCAATGCTAAAACTAAGCATACAGGAATTAAGACATCCTTTTTCTTTTTCACTTTTACAACGTACTTTGATACTGTTAATTATTACATCTCGCGTGATACAAAAACTTTCTGATACAAAGTTGAGGGAAAACAGAGCGATGGATGTATACAGATTACTGTTTATTGTACCTGAATTACTGATTATGCATTTCCATGTAGATCAAATACATAAATTAAGTTATAATTTTGAGGGAAATTAAATTACACACCCATGGACGAAATATTAAAACTTGACAATATATCTCAATTTAATATTTTGAGAGGTATCAAAACACTTCATCCATTAGTAAGTGTATTTGATTTTTCTCAGTTGAAGCTTATCCCTGAAGCCAGGGCACATTATGGCTTTTATTGTGTTTTCCTGAAAGAGGCTAAGTGTGGGGATTTGAAATATGGATGCAATTATTACGATTACCAGGAAGGAACTTTGGTCTTCATTGCTCCCGGCCAGGTAGTCGGAATCGGGAACAAACCCGGGAGTCCTCAGCCAAAGGGCTGGGCATTGCTTTTTCATCCTGATCTTATCAGGGGCACTTCACTGGGACAAAATATTAAGGAATACACCTTCTTTTCATATGAATCAAATGAGGCATTGCATCTTTCGGAAAAAGAACGGCAGATTGTAATGGATTGCCTTAATAAGATTGAATATGAATTAAATCAATCGGTCGATAAGCACAGTAAAAGACTGATTGCAGATAATATTGAGCTGCTTCTTAATTATTGTCTGCGATTCTACGACAGGCAGTTTATTACCCGCAGCCAGGTTAATAAAGACATCCTTGTAAGATTTGAAAATCTGCTGGATGATTATCTCAAATCTGAAATTTCTCAAACGTTAGGTTTACCAACTGTAAAATATTGTGCCGATCAGCTTCATCTTTCTCCAAATTATTTCGGGGATCTGATAAAAAAAGAGACAGGGAAATCTGCACAGGAGCATATCCAGTTAAAATTAATTGATATTGCCAAAGAGAGAATATTTGACAGAAGCAAATCGATCAGTGAAATTGCTTATGAACTGGGATTTAAGCATCCTCAGCATTTCAGCCGGATGTTTAAAAGCGGAACAGGACAAACCCCAAATGAATACCGGTCGCTTAACTAGAACTTAAAGGTTTTCAGAAGTTTTCATAAATCCCCAGTCCGAACAGTGCAAAATCGTATTTAACGGGATCATCCTTATCAAATGCTCTGAGAACTGAATCCAGCTCCAGAACTGCTTTTGCATCATTCTGTTTGCGCTTCAGGAGACCAAGCTTTCGTGCCACATTCCCCGAGTGAACATCAAGCGGACATGAGAGTATTGAAGGGGGTATAGATTTCCAGATCCCGAAGTCCACTCCCCTGTTGTCTTTTCGAACCATCCAGCGCAGGTACATGTTCAGTTTTTTCGCTGCCGAACCTTTAAATGGATCGGAGACATGTCGTTCTGTTCTCTTATCATGAGGAAGATCAAAGAATATTTTATGAAACTCATGTATGGCAGGCTGAAGAGAATCTGCTGTCCTGTATTTGCTGAATATCTGCTCCAACCCTCCCCTCTTCAGGTATATGTACTGTAAGGCTTTAATAAAATAAATAAGATCATCAGAATTGAATGTGCGGTGCACAAAACCTGTCATCCTTTTCAGATCACTAACTTCATGATTAACAATAAAATCAGAAGGGTTGCCATCCATTAATTCTATTATCCGGTTGGAACTATTAAGAATTGATTTTCTGTTCCCCCAGGCTATTGTTGATGCAAGAAATCCTGAAATCTCGATGTCTTCTTTTCCCGAGAAC
>JBFYPG010000199.1:0-2567 GCA_041303415.1 Bacteroidales bacterium
AATTAGGAATTTAAGGTGTGCGCCTCGCCGCTTCTTCACCTCAATAACAATAGTTATTCTGTCATTCCGATCGAAGCCGACGAAGGAGGCGTAGTGAGGAATCTCCTGCTTTACCAGGTGTTTACTAAAAAGATGTGTAAAAAGGTTAGAAGGGATGGGAGTTGGGGGGTCTGACTATTTTATTTCAAATTGATTACCTGAAAATATTATTGATTTTATGAACCTTTTTGAGGAGGTAAATCTGAAGGACTGGTTATTATAGTCCAGTATTACTTTGTCATTTTCAATATCTATTACAACCTCAGCATTCTCATCCCTGTTGATAATCAGATCGGCCAGCAGAAGCGCCTTCTCAATGCCGTCGCCGCACCTGAAGTTCCACACTTCATCCGGAAGTGCAAGCCTCTGTCCGTCATAAATTGAGTCGTTGCTCAATCCCTGCAGCATCCTGCAGGACTCCTGTAAGCTCTTGTCATTAAGATCATTGAAGCAGACCGGGTTTCGCTCAATTGCCGCCTTCACGAACGGATGCCAGTCGATCATGTCCATCTGCCTGTATACATAAAGGGTCAGGAGCGACATCTCTGATGTGTTTGCAGAATTAAGTACTGCTCTTGTTATTTCCTCCCTGCTCTGTTCAGCCGATATCTCCGGAACGATGGTCTTAATGTAGTTCTTATTCTCGTCAGGCAGACTGGGGTCGGTTCGAATGAAACCATCAACGTCCCTGAACATCTCCCTGATGATCTCGTCCGGAATAAGTTCCCTGAATTTCAAAAACTGTTCCTCTATTTCCTGCAGGTTTTTTCCATCATTTTCATCAAGTATCTTCTCGGCTTCATTGAGCATGATTTTGCCCGGCAGCGGGCTCAGATGGAACTCATCTCCCTCTATCTCTTTTATGAGCTGTGCACGTGTTTCGGCTGATACGCTGAATTTGCTTGTGTGTTCATATTCGAACATCTTTTCGAGCGAAATATATCTTTTCTTTCCCGAGCACTCGCATTCAAACTGGAAAAGTGTTTTATATTTCGTTTTAAATCTCAGGAAGTTTATGAAGGTCAGACTCGTGAGGTCCGTAACCAGGAATTCCCTGAGCTTTGCAGAAAAGTGCCTGTATGCCTTCCGGTCGATCGTGGCATCGTTGTTTATTATATGTATGTGTCCTGAGATGTGTGTAACAATTGTCACTTTTTCATTTTCAAGCGCCCTTCTTGCTTTTTCAGACAGTGAGGTACCATTGAACCACATGTTTTTGGTGACAATCCTGCGGTTATTGGTAATCAATCCTTCTTTTTCAATTATAAAGTTTTGTGAATGCAGGGGAGTTGCAATCAGGAATATTTTCTCGAGCGGTATTCTTCCTATCACGAACATGGCAGCTGCATAAAGTGCTGAGAGCGAGACGCATTCCCCGGCCCCCGTAATGAAATTCTCCTTGCGCCTGAAAGCTGTCATGGCTTCAACGGTCTCTGTTTTCCAGTATGGAATCACATCAGAATTGAATTTGTCAAGCCCGAAATGCTTTCTTATGTCAATATCGAAATAATACTTGTCGCCCTCATAGCCGAACAGTGCATTTGACTGCCTCAGGTGTTCCATATCGAAGAAGTCCCTGAACCGTTCAATCTCCCTGCTCTTTGTCGTGAGGCCCCACGTGGCATGATCAAGGTTAAAGACATAGTTCTGGATGATGAACTGTTTTATCCTGTTAACCTTATATGTGAATCCCTTCTTATCAACGTCTTTGAACCAGGGATCATTTCTCCATTCCCAGATAACCGGAGACATTATATCTGCCAGCACCAGCGGATAGAAGAGATCGGGAAAAATGAAGATCTCCATATCGGAGAGCGTGAATGCAGAAGAATACTTCTCAAGAAGCTTCCTGTCAGAAAAGTCTGTGGTCATTTTATGCGACATTACGTCTACAGGAACTTTTCAATGTTTGAAAAGAAGAAATCAGACTCCCTCTGTGCGTTTTCGTCGCCGTCGGATCCGTGAACGGCATTCATCTGCACCGAAACGGCATATAGCTTTCTGATGGTTCCGGGCTCTGCTTTTGCAGGATCCGTGGCTCCGATCAGCTTCCTGAATTCATCCACGGCATTCTCGTGCCTCAGTACCATTACGAAAACGGGCCCGGAGGTCATGAACTCAACAAGGCTTTCAAAAAATGGCTTGCCCCTGTGTACCTCATAGAACGACTCAGCCTGATCTGTTGTCATCCGGAGCATTTTCATGGCGACAATTTCAAAACCAGCTTCATTTATCATGGAAAGAATCGGACCCGTCTTGCCTGTTCTGACGGCATTGGGCTTTATTATGGAAAAGGTTATGTTACCGTTCATACATTGTTCTTTTTATTGTATCGTTATTTCGTTATTATGATATCCCGATGCAGGATTTTGCCTTCAGGAATATTGTTTATCTTTACCAACCTGAAAAACAGCAGCAAAAGTGGCAGAATTATCCATATTTTCAAAAGAATTATCGAAACTTTTTTCCACACGGAATAATATACTGCTGTTCAGCCATATTAATCCCGATGGTGATGCGATTGGAGC
>JBFYPG010000200.1:0-20469 GCA_041303415.1 Bacteroidales bacterium
CCTGTCGAGTTTAACAATAGGTCCGGGACGTATTATCACATTGTCTTTAGGTAAAAACTTGTATTGCAGCAATGGGTTTATTTCGTAATACACATTTCTCATTATGTATACGGTATCTGAAAGATAGCCGTCACCAACTAGCGATTGATTCAGGGATGCAGTAAAAAACTTCGTTGACCTGGTGATGTTTGCTGCCATGGCTGCTTCCCTGAAAGAGATGCCGGTTCCTATGTTCTGGTGGTAGAAAGCCTTCCCGGTCCACCGGTTATCGGGGCTGGCAAGGTTGTATTCCAGTCCGGCCACCCGGTTGAAAAGGTTACCTGTAAAGAGAGTATCATCTTTAGCGTCAAGTACCTGTTTGTTGATGAAGAAAGCAGAGATATTTGATCTGCTGAATATCGACCTCTGAACGGCAGCAACCAGGAAATTTGAAGCATGAATACTTTCCTTTTCCCCGGTCTGTATATCCATCATATTGATCCTCCACTTGCTGCCAAGGTTTCCGCTGAGGCGTGCTCCGGCTCTTACCGGACTGTCAAGTCCTATCCTCCTTGAAAAAAATGGTCTGAGAGTCTCGGTTCCCAGGTTTGAGAAAAGGTCGCTGTTTTCAAGGAAGAACTGCCGTTTCTCAGGGAAGAAGAGTTCAAACCTGTCAAGGTTTGTCTGCTGCCTGTCAACTTCCACCTGCGAATAATCAGGGTTTATAGTGAGGTCAAGGTTCAGTGATGTTGAGAGTATCATCTTAGCGTCAAAGCCGGCGTTTCCGCTCAGTTTCGTCTTTTCTCCGGCATCAATGTCCTTTGTTGCCTTCCCGGTCACATACGGGATCAGCGAAATCCTGAGTCCGGCTTTGCCTACAGGTTTATCCCATACCAGGGTTCCGGTGAAAGGCAGCGAGCAGTGAGGAAACTGCCGCGGCATCGGTGCCCAGGCAGATTTCTCGTTGTTTTTCAGGTCAAGCCGTCCGAAATTAATACCCCATTCGGTGTCTCCTTCCGAATAACGTATGCTTCTGAACGGGATGCTGAACTCGATGACCCATTTATCATCATAGCTCATCACAGCCGATCTCCATTTTATATCCCAGCTGTAGAGCACTTTTGTACCATCGTACTGCAGGCCTTCAGTCTGTGCGCCTGCCGGGGTTATCCCAAAAGCAAATCCGTTGGTCTGGTCGTTATATGTATCCAGGAACAACATGAAGTTATCGTTCCTCATGAATGTATAATCTCTTCTGAGCGACTCTACCGGCCTCTTCCCCGGGGTGGGGTCATAGCAGATTGCGCTCATGTAAAGATGAAGGTCATCATAAGTCAGCCTGACCTCTGTCTGGGCAATGGCCCAGCCGGTATCAGTGGGTGTAACACGCTGAAATTTGCCGGCAGGCTCAGCTGTTTTCCACGCTTCTTCGTCAAGAAGACCGTCAATTTTGATTTCTTCAGTGGTTTGCTTTATGCTTATCCTGTATTTATCGCGGTTAATGCCCCTGGTCTGACCATGGGATATTGTGCTCAGAGCAAGGAATACAGCTGAGAGAAAAATTACAGACCTGCGCATCAGTAATTATAAAATTGGCGCAATATAAAAAAATTAGGCACGGAACACAAATTTTGAAACTACCACCGGTCACGCTGAAGCAACAACCCCCCAAGCCCCCCTAAAGGGGGGTTAAAACCCTTATAATAAGTATCTTGAGTATTGGTTTATAGCCCCCCTTCAGGGGGGTGGGGGGGTCTTTTCACTCAGGGGTTGGGGGGTGGTTTCTTAGCTTCCTTCAGAGGGGGCGGGGGTATTTCATTTGTTTTCTATTCACTTTTTTATTAACTTTATAGGTTGTACTAACTTTGAAAAGATGGGAAATTTCGGAGCTACAGAGATAATTCTGATACTGCTTGTTGTTATCCTTTTATTTGGCGCGCGCAAGATACCCGAGCTGATGAAAGGCATAGGTCAGGGGATGAAGGAATTCAAGAAAGCCTCCAAAGTGGAGGATGATCCCGACAAGTTCAGCGCTGAGGATAAGAAGAAGTCAGAAGAATAGTCCGGCCTTTAATCCAGTCATTCAGTCGGTTGCCAGGAAGCGGGGTATCTTTCTGTGCTTTGATGCCTGCTCATAGCTGTATGCTATTTCGATCAGTTTTGCTTCACTCCATGCTGTTCCTGTGAAAGTAATACCTACCGGAAGTTCACCGGCAAAACCCATCGGAACGGTTATGGAAGGATAGCCTGCAACCGCAGCAAGTGATGAATTTCCTCCAACGAAATGATCGCCTAGAACAAGATCGGTCTTCCATGCGGGGGAGCCTGTGGGACTGATCAGTGCATCCAGTCCATTTTCATTCAGCATCCTGTCAATGCCATTTTCCCTTGTTGCTTCCCGGGCTTTTTCAACCGCTTCAAGATATTCAGGAGAGGTGAGATCACCCTTTTTCTCTGCTTCAATGAATATTTTCTGGTCAAAGTATTTCAATTCATCAGGATCGTTAAGGTTGAACTCAATAAGATCAGTAAGGTTCCTTACCTGTGCTTCATCGCCAAATCCGGCCAGATACTTATTGAGCCCGTCCCTGAATTCATATAGCAGTACCTGCATTTCTGCATCGCCGTATTCCCTGTGCGATGGTGCCTCAACCTCCAGGACTTCAGCTCCCATGGCTTTCATGCATCTGACTGCCTGTGCCATCAGGGTGTCAACCCTGTCGGAGTAGCCTCCTGAGTCTTTAATAAGCCCTATTTTCTTTCCTTTCAATCCGTCAGGCTTTAAATACCAGGTATATACCTTCAGGAACCTCCCCTCAGAATCAAGTGTCTTTGAATCAAGCGGATCGATCCCTGTCATTGCTCCAAGCAGAATTGCGGCGTCCTCAACGGTTCTGCACATCGGGCCGGGAGTGTCCTGGGTGAATGATATCGGTATTATTCCCATCCGGCTGAGCAGCCCGACAGTCGGTTTTATACCAACAATTCCGGTATTATTCGAAGGACAGACGATCGAACCGTCGGTTTCCGTCCCTACGGCGGCCATGCAAAGATTCGCCGACACTGCTGCTCCCGAACCTGAGCTTGATCCGCAGGGATTGCGGTCGAGTACATAAGGATTCTTTGTCTGGCCTCCCGCGGCGCTCCACCCGCTTGACGACACATTAGCCCTGAAATTGGCCCATTCGCTGAGGTTTGCCTTTGCAATAATGACTGCGCCTGCAGCTCTCAGCTGCCCGGCGATGAAACTGTCTTCCCTGGCAAATGAATTCCCCAGCGCTTTCGAACCACCTGTTGTCGGCATATTGTCACGTGTGTCGATATTATCCTTCAGGATGACAGGAACACCATGCATCGGTCCGTGGATTATACCGGCAGCCATCTCCTGGTCGAGCTTTTCGGCTATCTCAAGGGCATCCGGATTTATTGTAATCACTGAGTTAAGGGCAGGTCCGTTCTTATCGATCGCATTGATGCGGTCGATATAGGCGGCAGTGACCTCCCTGATGGTGAACCTGCCTTCACGGTAACCGGCCTGGAGCTGAGCTATAGTCATCTCTTCCAGCCATTTGTGAGTGTCAGCTTCCCCCGGACCGGTACTGCATCCTGCAACAATAACTATACATATTATTATGGAAAGAAGTTTTTTCATATTCCCTGCATGTTTAATTAATCTTGTATACATAATGGCTCGTAAAATTATGATTAAATCATCGATTTTAATATATTTGTTTATACACGATTTTTCAACGGTATCATGAAAAACATCTACCGCGATTTCCTGGAGAAGGGGAAGGGTAATTCCGGACTGGTTATAGCCACAGTTGTTGAAAGCGCCGGTTCTACTCCCCAGAAACCCGGCAGCTCAGCTCTTTTTAACGGCTGGGGGCTGATATCAGGAACCGTCGGCGGAGGAGTCGTTGAAGGTCAGGTTCAGGAGGCTGCAAAAATAAGTTCTGCATCCGGGGAATCAGCTCTTCTTCATTTTACCCTGGGCAATGACGTATCAAACAAATATGAAGCAATTTGCGGAGGAAGGATTTCGGTTCTTGTTGATGCAAATCCCCGGGCACATCTTCCGGTATTTCATAATATCCTGAATTCAATATCAGAAAACACTTCCGTCGTACTGATAACTATGGTAACTCCCCTGAGGGAAACCGGGGTTCTTATCAATCGTTACTGGATGAGTGCCATCAGCCGGCCGCATATCCCTGCCGGGTTTATGGAGCGGATTGAGCCGGAAGTCATGGAAATGTTGAAATCACCGGTCCATGGCGGTTACAGAAAGCTTGAACTCTCACTTCCGGGAGAAGAGCCTTCATCATTGTTTTTCCTTGAACTGCTTGTGCCTCCTGAACGCCTCATTATTGCAGGCGCGGGACATATCGGCAAAGCTTTATCCCATCTTGGAAGGATGCTTGATTTTGAAGTTACAGTGATCGATGACCGGGAGGATTTCGCAAACGCTGATAACATCCCTGATGCTCATCATATCATTGTGAAAGATATCGGCGATGCAATGCAGAAAGTAAGGAAGGACCAGAAGACGTATATCGTTATCGTGACCAGGGGACATCATAACGATGCTGAAGCTTTAAAACCGTGTATCGGATCTGATGCAGCGTATATAGGTATGATAGGGAGCAGGGCAAAGACAGCCAAAATGCGCGATGAATTCATACGGAATGAATGGATTACTTCGGAGGAGTGGAATAAAATTTTCACTCCGATAGGGATTGAAATAGGATCAAAAACGGTGGAGGAGATTGCAATAAGCATTGCAGCACAATTGGTAATGATAAGAAATAAAAGGAAATAACCACGGAGTTTCACGGAGAAGTACGGAGTTACACTGTTTTATAAACCGTGTTACTCCGTGTTTTCCTCCGTGTCACTCCGTGGTAAAAAAACCAGCTACAAGTAACCAGTAACAAGAAACCAGGAACATGCCAGACGTCTGGGCCATAATACTTGCTGCAGGGGAGTCAAAGAGGATGGGGTCTCCGAAAATGCTGCTGCCTTTCGGTGAAAAGACCATCATTGAAAAGGTGATAGAAAATGTTGTTTCATCAGGTGCCTGCAACACAATAGTTGTGCTTGGCTCTTCAGCAGATGAGATCCTTGTCAGGATAGCAGGATTGCCTGTAAGGTATTGTTATAATGATAGTTACAGTGATGGTATGCTGTCGTCAGTCAAATGCGGATTCAGCATGCTTCCTGAAAAATTTGACGCAGCCATAGTGCTTCCGGGTGATTACCCGGGCATCGGGGCCGGTGTGATAAACATGCTGATTGAGAGTTTTTCGGCGTCAGAGAAAAAAATAGTTTTACCTTTATTCAGAGGTAAGAGGGGACACCCGATCCTTATAAGTAATGAATTGCGTGAAGAGGTAATGCAATTAAGTCCGGAAAAAGGATTGAGAGAGCTGCAGGACAAGTTCCCTGATGATGTTTTGGAAGTTGATGTTAACGATCAGGCTGTACTGAAAGATATTGACACCATAGACGATTATATGAATGAAATAAAACAAATAACCTGAGTATGGAAGAGACGATTCGTTTTAAGCTTAACGGCAAGAAAACAGAGCTGACCACAGATCCAAACCAGACTCTCCTGTGGATTCTGCGGAATCAGCTCGGTCTTACCGGGACAAAGTACGGATGCGGAATAGGATTCTGCGGCGCCTGTACTGTCCTGGTAGATAATGAACCAGTCAGATCATGCATGGTGCCTTTCGGCTCGGTTTCAGGGAAGAGCGTGGTCACCATTGAAGGCCTCGCAAAGAAAGGCAAGCTTCATCCCCTTCAGAAGGCATTCATTGAACATGATGCCCTTCAGTGCGGATTCTGTACACCCGGAATGCTGATGACTGCAGCCGGGCTGCTTAAGAAAAATCCCGATCCTTCAAAGGAGGATATAATAAGCGGTCTTGAAGATAACCTCTGCAGATGCGGGGCTCATAACCGGATCATCGATGCTGTTCAGACAGCTGCAAAAGAAATGAAAGGAGGGAAGTGATCATGAAAAAAAGAGAAGAAAAGAGCAAGGGTATGAAAAGGCGCAGCTTTGTAAAACTGCTGGGCGGAGGGATTTATATATTCTTCCAGCCATGGAACATACTTGACCTTAAGGCATTGCCGGCTGAACAGGCCAGGAGCCTGACAAAAGACTATAACGCTTTCCTCAGGATTGCCGAAGATGGTACTGTAACATGCTACACCGGGAAGATCGAAATGGGGCAGGGGATCATCACATCTCTTCCGCAAATGATGGCTGATGAGCTTAATGTGCCTCTTGAAAAAGTCAAAATGGTAATGGGCGACACCGATCTCTGTCCTTATGACCAGGGAACCTGGGGATCACTGACAACACGGCAGTTTGGTCCCGCGATGAGGGCTGCACTCGCCGAAGCAAGAGGCGTACTGCTGGATATTGCATCAACACGCATGGGAGTTCCATCCTCACAGCTTGAGGTCATTGACGGTATCATAACAGACACAAAAAATCCGGTGAATAAAGTAACGTACGGGGAGCTGGCAAAAGGACAGAAGCTTGAGAAGTACCTTGATGTAAAACCGGCTGTGGAGGATTATACGAAGTTCACATATGTAGGCACACCCTATAAGCACAGCGATGCAAAACTGAAAGTTACCGGAGAAGCTAAATATACAGGCGACCTGAAACTGCCGGGCATGCTGTTTGCCAGGATACTCAGGCCTCCTTCACATGGGGCAAAGATGATTTTAGCAGATGTGTCGGGCGCTGAGAAAATTGAGGGTGTCAGGGTCGTACGTGACGGCGATTTTATAGCCGTTGTAAGCGAAAACAGGAATAAGGCTGATGCGGCAATTGTAAAAATAAATGACGAGTACGAATTCAATGAGATGAAAGTCAGCGACAAGAGTGTAAAGGAGTGGATGCTGAATGCTGAATCACGATCAAACGTGGTAAGGACAGAGGGAGATCTCGGCGTGGGCCGACAGCAGTCGGAAAAGGTATTTGAACACATTTATAACGATCCGTATCTTGCACACTGTCCCATTGAAACACATACTGCGCTGGCAGTTATTGAAGGAGAAAAACTGACTGTTTGGGCTTCAACACAGTCGCCCTTCGGACTTCAGGATACAATTACCCGCGACCTGGGATTTGCCCGCGAGAATGTAAGAATTATAACACCTTTCGTAGGAGGTGGTTTTGGAGGCAAAGCTCCTTCTCAGCAGGGCGTTGAGGCTGCCCGCCTGGCAAAAATAACAGGCAAGCCTGTAATGGTTGCCTGGACACGTGATGAGGAGTTCTTCTATGATATGTTCCATCCTGCAGGTGTGATAAAAGTAACGTCGGGCATGGATAAATCAGGTATGATAAGAATGTGGGATTATAATGTCTATTTCTCAGGAACCAGGGGCGCTGATGCAATATATGATATTCCAAATGTGAAAATCACGAGTTACAGTGAAAACAGGGACAAACATGTCCATCCATTTGGTACAGGCGCATGGAGGGCTCCCAATAACAATGTTAATACTTTTGCCAGGGAATCACAGATCGATATTATGGCATCTGAAGCAGGAACCGACCCGCTTGAGTTCAGGCTTAAAAACCTGAAGGACGAGAAGATGATCGCCTGCTGGAAATCCGTTGCGGAGACCTTCGGATATAAAGCCGGCAAAGCTCCTTCGGGGCGGGGTATAGGCATAGCGTGCGGAACTGATGCCAACACATGGGTGGCAATGATCGCTGAGGTGAAAGTAGATAAAAACACAGGCAGGGTGACAGTGGAAAGGGTTGCCTGCACACAGGATATGGGGTTGTGTGTAAATCCGCAGGGAGCATTGATCCAGATGGAGGGTTGCATAGCAATGGGGCTTGGCTACACCTTGACCGAAGAGGTTAAATTTGAAGGAGGCAAACTACTTGACCGGAATTTCGATAGCTACGAGATCCCGCGGTTCTCCTGGATCCCAAAAACCGATTGCGTTATCCTTGACAGGAAAGACAAGGCGCCTCAGGGCGGAGGTGAACCGGCAATTATAACTGTGGGAGCTGCAATAGGAAATGCGATATTCGACGCTACCGGAGCAAGGCTATACACTATGCCGTTCACCCGTGAAAGAGTACTGGAAGCGTTGAAGAAAGAATAAAAGGTCACATGTACCCACCCCCTTTATCCCCCTCCCTGCTGACGCAAGGAGGGGGTCGGGGGGTGGGTACGTGTGAATAAAGGAGAAGACGTAACTTAATAGATAAACAGAAACAATAAAGGAAGTATTATCCCGATCGCGGTCAGTATTGCCCCCCGTCGGGTGATGCCGTTTTTGCCTTTGATTATAAATAGCCCGGTGATAGTTACCAGTATCAGGGCGACGCAGAAGATATCGCTGAAGTATTTCCACCATACTCCCGGATTGTAATGCAGGAAATTGACCTGCCAGAACAGAGGCCTTTTACTGATCTTCTCCACTTCACCTTTTCCTGTGGCAGTATTGATCCGTACCGAGCCACCGTCAACGAAAATGGTAAGGATATTCCCCGAAGGATAATAAAAAGTCCTGTATTTAAGGTCACCTCCTGCTTCCTGAAGGATCTTCCTTGCTGTTTCATCATTGAGAGTTTCCCTTGAGATCACTGTCTCAGTGGTAAATGCCCTGTTGTCAATGATGTAATTCGGATTCCAGTCATGTTTATGGTTAAGGGCAATCCCTGAGATGGCATATATAATTGTCATCCCCGCAATAAGGTACCCTATATCACGATGAGTTATTCGATTAAACTTCGATAAGTTCATATGAAAAGAATTCACCGCAGAGCACGCAAAGATATCACAAAGGTCGCAAAGAGTTTAACTTGGCGTGCTTTGCTTTACTTAGCGTTCTTTGCGGTTAAAATATTTTTAGTATACCTATTTAACGAGAGTATGCTTATTGTACACCATCATGAGTTCTGAAAGAACAGGCTGACTGCCAAGGGCTTTTTCTGTCTCGCAGGTATCGCCTTCGGCCATGTCAGCTGATCCGCCTGCTGCGTGCATGCCTTCTCCCTCAGCCATTGCCGTTGCCTGGGCTTTTGTAAGAGTTCCTTCAACAACTATCTCACTTCCAAGCAGTTCAGTCGGAAATTTCGGCATCTCCTCACCTGCCTGAACATATAACCGTATATCAGGATTATCACCTGTAATGAACAGTTTCTTCCCGCTGTGCATGCAGACATGAACCACCTTGCCTTCAACGCTGATCTCTTTGCCGATATAGTTTTCAGGGTTTTCGATCAGGGAAGCGAATTCAACCTTTACAGCGCCTGACTGTTCATCTGCCTTTGAGGCGGCTTCTTTATTGCCCGTGTTGCCGCATGAAGCCAGCAAAGCGGCTGCGAATAAGAGTGAAAGAGTTTTCTTGATCATAATTAACTGGTTTATTTGTTAGTATAATTTTATAATTCAGGATGCAAGTATAATATATTTTATTGTAAAAATACCCCCTTTCCCGTTTCCCCCAAGGGGGAAAAGCCAGCACCTTCCCCCTTGGGGGACGGCTGGGAAGGGGGTCTGTTCCCTTTTATTTTAATTTCATGTTGCTTTATTTGTTTTATTTTTTATGGAATATCTACCTTTGATAAGTTGTCTATATATTAAAATCAACCAACAAACACAGAAATATGAAAAAAGATGTTAAGAATTTTCAGATCATGTTATCAGCAATGATAATCATGGCTTTGATTTCAATGCCGCTTTCACTTAACGGGCAGGGCGGAAAAGCCAATTTCGCCGGCACATGGGCATTCAACGCCGAGAAGAGTGATATGGGCGGTGCTCCCGGCGGTCAGGGAGGCGCTCCCCAGGGAGCCAGGATGGGCGGTTTTGGCGGAGGTGATTTCACAGCTGCACAGGAATCGAACCTTCTTACTGTGACCCGCACCAGGACAAACCAGAGCGGCGAGTCGGTGACTACTGTATCGAAATACACGCTTGATGGCAAAGAGAGCATTAACACCACCGGCAGGGGCGAAAGCAAATCAGTAGCAACCTGGTCTGCCGACGGCAAGATGCTGAAGATCGTAACCACAAGCACATTTGATATGGGCGGTGAGACAAGAACGATGACATCTACCCAGGAATGGACACTTACGGATGCCGGAACCCTTTCTATGAAATCCACATCCACTACTCCTAATGGCGAAAGGGTGACAACCGCAGTTTATAATAAGAAGTAAAACCGGTTCAGTTAAACCATAAAAAAAGGAGGGCTCTGAATAATCCCTCCTTTTTTAATCTAACCCTTTTTTAACTATTGTAATCCTGCTTCGCTTAGTTCCTTTTTAACAGGCGCCATGGTTTCATCATTTATTTCTGAGCGGTTCCTCAGCTGCTCCAGCAACTCTTCTCCTGCCAGCCTGAATTTATCAGCATCTGCCGGAATCTCGCGGTAGAGCACCATACCCGGCCTGACTCCCTTCTCTATAACGATCTCCTTGTCGTTGGCCTTCCCCGGAATTACAATCTGTCTGACACCTCCTTTGGTATAAACAACAGGAATGCTGTCGGTCCCGGTGTGGATGCACTCATTGGGAATATATGTGACATTTTCGAGAACGTCTATAATGATCTTGTTGTTGGTTGTCATGGAGGGTCTGAGTGAATAATCGGAACCATCTATCTTTATCATTACCTCAAAGACTTTTGAATCGCTGTTGGGGAGCTGCTCACCAATATTGGCAACTGTGAAAACCGATCCGGCGTATGATTTATCGGGAAAAGCATCAATAGTAACATTAACCGGCAGACCCTTCTTTACCTTGCTGATGTCGATCTCGCTTACATAAACTTTCGACAGCATTGATGAGAGGTCTGGCAAAGTGGCCACCACCCTGTCCATAGGGTTGATGTTGGCTCCAGCCTTGCGCTTGTTCCCCAGCCTGTCTTTTTTGTAGATAACCATCCCGTCAGAAGGGGCGGTTATGACAAAACCCGCCAGTACCTCCTCATAGTCCTGTACTCTTCTTTCAAATCTGTTGAGCCTTAATCTGACATTCGCGATCCTTCTGTCTGCCTGAGCCTGGGCAAGGGTATAGCTTCTTCTCAACTGCTCAAGAACTCTTTGTGCCTTGTCATAGCTGATCTCTGCCTGCCGGATTGTTGTGGGAGGTTCATATTTGGAGTTCCTGAGAGTGATCCTGGCCTCTTCAACCGTATGGATCTGGTTTTCAATCTGATCTCTTAGATTGCTGAGGGTCATTGCTGTATCGAGCAGAGCCATTTCATATTCTGTCCTCACTGTTACGACTCTCTCCAGCTCATCCTTCAGCGTATTGTCGAACTGCGTCCTGTCGAGCGTTGCTATCCAGTCTCCCTTTTTAACTTCGGTACCTTCGGTAACCAGGTCCTGTATCCTTACATTCATTGACCTGATGTCTCTCTGCATTGTGAGGGCAGGAGCAATTATGTCAACAGAATTTTCAGCAAGAAGCTCACCTGCAGATGAGATGGCAATTTCAAACCTGCCTTCGGAAGCTTCTGCGAAAAGACCGGCTTCAGATTTTGCGGAAGTGATCCTGTTGAAAACAAACAGCGCCAGGAAAGCAGCTGCAACAACTATAGCGGTGATAACAATTGTCTTTTTCATCTCCAGTTTTCCGGTACAAAAATTCAGGGGGTGAAAATAGTAAAAAAGTCAGCCAAGACTACCTCATTATCAACTTTTAACGAAAATTAACATGATGTCAGAATCCGTTAAGTTTCATGTATATAGTGGGGAGAAGCAGAATGAATCCGATGACAGTGAGGATTATAATGAGGGGAAGGACCCACCTGAACCATTTTTCGTAAGGAATTCTGGCAACACTCAGAACTCCGAGAAGGACTCCGGATGTGGGAGTTATCATATTGGTAAATCCGTCGCCAAACTGATAGGCCATGACGGTTGCCTGCCGCGACACTCCGATAAGGTCAGAGAACTGCGACATCATGGGCATTGTAAGTGCAGCTTTTGCCGACCCCGAAGGCATAACCAGGTTTACAAGGGTCTGCACCGCATACATCATGCTCAGGGCGGCCATCCTGCCCATTCCTGAAATCGATTCTGAAAGTTTGTATAGCATCGTATCAATTATGTTGCCGTTGTTCAGTATGATTATGATGCCTCCCGCCAGTCCGACAATTATTGCCGCCGACTGGATATCCTTTATGCCGTCGAGAAAGAGCTTTGTGATCTTATTGGGGGAATAGTTCATCGATATACCTGCCGCCAGTCCCATGGCAAAGAAGAGTGTGGCTATCTCCATTATGTACCATCCGTAACCCATCACTCCGGTAATAAGAAAGAGGATTGTAACGATAAGGATATCAAGAATAAAGAAGTGAACTGATTTTCTGAGGCTAAGGAATCCGGTAATGATGAAGAATGCCGTAACAGCCGGAACCGCAGGGAAAGGGATCTTTTTTTCTCCCACCGAGATCCCGCTCATCGGATTAAGTATTGAAAATATCAGCATCACGGTGATAAGTATGCCGAACATGATCCATGCTGCTGAGGGCGTATGATAAACGATCTGCTGCCCGTCCGGCTCCCTCAGGCTTTTCCAGTATTCATCGTCGGCGTGTACCGGCGACAGGGAAGGATTCTTCTTTATCCTGCGCGCATATCTCAGAATGAACCAGAATCCTGCCACGTTTATAATGACCCAGCAGAACATCCGGTACTCTATTCCGGAAAAAAGAGGCAGGTTTGACAGCCCCTGGGCAATTCCGATAGTGAAAGGATTGAGGATCGCGCCGGCAAAACCAAGCGCGGCAGCCACGAAACAGAGCGATACGCCAACGATGGAATCATATCCCATAGATATTGACAGAGGGACAAAGATTATTATGAAAGCTATCGTCTCCTCGCTCATGCCGAAGACTGCACCGAAAATACTGAATATGAGCATTATCAGCATTAAAATCAGGTTATTGGCACCGATGCCTGAAATAAGCCTGTTATGCTCTATTTTTTTTGTGAACCGGAGAATCGATCTTATTGCCACATCTATCGCCTTGCTTTCATTCATTATCCAGAACGCTCCGCCGATTATCAGGATGAAAACAATAATATCGGCTTTATCGACAAAACCATCGAAGAGCGCAGAGAATATCTGCCATGTCTGGGGATTCCTGTCGATATAATGGAATGATCCGGGGACCACAACGTTCCTGTCGATCCCGTTGACTGTTACTATATGCCTGTCAAAAGCTCCTCCGGGCACTATCCAGGTGAGCATGGCAGACAGCACTATTATGCTGAATACAATTACATAGGTATGTGGTATCTTCTTTAACATAAATCAGAAGAAGGTTTTTATTGCTTCATTTTTTCTTAAAAATAGGAAATTTAATCTGGCCTGGCACGCATTGCTTCGAGTTTATTAACTGCAAAAATGTATGATGGGCTCAGGGCACAGAGAGCAGAGCGAAATAATCCGTACCTATCTGTGTAACCCGTGGTGAATGAATGAGATTGCTTCTCCCGCTTGCAGCGGGATCGCAATTACAGTAGACTTAAGATAATGACTGCAAGACTGCAAGACTGCAAGACTGCAAGACTGCAAGACCTGCAAGACCTGCATGAAAATGATACCACGCGAATGGATAGATAAAATCGGATCATCAGGTCACGACGCTATTTACGGGTATATTGACGGATATAACATAGTTGATATTGTCAATGAACCCTATGGCAACTACTCTGCCTCGGGGGGAATGTTTGTAACCAGGAAAGGTGATATTGCTGATAATCAGGTATGGGTGATGGATAAATGCGGCAAAGAAGTTGAATCCCTCGGAGAGAATCTCTGCGAAAAACTTGGTATTGACGCGGTCGTTGTAGTCCATTTTACTATTTATTCACCAAATGCAAGATCTGTAATTCTGCAAAATGTGAATATGCATATGTTTGGTCCAAATCCAACTGCACTGGCAGAAGGGAAAAGTGAAAAATTCAATTTCTTTAACGGCCAGTTCTATTGCGGCACCAGGGTGAATCCTGAGGTAACCATTTGGAAGCCGGATAAGAAAGACCCTTCCACAGAGGACCTCGATTTTACTGGTTTTGAAAACATTATGGTGGCTCTTGCAACTAAGATGGGGGATTATCTGAAATGGAAGGATTGATCTCAGGCAGTAAGGATGTTTGACATAGCTCAGGGCTCAGGGCTCAGGGCAAAGGAGAATGAGAGTGGGTGAGGAAAAACCGTGGAACTTCGTGACTGACTCTGTGCAGCTTCGTGGTTAAAGGGGAGGATTGTTTTCCTCCCCCATCAAAGTATCAAAATGCTATTTAATGCATTTGAACAACCAGCGCGACTATTTAAAGAAAACATCAATGGACAATATAGACTCTCACATCTACAGTTCCGAGGTTTACAGCTCCACCTGTACCATTGAAAATTGATATCCTGATCACATTAGGTTGTGATACATAAGCTGTAAGCATACAACCCTGAAGGTCCGTGTCAATCGATCCAATAATAATATTTCCAAAATCGACCGCAAACGCATTGATGGCATTTGATGTATATGTCTGACCTGCAGGCAGGTTACCGATGACAAATGTACCGGCAGGATCGCTTGTTACCTCTGTTATGCTGGATGAAATCGCTATACCTCCCGGCGAGTTGGTTATTGTCACACCGGTACCGGCAGTAAGGTTTGCCAGGACAGGTTTACTACCGGTCACACCAATAGGGATCTGTCCGTCGAGAGCTGCGCTGAGCGTTTCAAGAGAGTCATCATCATTTCCAATCAGCAAACCGTTTTCAGTGAAAGATGAAGCTCCTGTTCCTCCGTTGGCTACCGGCAGTATATTCTGTACTTTTGTTTTCAGGTTTATTGTCGAGTCGGCTATATCTTCATTTTGCAGAGTGCCATTAAGCACCTTGGCTGTGGTGATAGCGTCATCCGCAATATCATCGGTATAGAAGGAGTAAGGAACAGTCATGAACTGCTGATTGCTCACGAGGGTATAATTCCCGTCATTTCTGGTCGAGATTTCGACTTTGAGAAACTGATCTGCATCGATCCATGGGATTTCCAGCATAGTAGTATAAGCGCCGCTTCCTGTTGGAGAGCCCTGGCCTATAATTAGGGAGAAAAGGCCATACTTGTCTGTATTGACCGTATGGGTCTCCTGCCATTGAATTGCTCCGTCCAGGCCGCTGGTTATGGTGAACCTTACTCCGATAGCTTTCTCATAGAGAGGTTTGCCCTCGACATCCATTCCCACTATCTCCTTTCCGTTCTCATCTATTGCAACTGCCTGGTAATAAATGCCATTCAGGTCACCTATATTCTGTGATACAGCTTTGCTGCTAACCAGCGCTGCCAGTATCACGATCACGATTAAATATCTGGTTTTCATGTTGTTCTTTTTTACTGTTTGCTGAAAGTAAATGAAAGTCCAATTGTCAGCCCGAATGCTGAGTTTTTTGTTTTCTGACCCTCATCATATTCGAGGTTCTGCAGTCCCATCATGTAATTGAGTCCTGCGAACGATGACACATTCTCTGATACTTTAAGCTGAATTCCGGGGGTGATTATGATCCCGAAGTCGTTCTTTTTTATTGCCCCGGCTTCCTTAATATCAAAATCCTCATTATTGATAGTCTGAAAACCGGTAAGCAGGAAAGAATAATATCCTGAAAGGCTGATAAATGGGTTTATCGTCCCGGTCTGGAGTATGTATCCTCCGCCAAGTTTAACTCCTGCATAATGCAGATCCCATCTGTAGTTTGAATCGTCGTACACCATTGTAGCACCGGCTTTATTCATTCCGAAGCCTGCATCAATGAAAACACCGGCTGGTGTAAGATAACGGTATCCAAGTCCGAAGCCTCCTGTAAAAATCCCTGAGTACTCGCTCCCGAGGGCATTCTCAGCGCTGTCCCAGAATTTAAACGTGGTGTAAAGCTGGGATGCCTGTACGGTAACACCCGACTGTGCGTTGGAAACTGCCATGATTCCGCACATGAGAAACGCCAGCAGAATTGTTTTCTTTTTCATAGTATTTGTCATTTGTTGATTATCAGTTTTGATGTACCAATCCTTTTGTTACGATCGGTCACAATTATAAAATAAACACCCTCAGCCCATTGAGAGCAATTGAAGTTAAGTGAGCCGGGCCACGGGCCGTCCTTTGAAAGAACCTGTCTCCCGTTGCAGTCCAGGACTTTAATTTCCATGTATTCAGGCTCTTCAGCAATATTAAGCTGAACAGGGCCCTCAGAGGGGTTGGGATGAAGGCTCAGATGCAGCTCATCAGGAATGCCTGGCTGCATGGTCACGTTTTTTGACCATAGCGGCTGCTGAAACCCCTGCCGGAGGGGAGTTGTGATCTCTCCGCAGGCCAGAGTGCCGAATGGCTGACCGGCAGTTTGTTCCAGTGCCGGAATCCCCGGTCCGGATGGACCGTAACTCGATACAGATTGCCTCTTCACTGACTGTCCCTGCAAATTAAATGGCGCTGCAAGCAATGCTGCAAGACAGACAATCAAAGGAATCTTACTGTAAAATAAAATGTGTTTCACTTTATTAAAATTTAATGCTCCTGAGGGATAGAGCAACCCCCGTTTATTAAAGTGGGTTCTGGTCTCCACTAATAGCTTTTAATACGATCAGTGTTATGATCTTGAGACGAAAGCTATAAGTGACAATATGAAATTATGATGAAAATCAGCAGAAGGAGGAAGGGAATTCCGTGGTACTCCGTGGAATCCGTGGTGATAAAAGAGATAGTACCAGGAATCTGACCATAATTATATGAAAATAACCTTGGATAATAGCCAAATAGTGTACTGCATAACAGAATAAACGGGTACCTTTTGTATGTTTCCGGCTTATATTATTTGGTGCAGAGATGCGCGGAACAGTAATGCTGAGATTGATTATCTGATTGAAAAAGACACAAAAGCAGTTCCGGTAGAAGTGAAATCAGGTTCAGTCGGGAGAATGAAAAGTCTGCAAATTTTTATTTCTGAATACCAAAGCAGGTATGCTTTAAGGATTTCCCAGTCTGCATATCATGCCGGAAAGCCTGTTATTTCTTTCCCGTTCTACGGGATTGAAAGCATGATGAAAGCGGTTACACTCGGTCAGACTGATAATGGAGGTACAACTGCGTGAAAGCTCAGGGCTCCATCCTTCGCAAAGCTCCGGACTTCGCCCGACATAGTCGGCTTCGTCCGACGAAGTCGGATGGCAAAGCAGGGCACAGGGCGGAGGGTAGAGGAGAGCGGGAGTGGGAGAGTGGGAGATAGCGGGAATCCGTGTTAATCCGTGAAACCCGTGGTGAATGAATGGGATTGCATGAGGGTAATTTTTTCAATTTTTTTTGTGGTTTATAAAGAATTTCGTATCTTACGTATCTTTGTAAAATAATATATACGTAAACAATGGATGCCAAATTAACCTTAAGTATCGATAAAGATGTTGCACGCAGAGCAAAAGTGTATGCGCGGACAAAAGGAAGAAGCCTTTCAGATTTGGTAGAAAACTACCTCAAACTTCTTATCAGGAATTCTGCAATTAAAGATTATGATTATTCTCCGAGAGTAAAATCGCTTCTTGGTAGTGTTAATTTACCTGTCGATTTTGATTATAAGAAAGAACTCGCAGATTCTTTAGCTAAGAAATACCTCTAGCATGACAGATTTATTTATTGATACTGATGTAATTATTGACTTCCTGATTGATAGGAAACCTTATTCCAGAGAAGCTGCTGTCATTTTCACACTGATTGAAGAAAAAAAACTCAGGGGCTGTGTATCTTCCCTGTCATTCAGTAATTTATATTATGTCCTGAGAAAAGTCGAGTCTCATAATAAAGTTCTGGCAAAACTTGGCAGTATTTCAGAAATTATCAGCATTCTTAAAGTTGATCAGCAAACTATTAAAAATGCACTTGACACCGGATTCCCTGACTTTGAAGATAGTATACAATATTGTTGTGCCAGGGATCATAAGAGAATTGATGTACTAATTACCAGGAATACAAAAGATTATAAAAACTCCGGAATCCCTGTAATGACTCCGGCTGATTTCTTAAAAATGGTCAGCACCTGATACGGACGGTATAATTAATGGGCTCCCCGCGTTCGAGGGGCTGGTTGTCATGCCTGCCCGACTGCGTCAGTCAGGCGGGGTTTTTGCGACTCAGGGCACACGGCGCACGGAAGAAGAAGGAGGGGGAGAAAGGGAGAGAAAAATATATTTGGCTTCACATCCTTAATTTCTTAATTTTAGTGGCCAAATGCAATCCTGAAATGCAGGTTAATATTTCCGATATCCGCAAATCACTCAACAAAGCCTGGCTTAAATCAAGGCCCGTCAGATCGCAGATTGAGATATTCAAGGAAAATATTGTTAAGCTGCTAAACAATATTGATGGATCGGAGTCGGAAGAGTTCCATAAGAATCTATTATCGGACTTCCTTAAGAATACATATTATTCACCCGGTCATTTTATTAATACAAGAGGACGAGCTGACCTTGTCATCCATACCGGAAAGGACTCTTCATCGCCCGTTGGAGTCCTCTTTGAGCTTAAGAAACCAGGGAACCGTAACGAAATGCCGGCGAAGGACAATATCAGTTCAAAGGCTTTCAGCGAACTGGTACTCTACTACCTCCGTGAAAGAATAAATCAGAAGAATGTCGGCCTCCGCCACCTGATAATCACCGATATTTACGACTGGTTCATTTTTTCATCAAACGATTTCGAAAAGATCTTCTTCAGCAATAAATCATTTTCGAAAAACTTTGAGGATTTTGAAAATAACCGCCTTGCCGCCAATACAACCGACTTTTTCTATAAAAGCATCGTTGAACCGTTTGTGAATGAATCGGATGCCAGAATTGATGTGACCCATTTTAATTTAACGGAATTTGAAGAAGTAATAAGGAACATCGACAAACCCGACGACAGAAAGCTGATAGCACTTCAAAAAATATTTTCTCCGGAGCACCTGCTTAAGCTTTCTTTCACGAACGACAGCAATACCCTCGACAAGTCATTTTATACCGAACTGCTTCATATAATCGGCCTTGAAGAGACAAAAGAGGGCGGCAAAAAAGTCATCGGAAGGAAAAGGGAAGAGAAAAGAGACCGGGGATCCATGATCGAAAATGCTATCAATATTCTCCGGCACGAGGATTGCCTTGCAGGACTGAACAAACGTTCTGATTATGGGAACTCTGAAGATGAACAGCTTTACAATGTTGCGCTGGAGCTAGTTATCACCTGGATCAACAGGATCCTCTTCCTGAAGCTCCTGGAGAGCCAGCTGGTAAGATACAACGGCGGCGACAGGTCGTTCAGATTTCTTCACAATGAATTTATACCTGATTACGATGAGCTGAACAGGCTCTTTTTCCAGGTACTGGCTGTTAAGGAGGATGAACGGGGAGCAGAAGTGTCAGGGAAATATGTGAAAATACCATTCCTGAACAGTTCACTGTTTGAGCCTTCGCATCTTGAGCACAGGACAATAAGGATAAGCAGCCTTGAGGATAATCTCACAATCCCTGTCACTGGAAACAGTGTGCTTAAAACACCATCCGGCAAAAAGGCAGCGGGTGAATTAAATACCCTGAAATATCTTTTTGAATTTCTTGATGCCTACGATTTCTCGGGTGAAGGTTCTGAAGAGATCCAGGAGGAGAACAAAACGCTCATAAACGCCTCTGTGTTGGGACTCATCTTCGAGAAGATCAACGGTTACAAAGACGGATCATTTTTCACTCCCGGCTTCATTACGATGTACATGTGCCATGAAACAATAACAAGGGCAGTGGTGCAGAAATTCAACGATGCAAAAGGGTGGAAATGTGAGACTGTCAGCGATGTTTACAATAATATAAAAGATATTAAGGAAGCCAACACTCTAATAAACTCATTGAAGATATGCGACCCTGCCGTCGGTTCCGGACACTTCCTGGTATCGGCACTCAATGAGATAATTGCAATTAAATCGGAGCTTGGAATACTGGCCGACAGGGAGGGTAAAAGGCTGAAGGACTATACTATTGAAGTGATAAACGACGAGCTGGTGATCACCGGTCCCGACGGTGAGTTCTTTGAGTATAATCCGAAGAACAGGGAGAGCCCGCGGGTTCAGGAGACCCTCTTCAGGGAGAAAGAAACCATAATTGAAAACTGTCTCTTTGGTGTTGATATAAATCCGAACTCGGTAAAGATCTGCCGGCTCCGGCTCTGGATCGAACTTCTGAAGAATGCTTATTATAAGACGGAGAGGCGACAGGCGTCAGGCGACGGGCGTCAGGCCGGCAAACCTGAAACCTTAAACCTCCAACTTGAAACGTTGCCTAACATTGATATCAATATCAAGTGCGGCAATTCCCTGATCAGCCGCTACCCGCTTGATGCCGACATAAAGAGCGCATTAAAATCGGCTAAATGGAATGTAGACAATTACCGTGAAGCGATAATGACCTACCGCAATGC
>JBFYPG010000201.1:0-7052 GCA_041303415.1 Bacteroidales bacterium
AACCTGTGGGGGTAGTAAAAAATGCCAGTCCGTTTTCATTGTCATCATATGTGTCCAGCATTATACCGAAGGCATCATAACCGAAGAGCATTTCGTCTCTTTTCTTGGTGACAGCTTTGATTTCCGATGCATCGCTCATGAACAAACGTGCGCCAATCCAGATAAACTCGTTGTCATATCCGATCATCACTTCTGAAGGTTCCGAAGGAGCGTTGCCGAAGTTCGGCCTGTGCATCACAAGCGGAAGCTTATCAAGGGTATTCCATGATGCTTCGAAAGGCTGACCGTCAAAATTCACGGGTTCAACAAGCCTCTTAATATCAATGGCATCCTGGCCAGAAAGGGTATTCATAAATGACAGAAAGATGCATGCTGTAAGGATACAGATATTTTTCACGTTCATAGTTTCCCGGAAAATAATGAATAATAATATTTATGTTAAAAACTGAACCGGGGTGCCGGTTCATAATCTATTGACAAGAATAACAGGCAAATTATTCCATACAATAAAAAAACGATAAATGATATTTCTTATCATCTGTCGTCTGTTGCGTAAAACAGATTATTAATTGGCTTTCGCCCTCCGCCCTGCCTGCCCACCATAGCTCGAAGAGCGAAGGTGGGAGCCCACTGCCCTGAGCCCTGAGCTCTGAGCCTTTAGTACCTTTAGTACCTTTTCAGCAGTTCCAGCAGCTTACTGTCGAGCTTGTGACCATACCAATCGGTGTATTCAATATCGGTACGGCGTGAATCGAGGATGCCAAAGTCGCCCCTGAAGTTCCAGAGTGCATAGCCGATACCTGCATTTGTAAGGATATCAATTACATCGCCGAACCAGGCAAGGAACACATTGTGAGGGGTTTTATTGTAGCATCCGCATTCGCCACAATGCACACCTACTCCTCTCTCCTTCAGTTCGATCCATGGTTTATAGAATTCCTCAAGATTCTCCCTTCCGTAATGCTTGCCGTCGATCTCCCCCGGCCATACCGGAATGGGAGCCTGCGACGGATCCTTCCATACCCACGATGCCTGGTAATGTGATACCAGTCCCGGAAAGTAGCCCCTGCAGCTTTGTGCAATACCCAGGTCTTCGATTTCCGGAATGACGCTGTTCCCTCCGCCGTTTCCGTCAGCAACTATTAATCTCTTTTTATTTACCGCCCATATTGCCTTTGAAGCCCCCTCTGCGACTATTTTGTAAATATCCCCCGGGACAGGACCCTTCTTCGCATACTGGTCGTTCATGTCCTCGATATATGCAGGTTCATTCAGAAGATCGAAGCTGAGTTTTTCCGGCGATATTGATTTGTAACGTTCAGCCCACATACCCCAGTGAGCAGAAAAGGCATCCTGGGCCTCCTTGTCTTTCCAGAGGTTATACGGCTCATGGAATCCGGCGTTGATGCAGTATCCCGGTCCCCGGTGCAGGTTAAGACTTACATGAAGGTTGTATTTGTGAGCCATGAATATCAGGTTGTCAACCTCTTCAAGCACTTTCTCATCGAATTTGTAAACTTCTTCTTTTGTTATATCCCTTGACCGGTCGAAGTCAAGATACCGGGGATAAGCCATCGGTAAGCGTACAAAATCGAATCCCCAGTCAGCCATCCATTTAAGGTCATCCTCGGTTGTACTGTTGCCTCCTCCTGGTGTCCTGGGAGGATTCGGAGAGAAGAGGTCGAGCAGGTTGAATCCTTTCCAACGGGGAAGGGTATTCTTTTTATCCTTTATTCCTGCAGAAACATCGCAGCGGACCAGTGCAAAGCCGGCGGCTGCAATAGTGCTGTTCTTAAGGAATATGCGGCGATTTATGTTTTTCATGACAATTATTTTTTATGAATTCTTTTTACACTGTTGAACAGGGTATATGATATTGTTGCACCCAACTCGAATTGATTTATTTTCATTTCATTATCGATATAAAAGAAATCATTCTTCAGCTCCGGGAACAGGTCGCTCTTTTCAGGAGCGGTGAAGCTCCCTGTGCATCCCAGGTATCTCGCATCGAGGAACATCCTGAGGTTTTTGAGCTTGTAACCAATTCCAATACCGGCGTTCCATTGTCCGTTCAGCCTGTTCTTCATCGAAAGGAGATCCACGTTGTACATTCCGCCTTCAAAATCGGTGTTTTTCCCTGTAATTACATCAGCGCTTGTATATTCCAGTGTGACATTTCCCCTTGCTTTCCACATATAGAAAACTCCTGCTCCTGCGGAGGTATAGAAAAGAACATTCTTAGTTATATGGAAATATTTTTTCAGATAAAACGGAAATTCAATAAAACCATCATGTTCCCAGTATGAGAGCTTGAATCCGGGCTCTTTGTAAAAATTCCTGAAATAGGACGACAGGAAAAACATTACGTCAGCATTAATTGAAATGTCCTTGACAAACTCAAATTCCGCCATCCCGTAGTATGTGAACCAGTAACCAGACTGCTCAATAGGCTGGCTGTAATCGAGACCTTCGAGCACGGAATAGGTTTTCATTGTCTTGTGCCTTAGAAAGTTGGCGGTATTTTTTGCACCAATAGTCAATAATGGGTGTATTTCATATCTATTCACAAGGCTGTTGAACATTTCAGGATTTTCGGCTTCTTTAAGCTCGTAATTGGGGTATTTTGTCAGAAGCCGGTTTATTATCGCATCAGCTTTTTCCTGATCGCCGGTTTCCACGTAAGCTTTTGCAAGCAATTCAAGTGTCCGTTCCTTGTCCTTCCTGGAATAATCACATGAATCTAACGCCACCTCAAGTGTTATAATACAGTTATTGTACAGACCTGACTTGTATGCCGTCTCAGCATTTCTGACCATATTAAGACAATTATATTGATCAAAGGATGGCCTTTGGGCACATAGAATAGAATAGTAAATCAGGAGAGGTAATAATATAACTAAGCGTTTCATCTTTTCCCCATATATCTATGGATTTCTTCCACAAGTTTTTTCGTATGGTATCTCATAACCAATGATATCTGCCCATTCTGTTACTGTCATATCTCTTTTTACAAGGTTGCAGATTAATGCTACAAGATTCCGGGAGGATGTTTCCCAGATCCTTATTGTTTTATCCGACATTGCCGCAACAAGCTTTTTATCGGAAGTGAAGATCAGTGACCGTGCTCTTGCATTAAGGCCGGTAAAATTTACTAACCCTCCGACAAAGTTCTCCATCTCAAAGAATTCGTGATAATTATAGAGACTGATCGCCTTATCCCAGGATGCAGTTGCCAGAAGAGTAAAATCACTGGTTAAAACTATTTGGTCTATGCCTGTTGTATTTACCACAAATCGTGAAAGCTGATAAGGCTGTTGGTTCAGGTTAATTAATAAAAGTGTTCCGGTTGAACACCCTGCGAGAACAGTTTTCTTAGAAGTGTTCCATACAATGCAAAGGGGTTTTTCTGTTCCTGAAGGTAACAATATTTCACTAGTCGAGTTCTGTGAGTTCCACAGAATTATTGAGCCATTGTCATGAGCAGATATTATAGTATCTGTACCACAAAGAGCCAGTGCTCTGATCGCTGAGGGGGTTTTAAGAGTTTTTGTTAATGTTACCTGTTCCAAACCGGTATTCCATATTTTGATCAGACTATCTATGCCTCCGGTTACCAGGGAATTCCCATCATTTCTCCAGGCAGCTGCTTTCACAGGACCGTTATGACCCTGCAATTCAGAATCTTTTGAAATCATAGGGGTTGTAAAATCCCAATAGTTAACATTAGCAGTCAACGGCTTTAAGGTTAATCTTCTTATTATCAGTTTGTCATTCTCATAATTTATGATCATCTTATCAGCTGCCGGACTCAGGCTGACAAAATTTATATAGTAAGGTATAGTTATCTCAGGATGATAACTATATTGTACATCTTGATAGGTCCAAAAAACAGAACTATTCATATCAGTGAAAAAAAGGCCATTGTTAGTTTCTGCTATGCTTACCAGATCATATGGAGGTCCGACTACTATTGAGTGTTTTGAACTGTCAAGGATATTATAAGCTTTATCGAGAGCTTTAAAAATCACAGGATCGTCGCCTGCTCCTCCGTAATTTCTATTAAAATTAAAGGCCTGAACTGCAACAAGACCCGTAGCCTGTGGTTTGAACTCCTGAGACATGGTTCTAAGGGCCAGGGTTTGCGCCAGTGATAACATGCTAAGGCGCTTTGCTTTTTCCTCGGCAGCCTGAGCCAGTACCCTTTGTGTATCGGCGACCTGCCTTTCCTGCTGTGCAACCCTGGCTTGTTCGGCTGCAACCACTGACATCTCTTCGGCTATCATTCTCTGCATTTCTGCAGTTTCCCTTGCTGTAACGGCTTCCTTCCTGGCAATCTCCGACTGATTCATTGCAGATATTGCCACCACTGCACTGCTGTCAGCTTTCAACCTTGAAATAATGGCCTCCTGCCTGGCAGAATCAGCCTCTTCTCTCGATCTTTCAGCTGAATCTTTCTGATCCAGAGCTATCTGCTTGAGAATTATTGCATTCCGCCTTTCTCTCATTGCCCATATTGTGAAGGAGGAGAGAATGATGATAATAACAAATGCAGCAGCAACTGCTACGTTCTGTCTTCTCCTTCTTGCCCTCTGATGGGCATGCTTGCTCTGTGATATGAACTTCAGGCTTTTCTCATTCAGGAACAGCTTACCCTCATAGGGAGCAATGTAATTCAGATCTTCTTCAGAAAGGAACAGGCGCCGTTTCTCGTAGTTTGTATAGGCATTTTCAATGAAATACTTTACTTCAAGAAGCTCCTTCTCAACCAGGGTGATCTTCTCGTATATCTTTGATGCCAGCGAATCGTGACGGAGCTCATACCTGTCATCCTCATCTTTATCCCTGAGGATCCTGAGACGTATAAACTTCTGGATCAGCTCCTTAATGGTTTCACTGCTAACTTCTTTGCCGAAGGTGCCTGAGTATTCAATAACCTCCTGTTCCGTGATCTGGTGCCTGGTACCTTTTACTGAAACAAATGATTTCAGGACAGTCAGTCCGGTTTCCGGTTCATCAAGCTGAGAGATCTGTTCATCGAGGAATGAGCCCAGGATATCTTTGACTTCTCCTGCTTTTGCAAGCAGATCAAGGGAGAACTTGTCAGCATGGTCCTCTCCTCCGGCAAGCCGCATTATCTTATCGAGGTAGATCTGAAGCCATGTCAGTTCAACCTCCGGTGTATCGGGATTCAGCTTTTCAAGAAGGGTATCTGCAAATCCTGCTTCGACTTCAATATTATTTATGCTGCAGGGCCCCTCAATGGCCTGGATAGCATTCTGCCTGGTCATCTTTTCTATCCTGATCCTGTTCGAAAGGAAGGAGGGGATCACTCTTTCAAATTCAGTAACTCCGGCGAGGTACTCTTCCCTCATTGCAAAAATGAACCTGCATTGAGTCTCTGAATCAATAACCCTTTCTACATTCCTGATCAGGTTGTTTTTTTCATCCTTCCCGCCGAAAATGAACAACTCTTCAAACTGGTCAAAAATGAGAAATACAGGTTTGAAATGATCGAGCCATACGGAACGAAGGAGGCGCTCCAGATTATAGCTGCCTGAGGCACCTGCTTTTTCAAAAGGGGCTTTTGTCAGAGCGACTTTAGATAACGCTTCAAAGAGGCTACGGTTTATGTCTGTACCGCGCCGGATGTTAACCGGCAGCCAGTCGGAGTCACTGAATTTATTTGCCAGCCCGCAGTTAATGAGTGATGATTTACCTGTTCCTGAAGTACCGTAAACGAGCAGTATCTTGCTTTCAAATACCCTGGAATGAAGCTCCTCAATCTCCTTATCCCTTCCAAAGAAGATATCCCGGTCTTCTTTAGTGAAGCTGTCAAGAAACTTGAAAGGGCTTTTCTGGATCATCACAGAATGAATAAATTATGAGTCAGGGTGGTCTGAACCGGTTATGGAGGCAAGCAGGTGCCTGAATTCCATCAGGAGCACTTCATAATTCTTAAGCGAACGAAGATCGCACTTCTCAGTAACCTCCGTTCCAAGGTACATCAGCTGATCGCCCCGGAATTTAGAATACATGAAAATGTCTTTCTTGATGCTGAACTTCTCCTTAGTATCCAGCACCTCGGTATTTGTATCAATAATCAGCGGCGAGAGATTCAGATATTCGTTAAGCGATTTCATGGTTTTCATCAGCAGCACCGACTGGCTCTCGGTAAATGAGGGTTCATGGAACTCCTTCGCCTTAAAATCAGAATCAGAGCTGTTCAGAAGATCAATAACGTGATGAAAATCAGCTTCCTTGACCTTTGATTTTATAACCTTTATTTCTTTTACCGATACGAGTTTATACTTTGCAAGGAATGCGATCCTCTGGAGAATGAAAGTCAGTTTTTCTTCATACTCCACACATCTCTTTTCAATGTCTTCCTGGGTAAGGTTGATCTGATAATGTCCTATCTCATTCCTTTCGGGTATCCAGAAGTCGAGAGCATTGTAGAATTTGTTGCCGAAGCTTTCAGCCATCTCGGGCATGAACCACTCCACCTTCTGCTCTGCAAATAAATTGCCTATACTTCGTACCAGCCATGAGAAATTCCCCATGCTGAGAACAAGAAACCGGTTGCTGAACTCTTTGCTGAAACTATCAGGTATTGTAAGTTTCCCTGTATCTTTTTCCTTCACCATCTGAGAGAGCATTACGAAGCTGAGGAACTGCATCGCACGCTCAATTGTTTTAAAGATCTGGTCGAGACGCATCCTGTCAAGCTGCCTCATCGATCCTGAAAACAACCGCCTTAGTTCGACACCTATCGGCCAGGGAAAATTTTTAATTACCAGATCTGCAAGAACACGGAAATCGGTTATCTCCTCGTCCTCTTCATCTTCCAGGGCCATTTTTGCGAGTGAAGCCTTGTGCTTCAGCATCTCATCAAAAACAACTCTTATCAGGTCTTCATTTATCTGCGACATTCATATGCAGGTGAAAGTTGATATAAATTTATATGGAATTATTAACAACAACAAACTTAAGGAACCCACCCCCTTCCCATCCTTCCCCCAAGGGGGCAGGGGCCTCCAAACCTTTCCCCCTTG
>JBFYPG010000202.1:0-4101 GCA_041303415.1 Bacteroidales bacterium
CTTTCTGAAATCCTTGTACAGTACAGGAGACTGATTATATCTCTTTTTGATATCCGCAGCCTTTTCATTAAGCACATTCTCATCAACATCACATAATGCCGTACAATTGACTCCCTGATTCGCAAGATGCTGCTGGAGATCGCCATAGCCCATGTTCCTGCAGCCTATAAGTCCAATGTTAACAGTATCGGAGGGAGAGGGTGAAGAGATCAGGTTTTCGGCCTTCAGTATTCTTGTCATTCCTATTCCTGCTGTGGTTAATGCGGTATTGCTTAAAAACTTTCTGCGATTCATTTTATGTTTGTTTTTGAATTGTAACTAAATTAACAGAATAATAGCAAAGAGGATAATCTTATTATAAATATATGATGAAAAATGCAATTATCCTGTGTCTGACAGTCATAATAATTGTCATCACATCCTGCACATCCCGGAATAATTTGAAACCCGGGATTATTGATACCATCCTCTACAAGGATACTATTCAATTCCATCCTGTAAGGATCGACTTAGACGATGGATCAATACTCCCATGGTTCTCATCCGACAAAGGTGAATCATATGACACAGTCCTTATGCTTGTCTGGAACTTCTGGAACAATATGGAGACTGATTCAAATGGTCTGAAATACTACATGAATCACCAGGTGTGGAAGCCCGGACATGATATGAGGGGTCTGGGTGGTGACCAGATAAATATGGCGCTTTCATCATGGACATTGTTATATGCTTATACAGGTTATCCTGAAGTACCTGAAAACATGAGGTATATGGCTGATACCTATCTTGAACGATCACTTTCTTCACCTGAAGATGCCTGGACTTTCATTCCCTATCCCTATAATACAGATATTCACTCAGGAAGATATGATGGTGATATGAGGAACGGCAAAGGGATCACCCAGCCCGACAAGGCCGGCTCTTTCGGCTATGAGCTTGTCAATCTCTATAAGATGACTGGCGAGAAAAAATACCTGGATGCTGCAGTAAGGATTGCCAAAACCCTGGCAGCAAAAACAGAAAAGGGAGACAGTCTCAGGTCTCCGCTACCATTCAGGGTAAATGCCAGAACAGGCGAAACAGGCTCCCTCTTCGACAATATGGGATCGGGGAAAAAGGTAAGTCCTGCTCTTTACACATCGAACTGGACAGGCACCATGTTGTTGTTTAAAGAGATTGAAGGCCTTGATCCTGAAAATAAACAAACATACAAAAAGAGTTTTGACATCTTTCTTGAATGGATGAAGCAATATCCTCTTAAAACAAATAAATGGGGTCCTTTTTTCGAAGATATTCCCGGATGGAGTGATACCCAGACAAATGCTATAAGCTTTGCACAATTTATAATGGAACATCGTAGCCTTTTCCCGGAATGGGAGAGGGAGGTCAGAGGTATCATTGACTGGACATACAGGGAACTTGGTAACCATGAGTACGAAAAATACGGGGTAACTGTGATGAATGAACAGACGGTATACAGGGTTCCGGGTAACAGTCATTCATCAAGACAGGCTTCTGTGGAACTAATGTACACAGCTCTGACAGGAGATACTTCATATACTGAAAATGCAATACGGACACTTAACTGGGCAACCTATACCGTGGCGCCGGACGGCCGCAACAGGTATATCCGCGATGATATATGGCTCACTGATGGCTACGGTGATTATGTACGTCATTACCTGAGAGCCATGGCAGTTATGCCGGAATTGGCACCGTATGAGAATCACCTGCTTATGTCTTCATCTGTTGTAAAATCAATCAGTTATGATTCCAGAGAGCTGACATTCACAACATATGATGATCATTCCGATGTAACTCTCCGCCTTGTGTCAAAACCATACAAGATTACAATTGATGGTAAGACACTTGAAATGAAGGCTCAATCAGGAGCAGACTGCTGGAAATGGACTCCTCTTGAAAAAGGAGGTATTGTTACTCTCAGTTATTCCGGAGGAAACAAGGTGACACTGAAGCTCTGATAAGGATATTTTACTGCAGGTTAATTGTTGATCCAATCAAGCCCAAGCTTCAGATTCCAGATCCAGGTGGAGAAGCCGATGCCTTTTACAATTTAGTCATTACATTATTTTTTAATGGCTTATTTTTTGTAAATTTACCCTTAATAACAAATTTTAAATCCTATGTCTCAGCTGAAGGTGGGCAGAAACCAGATCCCACCCGGAGCATATCTTCGGATTATTCAAATAATAAATGACAATCAGTGACCATTATTAATAGAAATCACAATTTGTTATAGTATTGATAAATAACTATTTATAACTTATTAACAACTACCCCCGTTCCCGTTTCCCCCAAGGGAGAAAAGCTGTTGCGGGACTCCTTCCCCCCTGGGGGAAGGCCGGGATGGGGGTTTAGTACCTTAAAAGAAGAATTATATTCCAGATACTCATTCATAATAAAACCATATATCATGACCAAGGAAAGAAAAGAGATAAACAAGGAGAAGCTGAAGGCGCTTGAGATTACCCTCGGTAAAATTGAAAAGGATTACGGCAAGGGTACAATAATGAAGCTGGGCGACCATGCTGCCATTGAAAATATCCAGGTAATCTCGACCGGATCGATCGGACTTGATGCCGCTCTTGGCATTGGCGGATTGCCCCGCGGCCGCGTGATTGAGATCTACGGACCGGAAGCTTCAGGGAAGACCACCCTGGCAATCCATGCCATTGCGGAAGCGCAAAAGAACGGTGGCATTGCGGCAATAATAGATGCAGAGCACACCTTCGACCGCAACTATGCTGAGAAGCTGGGCGTGGATGTAGAGAACCTGCTTATTTCCCAGCCCGATAACGGAGAACAGGCTCTTGAGATCACCGATAACCTCATCAGATCAGGGGCTCTTGATATTATTGTAATTGACTCGGTTGCTGCACTCACACCAAAAGCAGAGATTGAGGGCGAGATGGGCGATTCCAAAATGGGGCTTCAGGCAAGACTGATGTCGCAGGCGCTCAGAAAGCTGACAGCAAATATAAATAAGACAAACACCTCCTGTGTCTTCATAAACCAGCTGAGGGAAAAGATCGGAGTTATGTTCGGGAATCCCGAAACCACAACCGGCGGTAATGCTCTGAAATTCTATGCATCGGTAAGGCTTGACATACGTAAACAAACCCAGATAAAAGACGGGGAAGAAGTCGTAGGCAACCGTACCAGGGTTAAAATTGTTAAAAACAAGCTTGCCCCTCCCTTCAGGAAAGCCGATTTTGACATTCTCTACGGCGAAGGCATCTCACAGCTTGGCGAAATAGTTGACCTCGGAACCGACTTCAACATAATCAAGAAGAGCGGATCATGGTTCAGCTACGGCGAAACAAGGATCGGACAGGGCCGCGATGCGGTGAAACAGATACTTAAGGATAATCCGGAATTGTACGAAGAGCTCAAAGCCAAAGTGTCTGAAGCTCTTAAGAAACAATAATAGTAACATAATCATTTCCCCAATGAAAAGATATCATGTTCTGATAGTTCTTGCAATTGTTATTTTGTCTGTATCGTGCAGTCAAAAACCGCCTGAAACGACGGAAGCTGAGCCGCAGTTCAGCATTCAGCTTACTGAAGAGGAAAAAGCCGGCGGGCTCATGACACCGGAGATAATGTGGAAATTCGGCCGGCTGGGCAGCATAGCCCTCTCGCCTGACGGATCAACAGTGCTCTATACTGTCACCGAAAGAGACCTGGTGACCGAGGCGGCAAGGACCAATATCTTCAGGGTACCCCTGGCCGGAGGCGACCCTGTTCAGCTGACAACCGGAGGGGGCAGCTCCCCGCAATGGTTCAGCGACAGCAAGTCTGTGGCCTATGTCAATAGCGACGGCAGACTGGAAGTAACAGATCCTGAAGGATCGGTGAAACAGGTCGTTGAAGGACTGGAGAATTTTGAGATATACAGCATATCCCCTTCCGGAGATAAAATTTACTTCACACGCCGCGTTAAGCTTGACCAGACAGCCAATGAAAAATACAACCTTCCAAAGGCAAAGGTGAGGATCATCGACGATCTCATGTACAGGCACTGGAATCAATGGAGCGACTATTCATACAGCCACATCTTTGTTGCAGACTTCAACGGCA
>JBFYPG010000203.1:0-6897 GCA_041303415.1 Bacteroidales bacterium
ACATCACTGATGGTCATACTGATCGGGTATTCCACGGTGGCTATTATAATGATCAGGGCATCTGCCAACCCCCCCCTTAATGAAAATAATCCAAGCAATCCTTTCAACCTGCTCTACTACCTCAACAGGGAGCAGTACGGTTCCCGGCCGCTCATCAGGGGAGCCTATTATAATGCGCCGGTGCTCGAATACAAGGACGGTAAGCCGGTTTATATGCTGGAAGACGGAAAATATGTGGTTACTCACCGCGATATTGAAAGAGTATACGATGAAAGATTCATCACTCTCTTCCCGAGAATGTGGAGTGATCAGACAGAAGATCATGCGGAGGTTTACAGGGAATGGGGAGGAAACAAGGGTATCCCTGTACAGGTTACAGACCAGTCGGGAGAACGGACAACGATAAGAAAGCCGAGATTCAGTGAGAATATGAAGTTCATGTTCACCTACCAGATCGGGTATATGTATTTCAGGTACTTCATGTGGAACTTCTCGGGAAAGCAGAATGATACTCAGGGTTCGGGAGGCGCGGTTAACGGGAACTGGATAACCGGGATAAAATTCCTGGATGAGCCCAGGACAGGAACGGACGACCTTCCTGCCGGACTGAGGGATGACACGTCGAGAAATAAATATTATCTTATTCCTTTCCTCCTGGGGCTTGCGGGGCTCTTTTACCAGCTTAACCGCGACAACAGGAACTGGTGGGTTGTACTGCTGCTTTTTGTCATGACGGGACTGGCGATTGTCTTCTGGCTTAACCAGTATCCGAATCAGCCAAGGGAGAGGGATTACGCGTACGTTGGCTCATTTTATTTCTACGCAGTGTGGATTGGTATAGGGATGCTTGCACTGTTTGACGGACTGTCAAGGCTGGCCGGCGAAAAAGTGGCGGCCCCGGTTGCCGGAGTTATATGCCTGCTTGCGGTGCCGGTGCTTATGGCTTCGGAAAACTGGGATGATCATGACCGGTCGCACAGGTACCTGGCACGGGATGTTGCTTTCAATTACCTGAATTCCTGCGCCCCGGGTGCTATACTCTTTACTAACGGCGATAATGACACCTTCCCCCTGTGGTACGCCCAGGAGGTCGAAGGAATGAGGACAGACATAAGGGTCTGCAACCTGATGCTGCTCAATACCGACTGGTATATAGACCAGATGAAATGGAAGACCTATGAATCCGATCCGCTGCCTGTAACCCTGCCTGTCCGGAAATATTATGACGGGATAAACAACCAGGTTTTCATTATTGAAAAGACAAAGGATCCGGTTGACATATCGACGATAATCGATTGGGTGAACAGCGACAACAAGGCTACAAAGGTTCAGGTATCTCCGACAGAGATTCTTGACATAATTCCCTCAAAGACCATACGCATTCCTGTCGATGTTAAAAAAGTGCTTGAATCCGGCACGGTTGCACCGGAAGATTCAGCCAGGATCGTTCCATACATTGACATAAAGCTCAGGGGTAATTCAATTCTGAAGAGCCAGCTGATCGTGCTCGACATACTTGCGCACAATAACTGGGAGCGCCCGATATACTATGTAACGGGATATCACAATGATGCACTCGGGCTTGAGGAGTATTTCCAGCTCGAAGGGCTTGTGTACAGGCTTGTTCCGGTCAGATCTGAAAACAGGAACTGGCTCGATTACGGCCGTATCGAAACAGATATCCTGTATGATAACATGATGAACAAATTCGTATGGGGCGGGGCCAATGATGAAAAGGCCAATATCGACTATCATCACCGCCGTACACTGATAGTTATCAGGGCAAGGCTGAACTATGCAAGGCTGGCAAAAGCCCTGGCTGCTGAAGGCAAAAATGAGCTTGCGGTAAAAGTGCTGGACCATTGCATGGATGTTCTCCCCCTTGACAGAATTCCGTATGATCCTTATGTGCCCGACCTCATCGAGGCTTACTTTGATGCGGGTGCGGGGGAGAAAGCTGTGGAGATGGCAAAGGATCTGTCAGACCATTATTTCAGCCAGCTTGACTATTACTTCAAACAGACCTCCTATGTCATCAGCTCGGCTGAATATGAGATCCAGTCAGCAATACAGTATACATTCAGGAGCGCCGGCGCATGCGAGGATAACGGGATGAAGGAAATTGCTGATGAGATCAATGCCAGGGTTGAAGATTATTATGGCCGCTACATACAGATGCATGGTCCGGCCGCGCAGTAGAAGCCTGATGATCAGGTGATATAGGAAGGCGTTACTTCGTGCTTCAGGTATTTTTCGATCAGGAAGAATATCTTCTCCGGGTAGATTGGCTTGAGAACATATTCGTTGCATCCGGCCAGGTAAGCTTCCGTCTTGCATTGTTCTGAAGAATATGCAGTAAGCATCAGAACAGGCACGTGTTTCCTCTCTTTCCTGAATATCCTGATACACTCAATTCCGTTTATCAGGGGAATAAGAAAGTCCATGAAAACAAGATCAATCCTTCCGGTCTCCTGGCTTAAATAATCAACGAACTCCCTGCCGTTATGTAATATCTTAAGGTCTGCACCTGAGTTTTTCAGCAGGGTTTCGTAGTACCTGATTGAAGGCTGATCATCCTCAACAATTATTATCTTTTTATCGGTAAGTTGTAAGTCGCTGATATTCAGGGCCATGATGAGGATTAAAAAAACTTGATTAAAATTACAATAAGATGCGAAGGTATAGTCCCGACAATTGCACAGTTATTAACATTTTTTCAACAGGTTATTAAACGCATGCTGACGGCGGATTTGGTATAATGAAGAAAAATATGCAATTTCGTAATGATAAACAGCTTCAGACTATGATAAGAAAGACCTTTTTTTACCGCCCGCTTCTGCTGATGACCTTTGTATTTTTCTCTTTCATTGCAGGCGGACAGGGAGGATTTGACAACCCTACAAGGGCACTCTACATCTTTGACCTGGCAAAGTACATCGATTATGGTCCGGGATTCGCCGATTCGGCAAACTTCAAGATAGGAGTAATGCTTGGTGACTACGATCTGATTTATGAGCTGGGAAACCTTGCAAAAACCCGTACAACGATCCAGGACAAACCGGTAACGATAGTGGGATTCAGAAATGTTGAGAGCATATCCCATACTCAGGTTCTTTATCTCAGCAAAACTGCAGAATTCAATCTTGACAGAGTTAAATCCAGAATTGCAGGTCACCAGACCATGCTCATTACCGAAGGATATGAATTTAAGGAATCGATGCTGAATTTCATTGTGGTCAACAGTAAGCCACGTTATGATATAAATGAGGAAATGGTTAAAGCTGCAGGAATGACCATACCACAGGAGGTACTCTTCATGGCTGTAAAGACCAAGGAAGACTGGCAGAATCTTTATGATATAGCCAGCCAGGAAATTGAAGTGCAGAAAGAGACCATACGCCAGCAGCTGGAAACTATTGACGTTCAGAGGCAGGAGATACTGAAACAGAAGGCGCTTCTTGACAGCCTCGACAGGGAGATAACCGAAAAGGAAAAAGCTCTTGCTGAAAAACAGAAGGTGCTCAATACCCAGATGAGACAGATAAGCCGTCAGCAGGGAGAGATCAACACCCAGAAAGAGACCATTCTTGTGCAGCAGAAGGAGGTGCAGGTTCAAAAAGAGACCCTTGCCAGCCAGAAGGAAGAGATCACTTCGCAGATCGCGATGATAGACATACAGCTTGCGAAGATCGGAGAGCAGGAAGATAAGATCAAAGTCCAGCTTGCAACCCTTGAGAAGCAGAAACTGATCCTCTATTTCGTTCTCTTTGCACTAGCCCTGGTCGGCTTTCTGGCCTATTATATCTACCGCGGATATAAGATCAAGAAGGAAGCCAACATAAAACTCGAGGAAAAGAACAGGACAATTTCGCTTCAGAAGGATGAAATTGAGATGCAGAGGGACCTGGCTGCTGCACAGCGCGACCAGATCGCTTATCAGAAAAAGCATATCACCGACAGTATAATGTATGCCAAGAGGATACAGACCGCACTCATTCCGTCGCTGGAGCTCTTCAGCGACAAGCTTGAGCACTTTGTGCTTTACAAGCCGCTGGCAATTGTAAGCGGCGACTTTTACTGGGTAAACAATGTTGACAACAAACAGATAATAATCTGTGCCGACTGCACCGGGCATGGAGTTCCCGGAGCATTCATGAGCATGCTGGGAGTAACCATGCTCAATGAAATAGTTAATAACAAGCATATTATCATGCCCGACCAGATCCTTGAGAATCTCCGCCAGGGAATCATAAAGTCATTGAACCAGAATATTGATGAGGATACTGTAAAGGACGGAATGGACATGGCCGTCTGCTGTGTGGACTTTGAAAATAACACACTCTGGTATTCGGGAGCAAACAACCCTCTTTACCTCATCAGGAACCACGAACTTGTTCATTACAGGGGCGATAAGATGCCGGTGGCCATTCATTACAGGATGCAGCCATTTACCCTGCACAAGATCGATATCACAAAGGGAGATGAGTTTTATATCTTTTCCGACGGGTTTGTTGATCAGTTCGGTGGCCCGAAACAGAAGAAATTCATGTCGAATCAATTTAAGGAAAAGCTGGTTGAGCTTGACGCTGTGCCTATGCTTAAGCAGGCGGAAAGGTTAAATGAGATTTTTGAGGAGTGGCGCGGCGATTCCCCCCAGGTTGATGATGTGACACTAATAGGCGTCCGGTATTAACGGCACTCCCAGGTTGTCGTCGAATTTCCTACTGTAGTAGGGCCTTTTGCCTCAATTGCGATCAGGGCTGCACCGCAATATTCAGTTTCAAAACCTTCTGTTACATCCCCGGTTGTATTATCTGTGGTGACCATCTTGCAGAACTTGCATTCCTCAAGAGCTTCACAGGACTGTGCAGCCCAGGCAAGAAGCAGGAATGCTGCAGCATAAAGGATCTTCTTTTTCATTCTGATAATATTTCAGGTCAAAATTAAGAAACTCTTTGTTATATGAACATAAATGACAGGAAAAGGTTGCTTTGTAGCATTATTTTTGATCAGCTATGCATCAATTGGTTAAATTGCAAGTCATTTGATCAGGAAAGAAAACAATTATTAACTGAATAAATGAAAACACCATGGAAGAAATAAAAGTCTCAACCGAATCAAAAATGAAGAAGCATGTCACAATTGTCGGAGTAATCCATATTGCATTCGGAGTTCTCGGATTAATTGGCGCAATGACGGCATTCTTTGTATTTAATTTTGCAAAGGGATTTGTAAGTAATGAAGAGATCCCGACAATGGTACTCTCAATTCTTGGCCTCAGTATTCCTCTGCTTATTGGCTTTATGTCGACGCTCGGATTAGTTGGCGGAATCGGGCTGATGGCATATAAGAACTGGGCAAGGTATATCGTTATCATTGTTGCAGCTCTTGGTTGCCTTAACATCCCGATTGGAACCCTTAAAGGAGTCTATTCCCTCTGGGTGCTCCTGCAGGATGAAACAATAAAACTGTTTGAAAAACAGTCATAACAACATTTATTTTATATTTTTGTAATAGTGGGGTCGTTGCATGCAACGACCCCACTACTGCATTTTATATATTTGGATAAAATTTACTCTATGGCTGAAGACAACAAGATCATATTCTCGATGCACCGTGTTGGCAAGACATTTCCCCCTCACCGCCAGGTACTTAAGGATATTTCACTCTCATTCTTCCTGGGCGCAAAAATAGGAATCATAGGTCTGAACGGCTCGGGAAAATCAACACTGCTGAAGATTATCGCGGGACTGGAAAATGAATACCAGGGAGAGGTCACGTTTCTTCCGGGCTATTCGGTGGGCCATCTTGCGCAGGATCCACTGATTGATGAAAGCCGTACGGTAAGAGAGATCGTTGAGGAAGGAGTGAAAGAGATTACTGACCTGATTAAGGAATATGAAAAGATTAACAACAGTTTCGGAGAACCTGAAGTATATGAAAATCCCGACAGGATGCAGCAGCTTATGGACAAGCAGGCCGCACTGCAGGAGAAGATCGAACATGCTGAAGGATGGAACATTGAGCACAGGCTCGAAAGGGCCATGGATGCCCTCAGATGCCCCGAACCGGATGCAAGGGTCAATATCCTGTCAGGAGGTGAGAGGAGAAGGGTTGCCCTGTGCCGGCTTCTGCTTCAGCAGCCCGATGTTCTGCTTCTTGATGAACCGACAAACCATCTTGATGCAGAATCGGTAAACTGGCTTGAAACAACACTTAAACAGTATCACGGGACAGTAATATGTATCACTCACGACAGGTATTTTCTGGATAATGTTGCCGGATGGATACTGGAGCTCGACAGGGGAGAGGGAATACCGTGGAAAGGCAATTATTCATCATGGCTGGAGCAGAAGGCTAAAAGGCTTGAGATAGAAGAAAAAGGGAACGTTAAGAGACGGAAGATACTTGAGCGCGAGCTCGAGTGGGTAAGAATGTCACCAAAGGCACGCCATGCAAAATCAAAAGCCAGGCTCGGTGCATACGAGAACCTGCTTAACCAGGATGTGAAACAGAAAGAGGAAAAGCTTGAGATATTCATCCCCAACGGTCCGCGGCTTGGCGATAAGGTTATCAAGGCTGCTCATGTGGCAAAATCATTCGACGACAAACTGCTGTTTGAAGATCTTGATTTTGACCTTCCTCCAAATGGTATAGTTGGCGTAATAGGCGCAAACGGAGCAGGTAAGACTACTCTTTTCAGGATGATCATGGGGCAGGAAGCCGCAACAAAAGGGAATTTTGAAATAGGTGAAACTGTGTCGCTGGGTTATGTAGATCAGTCTCACTCAGCAATTGATATGTCAAAGACTGTGTATGAAGTTATTTCAGGTGGACAGAATGATATTCTGGTCGGGAACAGGCTGATCAATGCCAGGGCTTATGTGAGATCGGAAG
>JBFYPG010000204.1:0-20424 GCA_041303415.1 Bacteroidales bacterium
CCCGCATACAAGAGGTTTGATATGAATGTGGTCCTGAATAGCAGCAGGCCCTGTTCAGTGATCCCATCATTAAGAAAGGCAGCTGCTCCGGCCGTTGTGTAGAAGTAGCCAAGGCTCTTGATGGATTGTCCGAATGAGATCCTGGCTCCGGCGTATATCCTCTGCTTGAATTCACTGTTTTCTTTTCCGGCGGTAAGTGTCAGGATGCCTCCGTATGGGACATCCTCTGTACGTCCATATCCGTAAATAAGATTAGTCTCGTAGTATTTCTGTGATGAGAGAGCCGCTGAACCAAGCAGCATGTTGTATTTCTGCAGGTGTTGGTACGATTCGGGAAGGATAAATGGATGGTTCCATACATCGTTGTTAGTGAACCTCGCTCCGAGTATCAGCCTTATAACTGATTCTTTATCAATAAGAAAGGAGCGCGAGAGCCAGTAATCCTGAAGGTTGTACTTGAGCGGCTCAGGCACCGGAAGCGTGTCCAGGTCTTCCGTTGTGTACATTTTCCTTACCGAGATTCCGAATGCGTATTTTGTAGTAGCGCTGACAAGATTGCGCTTTATGTCGAATCCATATGTTTTTTCACCGAGACCGTCAAAATAGTAGAGATCAAGGTTAACGAACGACCTGGCTATGTTATCGATATTGTATTCAAAGCCAAAGCCAGGAGAACCAGGGAGGTCAGAATCGTAACGCATATTTACCCCGAATTCGTGCCCCATGCCGAAGATATTCTTTTCAAAGAGCGAGGCAGATCCCTTTGTCATGCTGCTGTACCTGAAGGCACCTCCGAGCGAGTATATGTCCTTGGTGATCACCACAATATCCACCTCTTCTTCAGACACCGGAACGGCAATTATCCTGGAGTCGTCGATATATGGCAGTTGCCGCAGTATCCTCTCATTATCGCTGAGGACAAGCGGTGAAAGCGTGTCCCCTTCTGAAAACAGCAGGTTTTTTCGTATGATGCTCTCATTGGTATTGATATGAGTTGCATTAAGTATCTTTTCAAGGCTGTTCGGGTTGTTGGAAAGGGGAACTGATATGTTTGATCCGAAAACCGGGAGCCTCCTGATCTCGATGTTGCGGATCCTTTTTCCTGAATAGATCATATAGCCGGCTTCGCTTGATCTGGTTATTTCCTTTTTTACAGATGGTTCATGTGATACAATCAGGTAATCGTACAGTTTCTTTGTTATGAGCTTCCTCGAAGCTTTTACCTTGAGAGAATCATAAAACAGCGGGTTCCTGTCGTAGCTGCTGACACCATGACGCAGTGGCGTGCCGGGTATTTTAAGACTGACGTCGGAAAGAGATGCAGGGATTATTTCACGCGGATCGAATAATTCATCAGGATTTATAAGTAGAAGCGAGTCGCTGCCTGAAGGTACCTGTGATTGGATTTCGGAATATAAACACAGAAATGCCAGCATCAGGAGAGGCCTGACGGATCTTCTGTATTTATCATCTTGCGGCAGCATCAGGTATCATGAGAATTTTTTTCGAGCACGTCGTCTGAATTGAACTGGAATCCCAGGCGCTTGCCTGTGATCACCCTTGAATGCTGGATCTTGGCTTCCGCCTGTCCCACGGTAGCGATCTTTACTGTATCATAAGGAGGAACCAGAAGATCAAACTCAAGTGAGTATTGTATTGCTGTTGAGATTATTATCTGCAGCGACGGTTTGCTTATTGCCTCGTTTCCGTAGTTTGTGAAAAGCATGCCCATCTGTCTTTTTCCTTCAACGAGATACTGGTTTTCATGGTTAATGAAGACCCTGGCTATAAGGTAACCCAGGTCATCCTGCCTGGAATACTTGAATGAGTCGAAAAGGAAGTTGTAAATGTTGATTATGCCTGAATACGCGTTGTACTTGTTTTTTTGAATGTATGCTGTTTTCCATGCCGGGTGCTCCCTGTCGAACTGGAAGATATTCGAATGCATGCTGAAAAAAAGAATATCACCTGCCACCTTCAGCTGGGCATCAAAATTGCTCCTGTCGGTATATTCAAGCTTGACCCTCGGATCAATGCCGCCAAGGTTGGTGTTTGTCTCCCTGGCCATGCATTTCAGGATCTCCTTCACAATGCAGAAAGCTTCAAGGGTGTTGTCATAGACCTTCTGCTTGAGAACCGATTTTTCCTTCAGGAGATTTATTATGGTCTGCTTCTTTTCGTCGAGATCGGACATGATGTTTCTGTTTAAGCCGTCTAATTTACTAATTTATGCCGGAAATAAAAAGAGGCTTTCCGGCTAACAGCAATATGACCGTTCCTGGCGGCACTGAGACCTGCCGGATAAGTTCACTTAATAGGATCTGGCGAAAAGAGCCCTTCGTTTTGAAGGTTTTCCGGTATATATGCATCTGCCATCCTCATCAGGCGAATCGAATGGAATGCACCTTATGGTTGCCTTGGTCTCGTTCTTGATCTTCTCTTCAGTTTCTGGCGTTCCGTCCCAGTGAGCCAGGATGAAGCCACCCTGGTTATCAAGGATATTGACGAATTCATCCCATTTGTCAACGCGGAAGGTATTGGCTTTCCTGAATTCTTCAGCTTTAGAAAAAATATTCTTCTGGATCTCAACGAGAAGTTCAGTAACATGGCCGGTAACTTTGTCCGCAGGTATACTCTGCTTTTCAAGGGTGTCGCGGCGGGCAATCTCAACAGTCCCGTTCTCAATGTCGCGCGGGCCTATCGCCAGACGCACCGGCACGCCTTTAAGCTCATAATCGGCAAATTTCCAGCCCGGCGTGTTATTGTCACGGGTATCATATTTGACCGATATGCCTTTTGCTGTCAGTTCATCAGTGATCCTGCCGGCAGCATCCGATATTTTCGCCAACTGTTCGGCATTTTTGAAGATCGGTATTATCACTACCTGCGTGGGAGCAAGCTTCGGAGGAAGAACAAGGCCGCGATTATCGGAATGAGCCATTATCAGGGCTCCGATCATCCGTGTCGACAGTCCCCATGAAGTAGCCCATACATAATCCAGCTTCCCGTTCTTATCGGTGAACTGAACATCGAAGGCTTTGGCGAAATTCTGTCCGAGGAAGTGGCTGGTGCCAGCCTGCAAAGCCTTGCCGTCCTGCATCAGAGCTTCGATTGCATAGGTATCAAGTGCGCCTGCAAAGCGCTCATTCTCTGATTTATATCCTTTGATTACCGGCAATGCCATGAAGTTCTCCGCAAAATCGGCATAAACATTTATCATCCTCTGGGTCTCTTCCATGGCCTCTTCACGGGTGGCATGGGCAGTGTGGCCCTCCTGCCATAGGAATTCTGAAGTACGGAGAAAGAGCCTTGTTCTCATTTCCCACCTGACCACATTGGCCCACTGGTTTATAAGTATCGGCAGATCCCTGTACGACTGGATCCAGTTCTTGTATGAGTTCCAGATGATTGTTTCTGAAGTGGGCCGTATTATCAGTTCTTCTTCAAGCTTAGCCGCAGGATCCACAACTATGCCTTTCCCGCTCTCATCATTTTTCAGCCTGTAATGAGTTACAACAGCGCACTCCTTGGCAAAGCCTTCAACATGCTTAGCCTCACGGCTGAAAAAAGACTTAGGGATGAATATAGGGAAATAGGCGTTCACATGCCCTGTTGCCTTGAACATCTTATCGAGTTCCGACTGGATCCTTTCCCATATTGCATAGCCGTATGGTTTAATGACCATGCATCCCCTGACTGCTGAGTTTTCAGCCAGATCAGCCTTGATTACCAGGTCGTTATACCACTGTGCATAATTCTCATCCCTGTTTGTTAAAAACTTCGCCATTACTTTGGTACGCTATTTGATTTATTATTTTCGGATATTTGAAAAACAGCGTAAATTTAAAAAATAAACAGGAGGTTCAACATGAAAGCAAAATTTTACATCGGAATAATATCAGCCCTGCTGCTTGCGGGTTCCCCGATGGCAGCTCAGTTTGCTGATGATGGCTTCAGAAATGACAACACCGGAACGGTAATAAACAATTACTATTACGATGATTACGACTATTACTTTGCTTCCCGGATCAACAGGTTCCACAGGTCATATGCAGCTTTCGACTATTACTCTCCTGTGTTTACCGAAACATACTACTATAACTACAATCCTTACTCATGGGGAATAAGCATTTATGGCGGCGGAGGTTTCGGATTCGGCGTCGGATATTCTTACAGGTACCCCGTTTACAGCTACAGCATGTATGATCCTTATTACGGCAGCAGCTGGGGCTACGATCCCTTCTACTACGGTTATGATCCTTTCTACTACAGCTGGTACTCACCGGTCGTCATAAACATAAACGTCAGGAACAGGTGGAGGCCCAATTACTGGGGATGGCACGGATACGACCGCTGGTATTACGGGCATAACCACTGGTACAACGATTACAGGCCGGTTTACCATACCAATAATTACTACTACTACAACACACCCTCAAGATACTCTTCACGTGATCTTCCTGAACGCAAAGGAACTACGGAATATAACAGGTCAAACTCAGGCGGGACTTCAAGGCGGGAGGGTGCACCCGCTCCCGGTTCGCGGAGCAGCATAAACAACAACGTCAATTCCGGAACCAAGAGCAATATATCTGCTGAACCCTCCTCAAGAGGCCGGGTGGCTCCGGTTGAGTCAACAGGAGCATCAAGGAACCAGACCAGCACCAGGGTGAACAACGCCCCTGCAGTAAGAACCCAGAGTGCTCCGGCAGTGAGGACCCAAAGCGCCCCGGCTAAAAGCTCGCCGTCAAGATCACAGGTCAGCAGGCCTTCATCCTCCTCAAGGGGATCTGCAGTATCAGGGAGCAGAAGCTCTGCCCCGAAGTCTTCAGGATCATCCTCCAGATCATCTTCCTCTTCGTCATCATCAAGATCATCCTCCTCAAAATCCTCCAGATCTTCATCGGAAAGCGGAAGCAGGAGGTAAATGATGATACAGGTAACAAAGCAAGGACATGCGACCGCATGTCCTTATTTTTATTATATTTGATATTTATTGTACATCATCTGTTTTTTAAGCTATTTTGGTACAATATTTGCGCTTAATTCAAGAAACAAGAGAGGGAATCAGATATGAAAGCAGTTAATTACATAACAATCCTTTTACTTCTGGTGCTGGGGTCCTGTTCATCAGGTCTCTATACAGGGTTTGAATATGATGACCTGTACTACCTGCCCTCTGATAAACAGGTTGTCCAGGTACAGCCCTCTGTTTCAAGGCAGATAGCCGAAAGCGACCTGAGGGCTGAAGAGTATTATGATAACGTTTATGCTGCTGACACGCTCGTATCGGATGAGTACTCTGAAGCGACAGAAAACTACGATGCCCTTCTTTATGAAAACAGCAAAGGAACTGTAAACAACTATTACGATAATTACTCTTATACAGGACGTCTGCGAAGGTTTTACGGCAATTACTTCAACCCTTACTGGAGAGATCCTTTCTATTACGGCGGGGGATGGCCTTCAATGAGCTTTGGCTACGGATACCCTTATTATTATGATCCTTTCATGTACGACCCCTTCTATGATTTCGGATATTACGGCTCCTACGGCGGATACTATTCACCATGGTATTCGGGGTATTACGGAAGCTGGTACAACCCGTTCTATTCATCTTATTACGGGCCATATTACAGCAACTGGGGATACTACTCAAATGCTTACTACAGCAGGGATTACAATAATTCAATAGCTTACGGCAGGAGGGACAGGCAAAGCTCATATTCCTCAAGATGGAACGAAAGGACACAGCCTGCTGCTTCGGCAAGGCGTGACAGTTACATTTCCAAAGGGACATCAACTGATGCAGTAAGACGCACCCCTTCGGGCGCTTCAACATCGTCGACGACAGATCCGAGGAAATCACTTTCAACAAATGTTAACAACCAGCAGGCAATTAATGCTGCCGACAGGAAGATCGACCAGAGCGCTGCAAAGGATGGCAATACAGTCATCAGCAGGACGGCAACGACCCGTACTACTACTGTCACCAAACCGGAATACAATACCGTAAACAGAACATATACACCAAGCTACAGCAATCCGCGGATGAGCACAAGGCCTTCCTACAATAACAGCCGGGTAAATACCGAAAGCCCGGGCACAGGCACTTACAGGACAACTCCTGCAAGGACCAGTCCTTCAGTATCAGCCGGAGAATACAGGTCGGCGCCTTCATACAGCAGCCCGAACAGCTATTCCGCTCCCTCCAGGAGAAGCTCCACAGGATCATCATCCTCAGGCTCATATGGCTCTTCATCCAACAGTTACAGCGGATCTTCAGGCGGATCATCAAGAAGCAGCAGCTACTCGGGAAGCTCATCTTCCGGCAGCAGTTCTTCAGGCTCATCCTCAGGTTCATCTTCTTCAGGCTCGCACAGCTCATCTTCAGGGGGAAGGAGATAGACATAATTGAAATATCATCAGTAAACAGTTCATTCTTTGACAGAGTGGTGGAATGCTATTAAGAAAAAAGTAACAGTCATGAAAAAAAGAGGTCTAATTCTTATTATAATGCTGGCGCTCTGCACAGGGAGTTTTGCCCAGCTTGTCGACGATGCACTCAGATACTCACAGGTCTTCTATACCGGGACGGCCAGATTCATGTCAATGGGAGGAGCCTTTACAGCCCTCGGCGGCGACCTTTCCTCGCTCAGCCAGAACCCCGCAGGATTAGGGGTATTCCGCTCATCCGAGATATCCGTTACTCCCCAGCTTTTCCATATCAGCTCGGCTGCCAGCCTTAACGGGAATACAACATCAGACTATATATACAACTTCAACCTGGCCCAGGGAGGCATTGTAGCAAACCTGATCAACAATGATACCGAAACAGGCCTGGTATCCCTCAATTTCGGATACTCATACAACAAAACCAATAACATGAATCAGAGTATCATCCTTGAAGCAACCAGCGATTATAGTTCCATGGCTGATCTCTGGGCTGATAAGGCCGACAGTTATTTCAGGGAAGAGCTTATTGATGAAGTGCCCGATTCGTACCTCGCCTGGGAGACCTGGCTGATTGACTCACTGCCTGGATATAACACATCCTACGGGACAGTCTTCTCAAATTATGGTGATAATCCTCCTTCAGTATACGGCCAGAACATAAGGCGGCTGGTAAATCTCGAAGGATATACCGGAGAACATGCTCTCTCAATCGGCGGAAACCTCTCAAACAAGCTTTACTTCGGGGCTACCCTGGGGATAAGCCACCTTAGCTACTCAAGTAAATACGAGCACGCTGAATCTACCGATATTCCACTTGCTTCAGAGTTTGAAAGCTTCAATTACACATTCTTCTACAGTAATACGGGGACTGGCTTTGGATTGAAAATGGGAGCAATCTACAGACCGATTGAGATACTGAGACTGGGGTTTGCATTCCACTCACCCGTGCTCTACAAGATCAATGAATATGCATACGACAATATGTCTTCCCATTTCACCGACGGCGGAAAATATGAAGCCTCCAACGATCCTGAAAGATATAACTATGCACTTACGACGCCTTTCAGGGCAATGGCTGGAGCTGCCCTGCAGATCAAAAAACTTGCACTGGTAAGTATTGATTATGAATTTGTTGATTACAGCACCGCAAGGTTCTCCGAAACAGGCGACGGCTATAATTACAGTAAAAAGAACTCAATTATCAAGAGCACATTAAGATCATCCGGAAACCTGCGGCTCGGTGCCGAGTTCAGGCTCAACAGGTTCTATCTCAGGGGCGGTTACGGATATTACGGCAAGGCATGGGAAAGCAATGACCTCAACTCAGACTTGAACTACAATACTATATCTCTGGGAGGAGGATTCCGTGAACAAAATGTATTTGTGGATTTCAGCTATACAGGCATGATGAATACAGAAAATTATATACTCTATGATTCCAGCGCAGAGACCTTGTCGGCCAGCATGGATGTCGACAGAAACATATTTACTGTAACTTTCGGATATAAGTTCGGCTACTGATACTTTGTTTGACTTCCTTGAAAAAGGCTGTTTCATGTGAGACAGCCTTTTTTATATTTCTATATGCTGCTATATTATTTTTATAAGAGCGCTTCCGTTTTTATCAGGCATCGGGACAGGTGATTCCTGCTTATCTTTGAAGAACTCATCAACTGCATCTTGTGCGCCACTCCAGGTATTATAATCGTGAATAACCATATAGCCACCTCGGCTCATCCGTGGATAAAAGAATTTTAATGCGGCAATTGTGGGTTCATAAAGATCCATATCTACATGGATGAATGAAAATGATTTGCTATAAAAATCCTGTGTGATGGATCCCGGGAACACTCCTTTTATTAAAATTACATTATCATTCTTCGGCATAATATAGCTGGTCACTTCCTTTGTACCGGCTGAAATGAAATGATTTCCGATAGAAAACCCTGTTCTGCTTTTTTCAGCAGCAAGATCACCGGTATTAAATCCCTCATAAGTGTCAAAGAGGAATAACTGTCTGTCAGGCACATAGTAGTGGATAAGCTTTGCAGTGTACCCTTTATAAACACCTAATTCTACAAGATCCCCGTTTACCCTGTTCACCAGAATATCTTTTAGGATCAGGATCAACATGTCCCTTCGGACCTGATCCCAGTATGTTTCTAATGAGATGATCTCTCTCTTGATTGGATCGTCAGTAATATAGAATCCTCCTGTTCTTTTAACAATATTCAGGTTGTAATACCTTGACCTGGGATGAATATCCATCTGGCTCTGCAGATAGAATGCCTTATTTGTCATCAATTTTGAAAGATGCTGTAATATCCTGCCGGATAGTTTCTTAATATTAGGTTTTTGTCCCATTTTAGCAAAAATAAAATTTGTATGAAGATAATTCTAAAGATAAAGTAAAGCCTCAGCACCTGTATTGAAAATAAGGTCGGCCATGCTTAATCCGGTTTTAGAATCTGACGGGTAACCAAAAACCTGGATATATTTTTTCGGTTTGTAAGCTGATTCTTTTTTTGGACTGATGCTGTACCTGAAGTCGTTCCCGGTTTCTCCGGCTACGGTAAAATCAGTTGTATAGGAGAGTTTAACTTTTAAATCAAGCATCTCAAGAAGAGCCTTCAGCAGATCACTGTTCAGGTCGATCAGTAATTCATGGCCTGAGAGTATTATCTTTTCCAGTGTTTCAAAATAATAAATGAAAAACGGGGACGACCGGTAAGCAGCCACCAAAGCTCCGATGTGTACCTGCTGCCATCTTTTCGAATAATCGATCCTGATCTCTTTTACCGGAGTTTTGTGAAAGCTTCCCTGCAGTACAGGGACCGTCAGCGGGTGAGGGCCATCGGAAGAGAGTATATAGCACCTGTTGCGGTAAGTCTGCTTTATGTAATTTTCCTCTCTTTCAATCTGAACCTCTTCTGCATCAATTAATCTTGCAAAATATTCGGTGGGAGGGAGGTAGGCTGTCGAAAGGAGAACCTTACCGGGCATGGCACATCCTGTTTATCATGCTAGCTGAGAAACCAGCTCCGAATCCGTTGTCTATGTTTACAACAGTCACTCCGGCCGAGCAGCTTGTAAGCATTGCAAGGAGCGCCGAAATGCCTCCGAAGCTTGCCCCGTAGCCAACGCTCGTCGGCACTGCGATCACCGGCTTGTCAACAAGGCCTCCGACAACGCTGGCAAGAGCACCTTCCATTCCGGCAATGACTATTATTACTGCACATTTTCTTATTTCGGGAAGTTTATCGACAAGCCTGTGGATGCCTGCAACACCTGCGTCATATATCCTGACGATTTTATTGCCGAGAAGCTCGGCAGTCACTGCTGCCTCCTCAGCTACTGGTATGTCTGATGTCCCTGCCGTGATTACTGCAATACTGGCTTCCGGAATTTCAGGGTTTCTCTTCTGAACCGAAATGATCCTTGCCTCACGGTAGTAAACTACTTCCGGAATATTTTTCCTTACATATTCGTACATCTCTTCAGTAGCCCTGGTCCCGATAACATTATTTTCCTTTGCGGCCATCACCTTAAAGATGCCTGCGACCTGTTCAACGGTTTTGCCTGCGCAGTAGATTATTTCAGGGTACCCTGTCCTGATTTCACGGTGGTGATCTATCCTGGCATATCCCAGGTCGGTATAGGGAAAGGTCTTTAGTTTTTCAAGAGCTTCATCAATGGTTATGTCGCCTTTCCTCAGGTCTGTGAGAAGCTTCTCAAGTTCTTTTGATGTCATTGCCTGTTTTTTCAGGATCCATACTTCCTGTCCTGTAACCCTCAAGGTCCAAAGATACATATCTGAATCCTAATTTCTTGAGGTCATTAATCATCATATCCCTTCCCGGGTCATGAATGATCCTTTCAATATATCCCGGCATGCATTCTATTCTGGCAACCTCGCCATGAACCCTGACCCTGGTTCCCGGATACCCCTTTTCAAACAGGAGGTCTTCAGCTTTTTCGATCATCTCAAGCATCTCCACGGTTATCGTTGTGTCATATGGTACCCGTGTCAGAAGGCATGCCATCGCAGGCTTGTCGAAAAATGGAAGGCCTGCCCTTTGCGCATAGTCCCGTATATCGGGTTTCGTAAGCCCCGATTCAGCAAGAGGGCTTTTTATATCCAGTTCGCGCAATGCTTTGAGTCCCGGCCTTGAATCACCAATATCATCGGCGTTTGTACCGTCAACAACATATTGAAAATTGTTTTTCCCGGCATAATTCACTATTTCGGTAAACAGGATCTTCTTGCACAGATAACATCTCCTTGACGGATTATGCCTTATAGTTTCGTTGAATTCCAGGTTGATAATATCGAAATCTATGCCTGTTTTTTTTGCGAATGCTGTAGCTTCGCTTATCTCCCTTGCAGGCATGTACGGAGTGCGGATAGTAAGCGCTTTGATTCTGAGCGAGTCAAGAAACCGTGCCCTGTGGACAAGGAATGAGCTGTCTACGCCTCCCGAGAATGCGATCACAAACGATCCCAGCTCCTTCAAGATGGAATCCAGTCTTACAAGCTTTGATTCGGTCATTTTCTTCTCCTGTTGCTGGTTCCTGGTTCCTGGTTGCTGGTTTTGCCTCCGACTATAGTTTTCAGCCTTTCGCCTTTCGCCTTTCGCCTTCTGCCATTTATTATCTGTGCCATTATATAGTTATAAACTTCTTTCACCGGCAAGCCTTTTTCCAGGGCTATCTTCTTTATTTCAGTAAATTCCGGCTTGCATGAAACCTCTTTCCCGTCAAGGAATGAGCGCTTTACCGTAACATCTCCGTAGTCACTCTTCAGAGTTTCAAACTTGCGCGACAGAGTGTCTTTCCTGAAGGTGAATGTCCTTATCCCCACTGATGTGGATTCCCTGAAGATTATTTCCCTGAGAATATCTGCAAATCCCTTTTCACAGATTACGCTGAGGACATTACCCGGTCTCCCTTTCTTCATTATTGCACCTGAGATGAAAACATCAGATGCCCCTGCTTCAAACAACCTTTCAGCCAGGTGTTCAAAGAATTCAGGATTCATGTCGTCAATATTGCATTCCAGGAGCAATGCTTCATGTCCTGAAGGGCTCTCTACTGCTTCACCCAGGAATACTCTGAGAAGATTCGGTATCTGAGGATGGTCTTTATGGCCTATTCCGTATCCGGTCCTTTCCGGACGGAATGCATCGTGGCCGCCGAAATGTGTCCCGAGAACAGCCAGGATAGCAGCGCCTGTCGGAGTTGTGGCTTCAAAATCGACGCCGCCCTTTTTAACCGTCATGCCCTTTACTATCTCAGCAGTAGCGGGCGCGGGTACAGGAAGATTTCCGTGATCGCATACAGCAAAACCGCTTCCGAGCTCCACCTCTGATACAAATACCGCATCAACTTTCAGTGCATTGAAGCATATTGCTGCTCCAACAATATCTATTATGGAATCCACAGCTCCCACCTCATGAAAATGTACCCTGTCAGGAGTGGTTCCATGTACGGCAGCTTCTGCTTCTGCCAGCTTACGGAAGATTCTGATACTGAGTTCCCTTGTCTTTTTATCCAGTTGTGACTCATTGATTATCTGCTCGATATCTGAAAGGTGCCTGTGAGCTTTTTCTTGCCTGGTCCGGATCACAGTGACTTTTGTGCCAAAAATGCCATGCCTCTGGTCTTGTTCGACAGCCAGCTTCCATCCTTTCAGGTTAAGCTTGCCCAGTTCGGTGGTGAGAAATGACTTTTCGATACCCAGGTCAAGCATGGCACCCAGGTTCATGTCCCCGCTTATTCCGGAAAAACAGTCGTAAAAGAGAACTTTCATGTCGAGTGCAGATTATTATTTAGTAAGACAATTAAAAAACCGGTTTGTTCCGGAAATTCATCCGCTAAGATAATATTTAACCTATGCTGGCGGATACTTCATGCTTTTTAATGTAAAGATATAGCATATATGCTTATTCCTGCAATATGTCACACACCTTGAAGCTGTGAGGAGTTATCCACACAAAGTGCATCATAAAGAAAAAAGTTGTATTTTTCGGACTTAAAATCTGAAAACAACTTCATGCATGAAAAGAAGGGACTTTCTCAAACGATCCGCAGGTGCCGGTCTGGCTGCAGGTGCCACATTTGGCATCGGACGTTATGACAGGCTGTGGACCGATGTACCGGGAAGGGCAAAATACGACATGGTGGCAATAATGGGAGGGACCCCCAATGCCATGTTCGACCTGGGGATACAGGAACTCGGAGGGATAGGAGCTTTTATACAGAAAGGTCAGAAGGTGCTGGTAAAACCCAATATCGGATGGGATGTCTTGCCGGAGCTCGCCGCCAACACCAATCCGTCGCTTGTAAAGAGAATAATTGAACACTGCCTGAAAGCCGGGGCTAAGGAAGTATATGTTTTCGACCATACCTGTGATAACTGGGTAAACTGCTATAAAAACTCGGGTATTGAGAAGGCTGCCAAAGATGCCGGAGCCAAGGTTGTACCGGGAAATTCCGAGAAGTACTACCAGGAGGTGGAGATCCCCGGCGGCATGCGGCTTAAGAGCACTAAAGTGCACGAGCTCCTGCTCGAGTCTGACGTGTTCATCAACGTGCCGGTACTCAAGGACCATAACTCGACCAGGATGACCTGCTGCCTTAAGAACATGATGGGAGTTGTCTGGGACAGGGGCTACTGGCATTCAAATGACCTGAACCAGTGCATTGCCGACTATGCATTGTTTGAGAAGAAACCTGCCCTCAATATCATTGACTGCTACAACGTAATGGTGAAGCATGGTCCGCAGGGCGTATCAAAAGAAGATGTCGTGCAGATGAAATCGATGATAATCACCACCGATTGGGTGGCAGGTGATGCCGCTTCCGCCAAAATGCTCGGGGTTGACACGGAAAAGATTGAATATATCCCGATCGCCCATAAAATGGGATTAGGAAACATGAACCTCGATACACTTAATATCAGAAGGATTAAAATGTAACTTCCGATGAAGTCGCCCTTTCTAAGAAGATTCCGTATCCTTTTTTCAGCACTTGTTCTGATCTGCTTCTTTTCTGTATTTGCCGACTTCAGGCAAATCATACCTGCGAAATACATTAATATACTGCTATCGCTGCAATTCGTTCCGTCAGTCATCAAATTCATTGACCTCGGTACACTGGCCTCGGCAGGTTTTGCTGCTGTCCTCATCCTTACTCTTCTTTCGGGCAGGACATACTGTTCATTCCTCTGCCCGCTGGGAATAGGGCAGGACCTGAACAGCAGGATTGGAGGACGTATCAGAAAGAAATTCAGAAGGTATGGCTATAAAAGGCCTTTCACTGTCATCAGGCACACACTGCTGGCAGCCACCCTTACGGTTGCCATTGTATGGGGCATTTACCTGGTGACCCTGCTTGATCCATACAGCATATTCGGAAGGTTTATGACCTTTTTTGCCAGGCCGGTGATTATACTGGGAAATAATTTTCTTTCAAATATCCTGGGAAAATTCGATGTTTATACGCTGAGCCATGTGCCGGTTACAGGCTACCAGCTTCTCTCTTATTCCATTCCGGTCTTCTTCCTGCTGCTTATATTCGCTCTCTCACTCACAAAAGGACGTCTTTATTGTAATATGATATGCCCGGTGGGAACGCTTCTCGGACTATTATCCAGGGTATCGATCCTCAGAATAAAGATTGACGAGAGCATGTGCTCAAAATGCGGGATGTGCTCAATACGCTGCAAATCATCCTGCATTGATTTTCTTCAGCATAAAGTGGATGTCAGCCGCTGTGTAAACTGCTTTAACTGCATCAATGTTTGTCCCGACAAAGCTATCTCATACGGGATCGTCTCCATAAAGAAGAAGGAGGTGAAGACTGATACTGACAAGAGGAAATTCATTGTCACCTCACTGGCTCTGGTATTCGGTCTGCCTTTTGCTGCAAGGGCTCAGGATAAAAAAGCGCCTGTACCAACCAAAGCCTCCACGGTCAAAGAGAACAAAACATACCCTGTATGTCCTCCGGGAGGAGTGTCGATCGAAGATTTCAATGCCGATTGTACAGCATGTTCGCTTTGCATATCAGCCTGTCCGAACAATGTGCTGCAGCCCGCGCTGATGCAGTATGGCGTCAGGGGCATGATGCAGCCGGTAATGGACTACCATAAAAGCTTCTGTACATACAATTGCACTCTCTGCACGGAGATCTGTCCGACGAATGCCCTTCATCCCCTGGCTCTGGAAGCCAAAAAGCTCACCAGGATCGGAAAGGTAAATTTTATCAAGGATAACTGTATCGTCAAAACCGAAAAGACAGCTTGCGGAGCCTGCTCCGAAGCGTGTCCTACAAAGGCAGTCTATATGGTGCCCTATGAAGGCAACCTGCTGATCCCTGAAACAAATGTTGAAATATGCATAGGATGCGGCCACTGTGAATATGCATGTCCGACTACACCTTATAAAGCAATTTATGTTGACGGAGTCGCGGTCCATGAAGCAGCAAAGAAACCTGAAAACAAGGAGTCTGAAAAAGCTATCCCCGTCGATTTCCCTTTCTGATCCCTGAAGCTATCGGGACTACTTAAAAAACCTGATATATGAAGCCAACACATATTGAACATATTGGAATTGCAGTCCGTGACCTTGAAGCCTCAATCCGCTTTTACGAAAAGGTTTTTGAACTGAAATGCTATAAAATTGAAGATGTGCCTGATCAGAAGGTGAGGAGCGCATTCTTTCTTGTGGGGGATACAAAAATTGAACTTCTGGAATCAACTGATCCTGAGGGGCCGGTAGGTAAGTTCGTAGAAAAGAGAGGAGAAGGGATACACCATATTGCCTTTGCAGTAAAAGAGATCGAGAAATGCCTGAGACATGCTGAAGATCATGGTGTTGTGCTCATTGATAAAGCCCCGAGGAAAGGTGCTGAGAAGCTTGATATCGCATTCTTTCATCCGAAATCAACTTCAGGTGTGCTGATCGAGGTTTGCGAAGATAAAAACGTTTAACAGAACCATATATGAACAGGGTTAAAGCTGTTGCAGGCAATGCCGGGCCTAAGGTCAGATCGGATTGCGAAATGACTCTTGAACTGAAACGAAAGGGAGGAATTTCTATTGACCTGACTTCGAAGGTTAAGGCTCTTTATGGCGAATCAATTCTGAAGCAGTGCAATGAGGTACTGAAATTCTTCGGGATAAGGAATGCTGACCTTACAGTCAACGACTCAGGTGCGCTGCCGTTTGTAATATCCGCAAGGCTCGAAGCTGCGGTCAGGAAGCTTCTTGATACTGACCAGGAGTATATTCCCGAAATGCTGAGCGTGAACAATTATTCGACCCCAAGGGACAGGTTCCGCTTTTCGCGTCTCTATCTGCCGGGAAATAGCCCTGGTTTGATGCTTAACGCCGGACTCCATTCAGCTGATGGGATCATTCTCGACCTAGAGGACTCCGTTGCTCCCGACAGGAAGGATGAAGCAAGGATACTGGTCAGGAATGCCCTTTGCCAGGTGGATTTCAGGGGCGCTGAAAGAATGGTAAGGATAAATCAGGGAGAGACTGGTTTAAGCGATCTCAGGGCAGTGATTCCATGGAATGTCAACCTTGTTCTGATCCCCAAATGCGATTCCCCCGAAAACGTCATTATTGCTGATAAGGAGATTTCCGCCATCAGAAAAAAGATGAAGATCAGGAATCCGGTATACCTGATGCCCATCATCGAAACCGCGTCCGGAGTCGAAAACTCATCAGCGATAGCCAGGGCTTCGGAGAATATCGTTGCTATGGCCATCGGGCTCGAGGACCTTACGGCCGATATGGGCGTCATGAGGAGCCGGGAAGGCAAAGAATCATTTTATTCCAGGGGCAGACTGGTAATTGCTGCAAAGGCAGCCGGTGTCCAGCCTATTGATTCCGTCTTTTCCGATGTTGCCGATATGGAGGGGCTCAGGCTGAACGTCCTTGATTCCAGGGCAATGGGATTCGAAGGAATGGGTTGCATTCACCCCAGGCAGATCGCGGTTATTAATGCGGGTTTTGCGCCCGGTGAGGCTGAGCTGGAAAAATCTATGAAGATCGTGATGGCATTTGAGGAAGCCGGGAAGAAGGGGCAGGGAGTGGTGGCCCTGGGTTCAAAGATGATTGATAAACCTGTTGTTGCAAGAGCTCAGAAAATGATTGACCTGGCTGTAAGACTCGGCCGCATATCGACAGACTGGAGAGAAACGTTTAAATGAAATAACCCCCTTTCCCGTTTCCCCCAAGGGGGAAAGCTGAGAAAGCTCCTTCCCCCCTGGGGGAAGGTCGGGATGGGGGTCTGATGAAAGATTATAAACTATTTTTTCAATTTTCATATGGCAGTCAAAACAGTTGTAAACGCTGCAGGGAGATCTGTTCCGCTTGAGATAAATGGTGAGCCTGTTATCCCTTTTATGGGAGTAGGCAAATACTGGCCTGAGGGAGCCAGATACTCACCGCCGGTGCCTACCTGCCAGGATTTTCCTGCTGACGGCAACAAGCTGGCAGGCTCACTGGAAGAAGCTCTTAAAAAATGCGGACTGAAGAGCGGGATGACCATCTCAACGCACCATCACATGAGGGACGGCGATCTGATCAGCAACAGGATCTTTGAGATAGCATCCCGGATGGGGGTGAAGGACCTTGTCTGGTTTCCTTCGGCATCATTTCCCTGTAATGATCCGGTGATCAGATACCTGGATGACGGAACCATAAACAGGATTGAAGGAAGCATGAATGGCCCGCTGGGAAGGTATGTTTCGGAAGGAAAGATGAAGGGCACGGCAGTTCTCCGGTCGCACGGAGGCCGGGTTCAGGCCATACAGGATGGCGAAGTAAAGATCGATATCGCTGTTCTGGCAGCGCCTTCTGCTGATTCATTTGGTAATGCCAGGGGTACCGGAGGAACTTCATCGTGCGGTGTACTGGGCTATGCAAAAGCCGATAGCATGTTTGCCTCCAAAGTAATAGTGGTTACCGATAACCTTGTAGATCTTCCCTGTTTTCCAATGGAGATCGAGGGAAATTATGTAGATAATGTTGTAGTCGTCGACAAGATCGGCATACCTGAAAAAATTGTATCAGGGACAACAGAGATAACAAAGAGCCCTGACAGGCTTCTCATTGCCGAGCTGACAGCTTCGTTCCTGGAAAAGTCAGGAATACTGAAGGATGGAGTCAGAATGCAGGCAGGGGCAGGAGGAACATCACTTGCAATTGCAGTATTTGTTCATCAGATTCTGAAGCAGAAAGGATGGAAATCCAGTTTCGGATTTGGCGGCAGCACTAAGTATATGGTAAAGATGCTTGAAGAGGGTCAGATGGGTTATATTCTTGATGCTCAGGCATTCGACCTTGATGCTGTGAGATCAGTTGAGGCAAATCCCAACCATGTTCCCTATTCTGTCTTCAACGCATATAATTACCATTCAAAGGGCAACCTGACCAGCATGATGGACATAATGATCCTGGGTGCCACCGAGATCGACCTGAATTTCAACGGTAACGTTGTCACTCATTCCGATGGCTATCTCCTTCACGGGATCGGAGGATGGCAGAATTGCCTCCATGCGCGCAATGTCATACTTCCTGTGCCCCTGTTCCGCGACAGGATACCTGTTATAGTTGATGAAGTGACCACACTGTGCGGACCCGGCGAACTGATAGATGTAATAATCACCGAAAGGGGGATAGCAATAAACCCCCTGCGCAGGGACCTGATCAAAAGGCTCAAAGGCAGCGGATTGCCTTTAAGGACAATAAAAGAGCTGAAGGAAGAGGCTGAAAAGATCTGCGGAAAGCCCCGGAAAGCAGAATTTGAAGAGAGGATAGTGGCTGCTGTCAAATGGGTCGATGGCACGGTGATCGATGTTGTAAGAAAGATCAAAACCAGATAATTCAACCGCCAATGGAGTGTTTCAAGTGCGCAATCTGCGGGTTTATTTATGATCCTGAACAGGGCGATCCGGCCGGAGGCATAGAACCAGGCGTGGAGTTTACTGATCTCCCTGATGATTATTTATGCCCTGTCTGCAGTGCAGGCAAGGATCAGTTCTTCAGCTGTGACTGATCAAAAGAACTATGGTTTCTGCTTTTGTCAGTTCAGGGGGATGCTTTTTATCACATCAGTAAGAAGATCCCAGAACATCTGAACGGTCTTTATCTCGATTTTTTCTTCAGGAGTATGCGCCCCCCTGATGGTTGGGCCAAATGAGATCATGTCTATACCCTTGAATTTCTGATAGATGAGTCCGCATTCAAGTCCTGCATGAATTGCCCTGATATGGGGATCCCTGCCGAACAGCTTTATATATGATTCCCTGGTGATCTTCAGTATTTCCGAAGTCATATTCGGCCTCCATCCCGGATAGCCGTCCGAATGAACAACCATGGCACCTGCAAGCTTCAGACATGTTTCAACCATCGATGCAACATCCCTTTTTGACGATTCAATTGAACTGCGCTGGGTTGTGATAATTGTGATCGTATTGTCGCTGGTGAATTTAACCGATGCAAGGTTGGTTGAGGTTTCAACCAGGTCATCCATCTCTTTCGACCATGCAATTGTACCGTGCGGACAGCAGGTAAGTGAACTCAGCAGCTTTGTCTGGCTATCCCTGTCCATTACTAAGCCCGGGATTACGGAATCCTTAACGGCTATTTTCAGGTCCTTTTCGATATCCCTGAACTCTTCTACAATCGTTGTCTGAAAATCAACTATCCAGTTCCTTACTTTTTCTATGGAAGCTTTATCGACGATTATCGTGGCAAAAGCCTCACGCGGAATGGCATTACGAAGGTTCCCTCCATCGAAATTGCTCAGAAGTATATCGTATTCATTTGCAAGATTCCACAATATGCGGTTCATAATTTTGACCGAGTTGCCATATCCTTTATGTATCTCATCACCCGAATGCCCTCCGTGAAGGCCGGTAACCGATATATCAAGAGCGGCTGATCCCGCAGGCACTGCTTCAGGCTTAAAGGTCATCGTGCCAACAGTATCCATTCCTCCGGCACATCCGATGAAGAGTATCCCCTCATCCTCGGAATCAAGATTGATGAGAATATTCCCTGTGAAGAAATCAGGTTTCAGGTTTATGGCTCCGGTCATTCCTGATTCTTCATCAACAGTAAAGAGACACTCTATCCTGCCTGCTTTAAGATTCTTGTCTGTTAGTATGGCGAGCTGGGAAGCAATACCTACACCGTCATCTGCTCCGAGCGTTGTTCCGTCGGCTGATACCCATTCGTCATTTACTATTGGTATTATTGGATCATTGTCCCAGTTATGTGGATGATCTGCATTTTTTTCACCGACCATATCAAGATGACTCTGCAGGACGACGGTCTTCCTGTTCTCCATACCAGGTGAAGCAGGCCTGACTATCAGAATATTTCCCGACTCGTCCTCTTTTGATTCAAGCTTATTCCCCTTCGCAAAATCAAGAAGATATTTTCTTATCTTTCCCTCATTCTTCGAAAGCCTTGGTATCTTGCATATCTCCTCGAAATAGTGCCAGACCGGAGAAGGCTTCAGACCTTTCAAAACGCTCATCCTATTGTATTAGTGACACAGAATCAGGCGACAAAAATACTTAAATTTCTGACACATCAAAGACGCAGTCAATAAATAATATTGATTAAGCCTGCCAGTTGATTTTTTGGCTATTTTTACCTGTGATATAATTAATAAATCAGATGGCAAAACGGACAATTGTTGCGCTCCCCGGAGACGGTATAGGAGCGATCGTACTGAACGAAGCAGTCAGGGTGCTCAATGCGGCAGGATTTGATGCCGGATACGTCTACGGAGATATCGGATGGGAATTCTGGAGGAAGGAAGGAAATCCATTGCCTCAGCGGACACTCGATCTTATTGACAGGCACAAGATTGCGCTGTTCGGGGCAATTACTTCAAAACCAAATGATGAGGCCAGGGCCGAACTTGCACCGGAGCTTCAGGG
>JBFYPG010000205.1:0-2925 GCA_041303415.1 Bacteroidales bacterium
TAAAAGACGTTTCCTTCGGTATATCCCTGCCTGGGATCTTCACCGTAGACAATGCCATCGATCAGCTGGAGATAGCTGTCGGCACCGACTTTAGGTGCGGTCATCTTAAGACTGTCCTGCCAGTATTGTGCCAGCTGCTGTACTGTATTGTAGCGGTCTCCGGGATCAGGGTGCGTCGAAAGGAATGTAGGAACGCCACCAATGCTTTCTGCCATGCTCATCTTGTTCAGCACCTGGAAGAAATCAGCCATTTTATGTGCATCATAACCTGTCATTGAGGAATAATAGACACCAAGGCGGTCAGCTTCGCGCTCGTCATCGCGGCTGAATCTGAGGAACAGCAGCTCCATTCCCTGCATCGCATACTGGGCATACTGCGCTAGTCTCTCTGAAACGATCATGGTGCCCATCAGCAGCATCTGCCCCAGCTGCTGTTTTGTCTGTTGTGCTACAGAGTGGCGGGCGGTGATATGTCCCATCTCGTGCCCGATTACACCCATGAGCTCTGCCTCATTGTTAAGCTGCGCGAGTATTCCGCGTGTCAGATATATATACCCGCCTGGAACTGCGAAAGCATTCACGACGGGCGAATCCAGAATTTTAATATGGTATTGAAGGGCAGGTCGGTGGGATATTTTCCCCATTTCTGTAGTCTTCCCCTTGATAAATGAAAGCAGGGCATCATTCTTGTATTCACCGAAGGTTGCGATTACCTGTGGATCGTACTGGCTTCCCAATGCAATCTCCTGCTCTTCGGTCATCAGCATTATCTGACGTTTTCCTGTTACCGGATTGATTGCACAGGATATTACCGCAAGAATGATAGCCAAAACGAAAAAGATCTTTGCGTAAGTGTTTAGCCTTTTCATCTTCTTAAACATTAATTATTGATAATCAGAATGTTAGTCAAAAAGAATATTGCCACGTAATGGCTATCCAAAGATCGTGAAAAAATCCTTTTAAAATCTCATTTTTACCTGATAATATCGTGCAATTCATCAGATTCAAGAATCACTTTTTCAGCAGGCAGATCTGTTGACTTTATCATGGCACGTGCTACATCGCGTGCATTGATACCTCTGTATTTTTTCATAGGGCCGATAAAAATCCATCCCAGAAGCTTCATGAAGATTGCTGATGTTTTTTCGGCAAAACGGAATTCGGTACGCTCTCCGATAAGTAGCGACGGACGGACGATTTTCAGGTTTCCTGAGTAGATGCTCCTCACTGATTTTTCCATTTCCCCTTTTGTCTTAAGGTAGAAGTTCGGAGAGCTCTCACTGGCCCCGATAGATGAGATCACTGCAAGGTTAGGAACAGCCAGTGATTGGGCAAGGCGTGCTATCATTTCAGGTATCTCCAGGTCGACCCGGCGGAATTTCTCCTTTGTCCCGGCGATCTTTATTGTTGTACCAATGCAGCAAAAATAAGTGTCAGCTTTACACTTATCCTTGTATGCCTCCAGATTTGAATAATCTTCAATTATAAGAACTTCAAGCTTCGGGTGTGATACCGGGAGCTTCCTCCTGGCTACAGCTGTTATTCTTTCAAATACTTGTTGTTCAAGCAGTTCCCTGACAAGTTCTCCTCCGACAAGGCCTGTTGAACCGAAGACAACCGCACTCTTTCGCATATTATTCTAATTAACAGTTATTTCTTTTTCAAGTATCTTTTCGCAGGCATCATGAGGATCCGTTTCCGAAACCTTAAATATTACCGGATCGGAGATATTCCATTTTTTAATGACAATTTCGGCAAAAGTATCACGGACTGTCATCAGTATATTGTTTGAGGATGCCCTGATCAATCTGTCAACAGAGTCAGCCCATCCTCTGTTTTCAACTTCCAGTATTCCGATCTCATCTATTATGATCAGCTTATTTCCTTTCTGGTTACCGGGTTCAAGAACTGAATTTCCGAATTCAAGGCCCTGCGGATTGATTTTGAATCTGCCAATCGCTTCTGTCCATTTTTCTTCATCCTGTCTGAGAAATATTTCCCTTCTGCCTGATTCAATGTCAATCAGGTCGTAACCTCTTGTTTCTGATCCCTCCATGACTCTTTCTGCCAGGATGCCTCCGACGGGAAACCCTTTAAGTTTCAGCTCCTCGGCGATACTTTTTGCGAAGGTTGTTTTGCCTGCCTCTTTACCGCCACTCACAATGAATATTATCATGGAAGATCTCCTCTTCTCCCTGATATCTGACAGTTTTGCGCCGGCGTGAGAGATGACATTGTACAAAACAACGACAGGATTCTTAATCAGTGTTTTGAAATCGGGAATGCTCGCAATGAAATCAGGCAGGCTTTCAACAGCCAGCTCCAGGGCTAAAGGAAGATGCCTGAATGCTGTCTTTGAAAAGAAATCCCTGATTTTCGGATTGTATAATTCTGTACCAAGCACGGAAAACCCCACAATGATGAGCGCTGCCCTGAAATTCATCTGAACTCCGGTAAGCAGACCGTTCATAAAATCTGTTTCCCCATCCGGTGTTCCTGAAAATACAAATGCCGTAAGCAGGGTTATGAGCACGAAGAAGACCCAGAATTTAGGCCTGGATATTCTCCTCAGGGAATTCTTATATCTGAATGACCATAGGATTATTATTCCTGTAACTGTTGCACACCATACGAACCAGGGAGTTTTATTCAGCAAGATGAAAGAACCTATTATCAGCAATAAATCAGCCAGCAGCCACACTAAGGAATAGTCAAACTCCTTTTTTATAGCGCTGAAAGCCGGTATCTTTTCGGTGCTCTGTTCTTTCCGGACTATTGCCGGCGGCTGATCAAGCATTTTCTTACCGACCATTATTCCGATAACTCCGGCAAAAACACCAAAAAGGGCATAGATCACCAGCAGGATTATTATCGGGAGCCATACTATATCTGTCTCAATATTAAGCTGTTTTTGGGCCATATTCA
>JBFYPG010000206.1:0-50245 GCA_041303415.1 Bacteroidales bacterium
AGAAAAGCAAAACCTGATTTTATCGAAGGCAGGATATGGCTGATAAGGAAAGACAATATTGACACCGACATGATCTTTCATAACAGGTACCTGGCAATCACCGAGCTTAAGGAGATGGGGCAATATGCCTTTGACAACCTGAAGGGATATGAGGATTTTGCCAAAAAAGCAAAGCCGGGAGATATTGTGTTTGCAGGCAGGAATTTCGGTAGCGGAAGCTCGAGACAACAGGCTGTTGATTGTTTCGTATCGCTTGGCATACAGGGAATCATTGCCGGATCATTCGGTGCTATATACGAGAGAAATGCTATTAACGCGGCTTTCCCGGTTATCATATGCAAATCGGTCGAAGAGCTTGAACTTAAAGACGGTGACACAATCAGGGCAGACCTCAGAACAGGAATAATCACTAACCTGAATAACAAAAAAACAACTTCAGCTGAGCCTTTCTCTGATGTGCAGTTTGTAATTTACCAGAAAGGCGGACTTTTATAAGACAAAGTATGAAATCAATGACTTTTGCGGAAAAGATATTTGGCGCTGCAGCCGGAACCATCGTATTTGCGCGTCCTGATATAATACTGACGCACGACAATACGGCCAGTATTTATAAGACTTTTAAAAATATGGGCGGACAGAAAGCGGCCGACCCTGATCAGATGCTTATTGTGCTTGACCATAACGCTCCTCCTGCCGATTCAAAGCTGGCAACACAGTACCAGGATATAAGGGATATCGTCAGGCAGCAGGGGATAAAGAAATTCTATGATGCGGGCAGCGGCATCTGCCATCAGATAATGTCGTACCATGCCAGACCGGGAATGCTCATCGTCGGCAGCGACAGCCACACATCTACAGCTGGCGCTTTCAATGCTTTTGCTGCCGGAATCGACAGGACTGAATCTGCCGGGATATGGAAAAGAGGCGAGACCTGGTTCAGGGTGCCTGAATCAATAAAGATAACACTGACAGGCAGACTCAGAACAGGTGTATATGCAAAAGACCTCGCTCTGTGGATAATCGGAATGATCGGCTCTGATGGTGCTAACTATATGTCAATTGAATATCATGGTGAGGGTGTAAAATATCTCAATATCTCCGACAGGATGACAATAGCGAACCTGGCCTCTGAAATGGGAGCTAAGAACGCTGTATTTCCGTCAGACAAAGTACTTTTTGATTTTCTAGGGAAGAAGGTCGGCGGCGTATGGTCCGATAATGGAGCAAAATATTTCAGAGAGATACATATTAATATGTCCGGGGTTGCACCTGCAGTTGCAGCACCTCATAATGTCGACAATGTAAAATCGGTTCCCGAAACTGCCGGCATTCCGGTGCATGAGGGTCTCATCGGCACCTGCACCAACGGAAGGATAGAAGACCTTCGCATTGCCGCAGGTATCCTGAAAGGAAAGAAGATCGCCGATGGATTCCAGCTGAATATTATCCCTGCATCCAGGGATATATACCTGCAGGCAATTGATGAGGGACTGATAACAACCCTGCTTAGATCAGGAGCAAACCTGCTGACTCCCTCATGTGGCCCTTGCCTGGGGACAGGACAGGGAATACCGGCAAACGGACATACCGTTATCTCAACAGCCAACCGGAATTTCCGGGGCCGTATGGGTAACAAGGAAGCATCGATTTATCTTGCCTCGCCGGCAACAGTAGCCGCGTCTGCACTTAAGGGTGTAATAACCGACCCGAGGACGAAGCCCGGTACTGAAAAGTTTCCTTTCAATCCTGTGCAGAGCCGTACATCTGAAATAAAGGAAGGGGAGATGCGGAAGCAGGGAAATGTCTGGAATTATTCTGATGTTGATAACTTCAACACCGACCAGATGTTTGCAGGCAAGCACACATATAATATATTGAGCACGGACCCGGCGGCAATACTTCCACTGCTCTTTGCAGATTTTGATCCCTCTTTTGCGAAAAATGTCGCAAAAGGGGATATAATAGTGGCAGGCGATAACTTCGGCTGCGGCAGTTCACGTGAGCATCCTTCAGTGGGATTGGCGCATGCAGGCGTGAAAGCTGTAATTGTAAAATCAGTGAACCGAATATTTTACAGGTCCTCAATTAACCAGGGACTTGCCCTTATCGTTCACAAAGAGGCTGTGAAAGCCTATAAGCCTGGTGACAGGGTTGACATTGATTTTGACAGGGGAGAGATATCCGTTGGCTCTGAAAAACTCAGTTTTGAACCTCTTCCTGAAAAGCTGAAGCAGATCATCGACAAGAAGGGGCTTGTTAATTACATGAAATCTCTTTAAATGAATCCTCAGATGATACTTAACTGTAACTAGTTGCTAGTTGCTGGTTCCTGGTTCCTGGTTGCTTGTTAAGTAAAAAGATGTATTTTTGCATCCTGAATTTGGTTCCGTAGCTCAGCTGGATAGAGCAGCAGCCTTCTAAGCTGCGGGTCGGGCGTTCGAATCGCCCCGGAATCACAACCTCCTGAACGGCACAAACCTTACAAATGACAATCTTCTTGTTTCGGTCCTGCCGTTTCTTTTTGTCACCAGCACCAGTTCCTGCACAGCTCCTGCAGCGCCGACGGGTATTACGAGTCTTCCTCCTTCGGCAAGCTGATCAACAAGCGGCTTTGGTATTTTCTCAGGAGCAGCAGTTACAACTATTATATCGAAAGGCGCATACTCCTCCCATCCCTGGTATCCATCACCATATTTACAGATTATATTGTCATACCCCAGACTTTTAAGCCTTTCAGCAGATTCCTTTGCCAGTTCAGGAACAATCTCAATTGTATATACCCTGTCAACTATCTCAGCCAGTACAGCAGCCTGGTATCCTGAGCCAGTGCCTATTTCCAGCACTCTCTTTTTTCCTGTTGGCCGTACTGCTTCAGTCATATAAGCAACTATGAAAGGCTGAGAAATGGTTTGTCCGTACCCGATCGGCAGCGGGTAATCATTGTAAGCTTCATCAAGGTATTCATCCGGGATAAAAAGGTGCCTGGGCACTTCCTTCATTGCATTCAGGACCTCTGGATTTGTCACTCCCCTGTTACGGATCTGGGTTTCAACCATCCTTATCCTGCGGATCTCGTATTTATCGGCCTGTGGAATGATACAGCCTGCCATAATGATCACCTGTAATAAAAAAAGGCTTTTCACAACAAGCGTATTTTACACAATATACAAAAAATTCAGGATATTTCAAAACCCCGGCATATGAACCTGAGCTAACAACCTGATTTACATGCTATATCCCATCAGCGACAGGCATCCTTCGCCCAGGAACCGGATAGCGGGCCATATCGGAAGAAGGTTGTATTTTGAAACAGCTGAGATCACAATCAGCCCCAGCAGAACAAAAGTGCCATACCTGTAAAGCACCCCGTAAAGGACCGGATATTTCTTAAAATACGACAGGAGCAGGTGCGATCCGTCAAGCGGGGGGATAGGGATCAGGTTGAATATGAAAAGCCCCCAGTTTATATAAATGGTATATATGAATAACTCATTTATCAGGTACTTTCCGCTGTAAAAGTCAGGTGTCTCCAGGTCTTTGAAGATAACGTAAACTGCTGACAGCACTATTGCAAGTAAGGCATTTGACACAGGACCTGCGACAGCTATCTTAAGGACATCCGTTTTTGGGTTTGCAAGGTTCTTCTCCTCAAACTCGACAGGCTTTGCCCAGCCGAAACCTGCGACAAGAAGCATTATAAATCCAAGAGGATCTATATGTTTAAGCGGATTAAGCGAAACACGTCCCTGGTCCCTGGAGGTTGAATCGCCGCACCTGTTAGCAATAAAAGCATGACTGAACTCATGAATAGTCAGGCCCATGATTATGCCCGGAAGGAACTTCAGTGTCCTGAAAATATCCAGATTATCCATCCCTGCGTTTCTTTACCGGGAGGAAGAAATCTGATTCATTAAGTCCGCACTCTTCAATCATTTCACGTGCATATGCTGCTCCTGAGAAGTTCTCATCTGCATTATTGGTCCCGACTGTGAATTTAACCCCGGCTGCTTTTGCCCTTTTGATGAAGTCAGCGGATGGTATCCTGTACCTGTTGTTGATTTCAATTGCAATATTATTCTGCCTGGCTGCCTGAATCACCTTATCCATCCTTTCAGCACTCCAGAAGCTGTCATAACGCGATGCCATCTGCTCCGGAAGGAATGTTGGATTTACATAAATATCTATAGGTTCCTCAGACATTATCTTAACGATCGTGCTGACCAGGTTATCCATAAAGATATCCTCATCATCGATCCAGGTTTCATCCTTCATCCATATTCTGTTACGTCTTCCCTTGTCATCAGTAAATGTCATGGCATCCGTGAAAACATAATCGAATTTATCAATTGATTCCTTTGAGAAGATATTCACCCATTCCCTGCCTTCAGCCTGCATCCCCACATAAAACTGAGGGTAATCCTTCATGATCTGAAGCACTGAATCGATCTGGCTCTCCTTGTGCACCGGGAATTTGTAGCCGCAATTGAATGCAATCCCGTAATCAATGTTCTCAGCCTTTGATTTTATCAAGGCATCTTCAATGGTAAGATTGCCTTTCAGATGTACATGCAGATCGGTAATTTTAAATTCTTCCTTCTCCCTGCAATTAATCAGCAGGAAGGAGAATGAAACAATAAGAATGACAGCTTTGGTTTTCATATAATTGTATATTGGTTATCCTAATGCAACATCAAGCAGCATCATTGTGGCGAATCCTAACATTGCGCCTACTGTTGAAAGGTCAGTTTCGTCTCCGGCCTGTGATTCGGGTATCAATTCCTCTACAACAACAAAGATCATTGCACCTGCAGCGAATGATAGGGCATACGGCAGCATCGGCTTTATCATAAGTACTGCAAATGCGCCCAGAACTCCGGCTATTGGCTCAACAATTCCTGACATCTGCCCGTAGAAAAATGATTTCAGCCTGGAAAATCCCTCCCTCCTCAGCGGGATTGATACGGCAGCTCCTTCGGGAAAATTCTGCAATCCTATTCCGATGGCAAGAACCGTTGCTCCGGCCAGTATGCCGGCATCCTGATTCGTTGCCAGTGCTCCGAAAGCAACTCCTACTGCCAGGCCTTCAGGAATATTATGCAGCGTAATTGCAAGTACGAGAAGAATGCTTCGTTGCCATGAAGTCTTGATCCCTTCAGCCTTATCGATAGCCAGCCCCTGATGAAGATGCGGCAGGAGCTTGTCGGTCAGGAAAAGAAACGCACCGCCTGCAAGAAATCCTATTACCGCAGGCATCCAGGGATTTGTGCCTTCAGCCTCTGCCATCTCTATAGCAGGCTTCAGAAGCGACCAGAAGCTTGCAGCGATCATGACACCAGCAGCAAATCCAAGCATGGAGTTCAGCACCTTCTTATTTATGCTTTTAAAGAAAAACACCATGCCTGCACCAAGGGCCGTGAGCCCCCATGTGAATAAAGTGGCCAGAAGCGCCAGCAGAACAGGATTAATGCCAAGTAGTTTCTCGAGATGCATTTTTAAGTGATCAAAATTTAATCAAAAGTATTCATTTTGAAAAAAAACCAACCTTTTTTACTGCAAATAGCATAATTTTTGCACTTTAGTGTTATGAAAACCCGGCGATCAACACAAAGTTTTACCCTATGAAAAAAATCCGCAACGTTCTTTTAATATATTTACTATCTGTTGGTTGCAATTTATTTTCACAACCTTCGCAGGTACCGGAAGTATATCTGCTTACATGTGCCCCCGGCACAGCCACATACTCGATTTACGGACACAGCGCCCTGAGAATAGTAATCCCCGATAATAACAGCGACCTGGTATATAACTGGGGAGTATTCGATTTTTCAACTCCCAACTTCGTCTGGAAATTCGCAAAAGGCCGCCTTGAGTATATGCTCGGAGTCTATTCATTTGACAGGTTTCTGCAGGAGTATTTCCTGGAACAGAGGAGTGTTTATCAGCAGAAGATAAACCTGGCGCCGGAAGAAATTGAAACCCTGCTGGCACTGATAGCTGAAAACCTCAGGCCCGAGAACATCAAATACAGGTACGATTTTTTCTATGATGATTGTTCAACGCGTATCCGAGACCTGCTTGAGAAGGCTGTCGGCAGCAAACTGATCTATCCTCCCGAGCCTGCAGATGATATTCCGACCTTCAGGATGAAGATCAACCAGTACCAGCAGCCATACCCCTGGCTGCAATTTGGTATCGATATGCTTCTTGGAACACCTGCTGATAAAAAGGCAGGCATGAGGGAAAGAATGTTCCTTCCCATCGAGCTGAAGGACGGATTATCAAAAGCCCTGGTGAACAGAGACGGCAAAATGATCCCCTTGCTCCAGAATCCTTCATTACCTCTTGATTTTGATCCTCCCGAGGCAAAACGCAATATTATTAAAATGCCAATGTTCATTTTTTCCGTCATCCTTATACTGCTGATCCTGCTCTCAACCACCGTCAGGGGTAAGAACGCCAATAAGGTGATCGACCTTACTGTATTCTCGGCGTTTTCATTGCTGGCCCTGCTGATCCTGTTCTTCAGCTTCTTTACAGACCATGATCAGACCAGGTGGAACCTGAACATCATATGGCTGAGTCCGTTCATAATCCTTTGCCTGGGGAGCCTTATTTTCAACAGGGAATGGTTTGTGTGGTTCAGGCTGGTCTTCTTCCTCTCATTGCTGGCTTTCGCCATTCAGATCATTTTTCCAAATGCATTCAACACAACCTTCATACCTCTTGAACTGATGCTGGCTGTGCGGAGTTCAATGAGATCCGGGTTCAGCTGGAATCCGCTTTCGGTATATTTAACAGAAAATTAACACTCCTTAACACCTCTTTATCAAATACCCGGTTTCTTTTGCGGACAGATGTTTCAGTAAGCACTGCGGGGCTCTGGTAACACCTGATTTATTATCTTTGCTTGTTAAATTTTCAAACCATGGAGCATACAACTGACATAAGGATCCTGAATGAAAAGATCGAAAAGGAAAGCGCGTTTGTCGATATTATCAGGATGGAAATGAATAAGGTCATAATAGGACAGAAGCACCTGACCGACAGCCTGATGATCGGGCTTTTGGCGAACGGCCACATTCTCCTTGAAGGAGTACCCGGGCTGGCCAAGACACTTGCAATAAAATCGCTGGCTTCCATTATCGATGCGAAATTCAGCAGGATACAGTTCACTCCCGATCTTCTTCCTGCCGACCTTATCGGGACAATGATCTACAGCCAGAAAAAGGAGGAGTTCATCGTTAAGAAAGGCCCTGTTTTTGCAAATTTCATCCTTGCGGATGAGATCAACAGGTCGCCTGCAAAAGTGCAGAGTGCTCTGCTTGAGGCTATGCAGGAAAGGCAGATTACTATCGGGGAGAACACATACCGTCTCGATGAACCGTTCCTTGTTCTTGCAACACAAAACCCCATCGAGCAGGAAGGAACTTACCCGCTTCCCGAAGCACAGGTCGACAGGTTCATGATGAAAGTCCTTATTGATTATCCCTCAATGGACGAGGAGAAACTTATTATCAGGGAAAACCTTGCGAAGGAATTTCCGACGACAAACCGCGTCCTCAAGCCAGATGATATCACAAGGGCGAGGAATATTGTCAGGGAAGTCTATATGGATGAGAAGATCGAAAACTATATCCTCAGCATCGTATTCGCCAGCCGTGATCCCGAAAAATACGGGCTCCCGGCCTTTAAAAACATGATATCGTACGGAGCATCGCCCAGGGCCTCAATCTACCTGTCGCTTGCAGCCAAGGCTTTTGCCTTCATACGCCGCAGGGGATACGTGATCCCTGAGGATGTGAGGGCAATATGCGCCGATGTGATGCGCCACAGGATCGGGCTGACCTATGAGGCTGAAGCTGAAAATGTCAATCAGGACAAGATCATAGCTGAGATACTTAACGTTGTGGAAGTCCCCTGAAGAATAAACCCCCTTTCTTATTTCCCCAAAGGGGGAAATGATCACATTCCTTCCCCCCTGGGGGAAGGTCAGGATGGGGGTCGACCAAAAAACAAACCAATGTTATAATTAAAATGAGGTGGAAGAATCTGACTTACTGAAAAAGGTCCGGCGAATTGAAATAAAAGCCAGGGGATTGACCAGGCACATCTTTGCCGGTGAATACCACAGCGCTTTTAAAGGGAGAGGTATTGCCTTCAGCGAAGTAAGAGAGTACCAGTACGGTGATGACATAAGAAGCATCGACTGGAACGTGACGGCAAGATTCAACCATCCCTATGTTAAGATATTTGAGGAAGAGAGGGAACTGACCGTCATGCTTCTCATCGACGTAAGCGGATCAGGCAATTTCGGAACAACAGGCAGCTTCAAGAGGGATGTGATGACCGAAGTTGCTGCCGTACTCTCATTCTCTGCAATCTTCAATAACGATAAAATAGGCGTCATATTCTTCACTGACAGGGTTGAGAAATTCATCCCCCCGCAGAAAGGACGGAAACATATCCTGAGGATAATCAGGGAGCTTCTCAGCTTCAAGCCTGAAAGCAACAAGACAAACCTTGACGAATCTCTTCGCTACCTGACAAATGCCATCAAGAAAAAATGCACGGCGTTTGTCATCTCCGACTTCATGGCTCCCGATTTTGAGGAGGCTATGAGGATAGCTTCAAACAAACATGACATAGCGGCTATCAGGGTGTATGACAGGGTCGAGACCTCCCTGCCTGATATAGGAATGATAAAAGTTTTGGATTCTGAGACGGGTGCAGAGAAATGGATTGACACCTCATCACGTAAAGCACGGGAGTCATACAGAAATTGGTGGGAAGAACATTCGGGAAGGATCAGCAACGCTTTTAAAAAATGCGGTGTGGATACAGTTTCAATAAATACAGGGGAAGATTATGTAAAACCTCTGATAAAATTATTTGAAAGCAGATGATCAGTAAGCGGTCATACATATATATATTACTTGTTGCAGGAATGTTCTCAAACCTGGCCGGGCAGGATGTGAGTGTGAGCGCAATATTTGACAGCACCCGGATCTATATTGGCGACCAGATAAATTATACTGTTACGGTTGATCAGCCTTCAGATGTGAGTCTGTCAATGCCATTGATGAAAGATACTCTTATAAAGAACCTTGAAATCATTTCCGGCCCGGTTACTGACAGCACTCCGGTTGAAAACAACCGCTTAAGGATAACCAGCAGGTATTTAATAACATCTTTTGATTCAGGCTATTATGAAGCGCCCCCTGTATATGCTGAGATCAGAAATGAATCAGGTATAAGAAGATTCTATTCAGGCTATGCACCCCTCGAAGTGATGAGGGTGAAGATCGCTCCACCCGACACATCTGCCAGGATCTTCGACATAATAGCTCCTTATAAAGCTCCGCTTACGTTTGGCGAGATACTCCCATGGCTTCTTCTTGCTCTCCTTGTGTCCGCAGCCGCCTGGGTGATTATAAAATTATTGCAGCGATTCAAGAAACGGAATGAAGAACCCCGCATCATAATCAACCCCGATCCGGCACACTTAATTGCTTTCAGAGAACTTGAAAAACTTCGGAACGAACAGCTGTGGCAGAAGGGGGAAGTTAAGCTTTATTATTCGCAACTGACTGAAATACTGAGACAGTACCTTGAAAACAGGTATGGTGTTTTTTCTCTTGAAATGACATCATCGGAGACTCTGGAGGCTCTTCTGCGCACCGGATTTAAAAAGGATAACCTTTACCACAGTCTTAAGACGATACTCAATGGTTCCGACCTTGTAAAATTTGCAAAATATAAGCCCGAACCTCCTGAAAATGACGATCATTTTCAAAATGCATGGGCGTTCGTTGAGGCCACTATGATCAAGGCAGACCAGGTTGAAATTACCGGTTCTGATTTAAAAGAGGGAATGAAGTGATGAGCGGAATTACATATTATGAACCTCACTGGCTCTGGCTTCTGCTTCTGATACCGGGGATGATCGCTTTTTATATCCTGCGGCAGCAGAAGACATCTGCTGCCCTGCATATGCCCGGACTCAGGCAGTTTGAGGGTGCGGGTATCACTTTCCGGCATTATCTCATGCATATCCTGTTCGCCCTGAGAACGGTCGCAGTTGCTCTCCTGATTATTGTGCTGGCACGTCCGCAGAAGACCGACAGGTTCCAGAATATCACAACCGAAGGAATTGACATAATGTTTGCCCTTGACATATCGGGCAGCATGCTGGCTCGCGATTTCAGGCCCGACAGGCTCGAAGCATCCAAGAATGTAGCTACAGAATTCATATCCGGCCGCCCGTACGACCGCATGGGGCTGGTAGTGTTCAGCGGCGAAAGCTTCACGCAATGCCCCCTCACAACAGACCATGCTGTTCTTGTCAACCTGATGAGAGAGATACAGAGCGGAATGATTGAAGACGGAACAGCTATAGGAAACGGGCTTGCCACCGCAATAAACAGGATAAAGGATTCTGAAGCCGTGAGCAAGGTTATAATACTGCTTACCGATGGCGTCAACAACAGGGGAGAGATAGCTCCTTCAACAGCTGCCGACATCGCAAAGACTTACGGGATAAGGGTTTATACAATAGGTGTTGGGACCCGAGGCACTGCGCCTTACCCGGTTCAGACACCTTTCGGGATCCAGTACCAGAATATGCCGGTCGAAATTGACGAGGATATTCTGAAGGAAATTGCATCCAGGACCGGCGGCACATATTTCAGGGCAACCAATAATGACAAGCTGGTCCAGGTATATGCCGAGATCGATAAGCTTGAAAAATCAAAGATCGATGTCCGCCAGTTCACCCGCAAGGAGGAGAAATTCATGCTCCCGGCTGTAATAGCATTCATTCTGATCGCTCTGGAGTCACTCGCAAAGTTTACGTTTCTTAAAAAAATGACTTAATCCGGCATAATTATGCAATTGTTCAGATTCGCAAATCCCGACTTCCTCTACCTGCTGCTTATGCTGCCGGTGCTGGTCGTATTGTGGATACTGAATGAGGTGAGAAGGAAGAAGGCTCTCAGGCGCCTCGGTGAATCAGCGCTTGTTGGAAAGCTGCTGCCTGAATTGTCTTCTGCACGGCCATGGATAAAGTTCGTACTGCAGTTCGTGGCAGTAACTTCCGCAATACTGATTATTGCAAGGCCTCAGTTCGGTTCACGGCTTGAAGAGGTGAAGAAACAGGGCGTCGAGGTCATAATTGCACTCGATGTGAGCAACTCGATGCTGGCCCAGGACATCCAGCCCGACAGGCTGACAAGGGCAAAGCAGGCTCTGACGAGGCTTATTGACAACCTTGAAAATGACAAGATCGGTCTTATAGTATTTGCAGGTGATGCATATACCCAGATACCGATCACCACTGATTATATTTCCGCGAAAATGTTCCTGTCGGCAATTAACCCTGATATGGTGCCTAAACAGGGAACAGCAATTGGTGCAGCAATCGACCTGGGAATGAGATCATTCTCACCGGGCGAAGGCAAGAGCAAAGCAATGATAATCATTACCGATGGCGAGAACCATGAAGACGATCCGCTGGTAAAAGCTTCTGAAGCTTCTGCAGCAGGCATCGTTATACATACTATCGGGATCGGTTCCCCCGAAGGTGTCCCGGTTCCGGTCGTGAGCGGGGGAAGGCGCGACTACCTTAAAGACAGGGATGGAAATACAGTGATCACAAAGCTTGACGAAGAGATCCTCAAAAGAATTGCCATGAGCGCTGAAGGAAGTTATGTAAGGGCGAGCAGCTCAAATATCGGCCTTGATGAGATTTACAGTGAAATCAAGAAAATGAAGACACAGGAAATGGAAAGCACCATGTATACTGAATATAACGATCAGTTTCAGATTTTTGCAGCAATCGCACTTATATTCCTTCTTCTGGATTTTATTGTAATGGAACGGAAGAACAGAAAACTGGCAAATATTAAACTTTTTAAATTCAGAATATAACCTAATACTATGAATTACTATGAATTACTATGAATTACTATGAATTACTATGAATTACTATGAATTACTATGAATTACTATGAATTACACTTCATACAATATGAAACATATTGATAGTGCCAGGCTGATTCTGATCATGCTCCTGTTATTGCTTCCATCATTTGCCTGGTCACAGGCCGACAGGAAATACATAAGGCAGGGGAACAGGGAATATTCAAAGGACAAATATTCCGAATCGGAGATCTCCTACAGGAGGGCACTTGACGTGAACAAGGAATCGGCTGATGCTGTTTTTAATTCAGGCGATGCACTCTATAAGCTGAACAAGTATGAAGACGCAGGCAGGCAGTTTGCAGAGAACCATGACATGAATGACGCCCCCCTTAAGAAATCGGCCAGTCTTTATAACCTTGGCAATTCACTCCTCATGGCAGACAAGGTTAAAGAAAGTATCGATGCCTATAAGGGATCATTGAAACTCGATCCGGACAACATGGAGGCAAAATACAATCTTGCCTACGCTCAGGATCTTCTGAAACAGCAGGAACAGCAGCAGGAACAGCAGCAGGAAAAGCAAAACGGCGATCAGAACCAGGATAAGCAGGATAAGCAGGAAAACAGCGATAATAAGCAGGATGAAAACCAGCAGAAGGAGCAGCCGCAACAGCAGGGAATATCAAAGGAAGATGCTGAAAGACTGCTGAACGCCCTGGCAAATGATGAAAAAAATGTCCAGGAAAAGGTTAAACTTGCAAAAGCATTGAAGGCAAAGACAATCACCGAAAAAAACTGGTAAGCCAGGCTTAAAGCGTGAAGAGATTTATTTCATATCACATTTTTCTTATTGCGGCCCTGGCGCTGAATGCCCAGGATGTGGTTCTTGAGACTGAATATCCCTCTGTAGTGGAAGCCGGTCAGCAGTTCTCACTGTCATGGAACGTGAATGCTGGCGGCGGTCAGTTCTCAGCGCCCTCCTTTGAAGGCTTTTACAAGCTTATGGGACCTCAGACCTCATACAGCTCAAGCACCCAGTTCATCAACGGAAAGGTTACTCAGCAAACAACAAACAGCTATACTTACTACCTTCAGGCTCTTGAGGCGGGCAATTTTGTTCTTCCACCTGCCTCTTATACGGTAAAGAACAAAACGTATTATTCCGATTCCATAAGGATTGAAGTAGTGGGAAGTGGGGCGGTTCAGCAGAATGCCCTGACGGGTGCAAACACCGGAACCGGAACCAGAACGCGCCCTGAACCAGCGGGCAGTGAATTATATGTTGACCTCACTCTTAACCGCAGGGAAGTATATATAGGTGAGCATATTACCGCAACTGTTAAAATTTACACAAGGGTTGATCTTTCAGGCATCAACGAGATAAAATATCCTTCATTCACGGGATTTCTCAAATCGGATATTGAAACACCGCCTCTTACTCAGCTCAAACAGGAGAATGTCAACGGGACTATCTATGGAACCGGCGTTATCCAGAACTTCCTGCTTTATCCACAGGTTACAGGTGAAATAACAATCGATCCTGTTCAGATATCTGTGCTTGTGCGTCAGAAGTCAGCAGAGACCGATCCTTTTTTCGGCGACTTCTTTTCTACCTTCCAGACTGTTCAGAGAGCTGTCGTAAGCCCCATCGTGAAGGTCAATGTAAAGCCTTTGCCAGGTACAAAGCCTTCCGGTTTTTCAGGAGTTGTGGGGAAAATCGATTTGAAGGCAACCCTGAGCAAGGATTCAGTAAATGTAAATGACGCAGTCAATTTCAAGGTTACAATCTCGGGCAGCGGTAACCTGAAGCTTGCAGAGGCGCCCAGACTTACTCTTTCACCTGATATTGAAGTCTATGATCCAAAGGTAAGCGATAATATAAAGAACACTCTTGCCGGTACATCCGGGTCCAGGACATTTGATTATATATTGATACCGCGGCATTACGGCGATTTTAAAGTACCAGCTATTACATATTTATTCTTCAATACTTCTTCGGGGAAATATGAAACACTGTCAACTGATGAATACAGTTTCTATGCACGCAGGGGAGCGGAGAATGCTTCAGGCATTACCGTCTACGGAACTGTTTCCAGGGAGGATGTCCGGTATGTAGGGCAAGATATCCGTTTCATTAAGCCAAATCCGGGAAAACTGTCCAGGCCTGCTGATCTGATCATCACAAAACGGACATTTTACAGCATCTATGCAATTGCTCTCCTGATTTTTCTGATAGTCCTCTTCATTCGGAGGGAGCATATCCGGCGCAATGCTGATATCACAGCTGTCCGCAACCGTAAGGCAGGCAAAATGGCAGGCAGGAGACTCAGGGAGGCGTCGGTATGCCTGAAGAAGGGCGAGATGGACAGGTTCCACGACGAGATACTTAAAGCCGTCTGGGGTTATCTCAGCGATAAGCTTAATATACCTGCGGCTGAGCTCAACAGGAGCAGCGTTGTTACGGTCCTTAAAGAGAAAGGTGTCTCTGAAGATGATATTGCCAGCCTTACAGGAATACTTGACAACTGCGAATATGAACGGTATTCTCCGTCAGCATCAGGGACTGAAGCGTCGGCAATTTATGATTCGGCATCCGGTTTCATACGGTCAGTGGAAAACTCAATTGTCAGATGATGAAACATAGAGCGCTTATCATATTAATTCTTTTACTTCCGGTGTGCCTTGCCGCCCAGCAAACCCCTGAAGAAAAATATAGCGCAGGAACTGAAAACTATGCAGCCGGCGAATACGACAAAGCTCTGGAGATATGGCTTGATGTATATAAAACCGGCTACCGGTCGGCAGAACTTAATTATAACATCGGCAACGCCCATTTCAAGCTGAACAACATACCGGCAGCTATTCTGTTCTACGAAAGAGCGTACATGCTCAGTCCCGGAGACGAGGATATAAACTACAATCTCGGGATAGCAAGAACCTTTGTGGTAGACCGTTTCGAAGAGATACCGGAGCTCTTTTTTGTAAGATGGTTCAATCTTATTGCACTTTCATTATCAACAAATATATGGGCATGGACAAGCATTGTGACTTTCATCCTGTTTCTGCTCTGTCTTTCGCTCTATTTCTATACATCAAAATACCGCCTCAAGGTGATGGGATTCTGGCTTGCAGTGTTGTTCCTGCTTGCATCCTTGTCATCTCTTGCCCTGACGCTGAGAAACAAGAACCTTGTATATGACAGCGGTAAAGCAGTCATTTTCAGTCCTGTGGTTAATGGTAAAAGCTCTCCTGACGATAGCGGCACCGACCTGTTCGTGCTTCACGAAGGGACAAAAGTGACTATTGAGGATGAAGTAGGCGACTGGTACGAAATAAGGCTCTCCGATGGAAACAAAGGCTGGGTTCCCGGAAACAGCCTCGAGATTATATAGAATCTTTGCAACTAATTTGCTATTTTTACGGTCAATAAACTGACAATTAACCTCTCCGGGATATGAAAAAGCTATTGTTTCTGGTTCTGATATCAGTAGCGGCTGTTGCCTGCAAAAAAACAGAATTTGAACCCAAAGGCCCTACGGATGTGAGGGTCAGGAACATTTCCGACGTAAAGTTCACAGAGGTGACTGTTAAAATTGATGAAGAATCATATGTGCTTGGCGATATCCCCGCAGGCGAGGTTTCGGCCTACCAGCGTTACGAAACAGCTTATCCATTCGTCGAAATATCAGCTAAAATAAACGGAGTGCTCTTTTCCACAGGTCCTGTTGACAATACATATTCGCAATATATGGGACTTATGAAGATCACATATGAGGTTTTTATCGAGAAGTGGGATAACAAAAAGCTTACAATTGATAGGACTATTCCTGATGAGGCTCTCGTTTTAAAATAACCATGTCATTTTTCCATCTGCTTACATAATTGAAAAGAAAAGAAGTTAACAGTCAGCGTATTCCGGTATACCGGGATGCTGGATTTGAGCTTTATGACGCCGGCACTGCCGCAGATGCTTTTAACAGCGAGGCTGAGAATGAACGTGTCCCTGAGATGTATATCTATTCGCGTTACAGGAACCCAACGGTGACAGCGGCTGAGGAAGAGATAATGCAGCTTGAGGAATCGGAGTGGGCGCTGCTTACTGAATCGGGAATGTCGGCTGTTGATATTGCACTCTCGATTTTCCAGGATGGGCAGAATGTTAAGCCGTGGCTCTTCTTCAATGAGATATACGGAGGCACCATTTCATTTGCTGAATCAGTACTCAGAAAGAGAAGAGGGCTTGATATCCGGTATTTTTCACCGGTCAGTGAAAAATATGATCTGGCAGAGCTTGAAGCTGTGGTTGAGAAAATGAAACCTGAGCTGGTTTACATAGAATCCATCTCAAACCCGATGCTGATTGTTCCTGACACCGCGGGTGTCATCAGAATTGCCGGAAAATACGGCGCAAAGGTCATTGTCGATAATACTTTTGCAACTCCTGAGTTATGGAAGCCGCTCTCCAACGGAGCCGACCTTGTGATACACAGCGCAACTAAATACCTGTCGGGACATGGCAATATAACTGCCGGGGTTCTCTGCGGAAACGATCCCGTACTTATGAAGGCTGCTGTAGAATACAGGAAGTATGCCGGACATATGATATCTGCCGATGACGCTTACCGTTTGCATACCCAAATACAGACCCTGAGTCTAAGGTTTGGTCAGCAATGCCGTAATGCACTGCATATAGCCACTCTCCTGAAATCATCAAAGCTCGTTGAAAAAGTCTGGTATCCGGGACTTAAAAACCATCCAACCCATGAGGAGGCGGTAAAACTCTTCGGAGCCAAAGGATTCGGAGCCATTGTTACCTTCGATTTCAGGGGCACCTTGCCCAACGAAAAAAAGATTGTCAGGGACGAGTTCATAAAAGCTGTCTCAGACTGGATCAAAGTTATCCCGAGCCTGGGAGATCCGCGTTCAATTATTCTGCCGGTTGAATCGGTATGGGGAGCAAAATACCCGGAGCCGGGAATGATAAGATTGTCGGCAGGGTATGAAGAACCAGGAAAGCTTGCAGGAATAATATCGCATGCTATTAATGCTATCGCCAGTTGACCGGTTCGATGCCTCGTGAGACAAGGTATTCATTGCATCTGCTGAAGTGTTTATTTCCAAAAAAGCCGCGGGATGCGGAAAGAGGGGAGGGGTGAACCGATTCCAGCACCAGGTGCCGTGACCTGTCAATTGCTTCGCCTTTTTTCTGGGCGTAAGACCCCCAGAGGAAAAAAACAATGCCGTCTTTCTTATCATTGATGATCCGTATTACCGAATCGGTGAAATCTTCCCATCCTTTTCTCTGATGCGAGCCTGCCTGATGGGCTCTTACAGTGAGCATGGCATTAAGAAGGAGCACACCCTGGGATGCCCATCTTTCGAGATTTCCTGTCTGGAAAGGCTTGTATCCAAGGTCAGATTCAATTTCCTTAAAGATGTTTTTAAGACTTGGGGGAAATTCAATGCCTTCCCTCACAGAGAAGCAAAGCCCGTGTGCCTGATCTGGTCCGTGATATGGGTCCTGACCTATTATTACCGCTTTTACTTTGTCAAAGGGACAAAGGTTAAAGGCATTGAAAATAAGAGAACCGGGAGGAAAAACGGTCCTGGTGCGATACTCCTCCTTCACAAACCCTGAGAGCCTTGCGAAATACTCCTTATCAAACTCCTCACCGAGCCTCTCCTTCCAGCTTGCCTCAATTTTTACATCCATACATCAGATTCAAACCTGCTGCTTATACCATTTAATCAATGCACTGCGCCCTTAGCTCCGAGCTCTGTGCTCTGGACCTTGCGTCGTATGTCTTTGGTCTTTGGTCTTTTATCTACAAATAAAAGGACTGTCTCAGATTCCGACAGCCCTTTTACCTAATCACCCTACTAACCTAAACTAAAACTACTTCTGCTGATAATAAAACAAAGGACCCAATATTTTAAATATTTAATAATTAAATCAAATATTATATCAAATTTACGATACTCCTTAATATAATCCAAATTTTTTACATGAACATCTGAAAATCATATATAAACAATAAGTTATTGTAGACAAAGAGAAGCTGCCTGTATCATGTTTTTCTGTAATTCTTAACTTTACACAAAAAAGATGGCCACTGAAACTGAGCGAAAATTCCTTGTCAGGGGTGAATTCAGGAATCAGGCAATTAAGAAGGTCAAAATAACTCAGACCTACCTTTCCATTGAACCTGATAAAACAATACGCATAAGGATAGCCGGAAAGAAGGCTTACCTTACCGTTAAAGGCAGGCCCCGTCCAAAGTCATTTTCCAGGAACGAGTGGGAGTATGAAATTCCTTCAGGAGATGCAGAGGAATTAATAAGGCTCTCTCTCCCCGGTAAGATTGAAAAGACACGCTACCTGGTTCCCTTCGGCAGACATGTTTTTGAGGTTGACGAATTCCATGGGAAAAATGAGGGGCTTATCATTGCTGAACTGGAGCTCGCCTATGAAACAGAAGAATTTGACAAGCCTTCCTGGCTTGGCGAAGAGGTTACGGGAAGACCGGAATACTATAACGCAAACCTGTTGAAGTAGATGAAGCATGGTTTTGCTGTATGATTCAATGGGTGAACAGGAGAACCTTATTACAGAACTTTGGAATATATCTGCTTCGGATCACCAGGTCCGTAGAAATCTTTGAGGCTTGCGGAAAGCTGATATCCGTTCCGGATGTAAAATGCTTCAGTTGAAGCGTAAAGAGGGCGTCCTGATGTTTCTATCCAGAGGATCTTTCCGCCTCTTTTTAAAACGCTTTCCTCGATTGCCTTAAGTAAAGAAGTACCGAGCTTCTTATTTCTAGCGGCATCATGAACAGCAATCCAGAAAAGCTCCCAGGAGTGAACCGAGAAATCATCTTTACCGTAATTGGCAAATGCCACCACTCCATTTTCATCAGCTGCCTTGAGCCAGTAATAGCCGCTCTTTTCGCTTCCTTTGGTTATCGTCTCATCAACTATTTCCAGTGCAGTATCGATCTCAAACTCGTAAAAGAAGTTTGTCGACCTGAGTATTTCCTCAACTCTTGCTTTATCTTCAGCCCTTATGCCTTCGGAAATTATTGTCATTGTCTAATTGTTTAAATCACTAATGATCCGTCTGACGACTTCTGCAAACGGCAATCCTGCTGCTTTGATGGCAGCAAAGACTCCGCCGTCGGGTGACAGGCATGGATTTGCGTTTACCTCAATAACATACGGGGTATCATTTTTGTCAACCCTCATATCAACCCTGGCGTAACCCTTAAGTCCGAATTCTCTCCAGCAGTCTGCCGCAGCCGACCTGATCTTATTTTCGAGAACCGGATCAAGCTCTTTTCCCGGGAATTTCCTTATGGTGTTTTCGTATTCAAAACTTCCATGTTCCCATTTCGCCCTGAAGTCAACTATCTTCGGCTTGTCAGCAGAATAATTGTTGAAAGTCATTTCGGCAGGCGGCAGTATCTCAGGACCCTTCTCGCTGTAGATTATGCTGATATTGAATTCCCTTCCGTCGATATAGTCCTGTAGGAACCAGTGAGTATCACTGTATCTTTTAATTCTTTCGATCTGTCCTTTGTTAAAAGTAAAAACCGAATCATGAGTTATGCCGAGAGAACCGTCTTCCCATATGGGTTTGATAATATACATTTTGCCGGGAACAAGCTCATCATATTGAGAAGGGTAATATCCCCCGGGAGTACTGATCCCGGCTTTCATTAATGCTTTGCAGGTAAGCGCCTTGCTTGTAGTAATGAAAATCGCTTCCACCGGGCTCCCGGAATAGGGGATGGAATGCATGTTAAGCAGGGCAGGGACAAAGTAGCATAGCTCACCCTTGTTATTTATTGACTCGACCAGGTTAAAAACAAAATCGGGATGCTCAGCTGCAAGTGAAGCAACTTCATTCATAAAATCCAGGGTGATCCCTTTCCTGTAAGTCTCAATACCCAGTTCATAAAGTGTGTTTTCGATCAGCTTCACCTGATCGAGAACATCCAGTTCGTCAGCAAGGGCATTCTCACCCGGCTTGTTGAATAATATGCAGCATCTCTTACCTGTCATTTCCTTAATCCGTGCCTTTTCAGGGCAGAATTCATAATCATCTCCATCAGGGACTGATAGTCAATATTACTAATTCGTGATAAGATCGGCAAGTCGGAATGGACAGGGTGAAGCCCGGCAAGCGGGTTTACTTCCATGAAACATATCCTGCCGTTTCTGTCGGCTTTAAAATCAACCCTTCCTGCATCAACAGCGCCAATGGCTTTCCATACATTCAACGCGACACTCTTACACTCGGCGCTGAACTCGCTGGCCATTGGAATATATTTGCAGAACTCCTGGTAGTTCTCCTTGAATTCAACTGAATACGGTAAATTATCCCTGCACTCAATCTCCATTCCACCGATAGCTGTTGCGTCATCACCTGATCCTATAACTCCAACCGTGAATTCCCTTCCGGGAAGATATTCCTCGACAAGGGCAGGCTGGTTAAAACGATCGAGAAGGTATTCAGCCATCTCCTTCAGCTCTGCCGGTGAATTAAGAACACTCTTTTCAGTGATGCCCTTTCCTGTTCCTTCAGATACTGGTTTAATGAACAGGGGATACTCCAGTTTGCATTTTTCTATATCGTCCTTTGTTGAGATCAGCATTCCAGGGCTAACCGGAACACCCGCTGCCGAAACTATGAGCCTGGTGAGGTATTTGTTCAGTGAGACTCCCAGAATGACAGGTCCGCTGAAAACATATGGTATCTTATACTGGTCAAGGATGGCCGGAACTACAGATTCCCTTCCATCGCCGTAGAGTCCTTCAGCTATGTTCAAAACCAGATCCCATCGCTTTCCTTCAGCAAGAGCTTCTATCAGCTGGAAGCAGTTCCCGACCTGTTCTGTTTCAAAACCCATTTTGCAAAGTGCGGTATCGAGGGCATCGACTGTTTCCTGCTTGTCGAACTCGGCAGTATCTTCCATGGAATAACCCCGGTCAAGGTACCACGACCGCAGGTCATAAGTCAGACCAACTTTCATCAGGGAAATTTATTTTTCAGGGTATTCGCACAGAACACCCTTATAGTTACGCAGTACGATCTTTTCGCTGTTATGCTCGACGATGTAGTTTGGAAGCAACGGGATCTTGCCGCCTCCTCCGGGAGCATCAACAACAAATGTGGGAACAGCATAACCGCTGGTGAAACCTCGTAATCCTTTTATTATTTCCAGTCCTTTCTTCACAGTTGTCCTGAAATGGCCGGAGCCGGGAATAAGATCACACTGGTATAAATAATAAGGTCTTACCCTCATCATGAGCAGCTTGTGCATGAGCTCCTTCATTACTGGAACGTTGTCGTTGATTCCCTTTAGAAGCACAGTCTGGCTTCCGAGAGGAAATCCATTATCGGCAAGCTTGTTGCATGCCCTGGCACACTCTTCTGTTACTTCAGCCGGATGTGAAAAATGAAGGCTCAGAAACAGCGGATGATATTTCTTCAGCATGTTCACCAGATTGTCGGTAATTCTCTGCGGCAATACAACCGGCATTCTTGTTCCGATACGGATTATTTCAACATGCTGAATGCTTCTTATGTTTGATACGATATATTCAAGCAGGGCATCGCTCATGGTCAGGGGATCACCGCCGCTGATCAGTACGTCTCTCACCTCCTTATGATCGGCAATATAATTGAACGCCTTTTCAAAATCCTGTTTACCCAGCTTGTCAAGCTTGCCGACGGAATGGGAACGGGTGCAGTACCTGCAGTAATTTGAACAGACCTGTGTTACAGTAAAAAGAATCCTGTCAGGATATCTGTGTACAATACCTTTTACAGGAGAGTGGGATTTCTCATGAAGGGGATCTGACTGTTCGCTTGCAGTTGCAAGAAGCTCCTCGACGACAGGAATCACATTCCTTCTCAAAGGGTGTGAATAGGGTGTGTCATGAATGAGCGATGCAAAATACGGAGTGATCCTCATGGGGAGACGGCCTTTAAGATTATTAATAGCCATTATCTCCTTTTCGGATAGTTTCATGATTTTCTTTAGCTCGTCAATGCTCGTTATAGCATTTCTCAGTTGCCATTTCCAATCATTCCAGGAATCGACTGTTGTCAGGGGGAAGTAGCGGTGCATGAACTCCGAACTCCGGTTGCTAACTGACTGTATTGGGATCTCGTTTTGCGAAAAAATCATGGTTTTCGCGCCAGGTTCTTCGTCGGAAGAACTACCCACGAGGCGGCTCTCACTACGGATAGCCGTAGCCTCATTCTTGTTAGCGTTCATAGAAGGCGATGAAAAATTTCATCTTTGTTTTAAAAAATTTCTTTGTTTTTAAATTATTACTATAAAATAAATTGGTGCGAAAATATACATTATGATAATATGTTGTATCATTTGACCATCAGAAATATTAACACTATTTTCATTTTATCAACACTGAGTTTTACATTTTTCCTTCAGAAGAATTCGATTTCTATAACAATAAAAAATAATAAGTGTTCATTTTACAATAATTATGCCATACTGAAAAAATGAAATATTTTTGTCGTTCCGGAAAATACAGTGCAGAAAAATAATGTATCAGGATACCGAAAACAGACTACAGCGTAAACTCATGCTGTTCCTGAAGGATGTCAGGGAAGCTGTTACAGGCAGCGGGCAGGACTTCACGGAGGTGAAGCTGAGCCGCGCAATACTGCTGCTTTCAATTCCTGCAGTCCTGGAAATGCTTATGGAGTCGATCTTCGTTGTCGTCGATATTTTCTTCGTATCGAAACTTGGATCCGATGCTGTCGCCACTGTAGGACTTACAGAATCTTTGCTGACGATCGTCTATGCTATTTCACTTGGACTTGCTACAGCAACAACATCCCTGGTGTCGAGGAGGATAGGAGAAAAAAATCCTGACAGGGCATCGTTCACTGCGTTACAGGCGATATTCACCGGGATGCTGGTGTCGGTCATCATCGCCGTGCCGGGTGCAATATTCGCAAAAGATCTTCTCGATGTAATGGGTGCATCATCTGTGATCGTAGAGGAGATGTCGCAGTATGCAACAATATCTCTTGCCGGGAATATTGTTGTTATGCTTCTGTTCATCATCAATGCAATTTTCAGAAGCGCCGGCGATGCAGCAGTTGCAATGCGCGTCCTGTTCATCGGGAACCTTATTAATATCGTCCTCGATCCCTGCCTTATCTTCGGACTTGGTCCCTTCCCTGAAATGGGAATCGCGGGTGCCGCAATAGCAACAACAACCGGACGCGGCATAGCTGTACTGTATCAGTTCTATCTTCTTTTCTTCGGAAGGAAAAGGATACAGCTCTCGCTTAAGCACTTCGGAATCAGCCTCAGGATTATTCTGCAACTGATAAAGATCTCACTCGGCAGCATTGGACAGAACCTGATTGCAACATCAAGCTGGATAGCGCTTGTAAGGATAATATCAGTTTTCGGCAGTGAAGTAGTTGCAGGTTATACTATAGCAATAAGGATCATCAGTTTTATTCTCCTGCCGTCGTGGGGGATAAGCAATGCTGCATCGACACTGGTCGGACAAAACCTGGGTGCCCGGAAACCGGAAAGGGCAGAACGTTCAGTGATGATTACAGGATACGTCAACATGATACTTCTGGGTATAGTAGGCATTGTGCTTGTCTCATTTCCGGCACCATTTATAAAACTGTTTATTAGCGATCCGGCAGTTGTGAAAGCAGGAACCGACTGCCTCAGAATAATAAGCATCGGATTTATAGGTTACGGACTGGGAATGGTCCTGTCAAATTCCTTCAACGGGGCCGGCGACACTACAACACCTCTGGTGATAAACTTCTTTGCTTACTGGATGATCGAAATCCCCCTTGCCTATATACTCGCGATCAGGTCGGGAATGAACGAAAACGGAGTGTTTGTCGCAATCGTAATCGCCGAAACAATTATGACACTTACGGCATTAATGGTTTTCCGGAGAGGCAGATGGAAACTTAAGGAAGTGTAATAAAGTTGCATGTTCCTGGTTGCTGGTTGCTGGTTGGTATATGTTGCATCAGGATTGAAGTCATTGCGAGGAGTCCCGAGGAATCGGGACGACGAAGCAATCTTCTGCATCTTCCAAAATTAAAATCTATTCATCTGCACCTGATACTTTCCGGAGTTTCTTTATTTCACCCCGTTGATTTTTATTTTCAAGTCTTTTTTTCTTCGAAGCTTCAGTCGGTTTTGTCGGCTTTCGTTTTCTTTTTTCAGTCAGTGCAGAAGCCAGAAGTTTATAAAATTTCTCTTCAGCCTTTTTTCTGTTCATCAACTGGCTTCTTTCTGACTGTGAAGTCACAATCAGATCGCCGGAACCGGTTAGCTTGCTTTTAAGCTTCCGGGATATCAACGCCTTTTCCTGTAATGTCAGTACTTCCGATGCATAAACATTAAATCTCAGTTCCACTCTTGTGCTCACCTTATTTACATTCTGTCCACCCGGCCCTCCGCTGCGAGTTGCTTTAAACAGAATCTCATATGCCGGTATCCTGTTTCTTAATTCTTCTGATTTCATTTCTCTTTACATGAAAAACAATGCAACACCTGCGACACTTATTACAGCTCCGATAATTTCGGCAGCAGTTACTTTCTCCCTGTAAAGCACAACGGCAGGTGCTATTATAAATATAGGTACAAGGGCCATAATGGTTGATGCAACACCCGCTTCTGTGAATTTCACAGAAACAAGTGAAAATGAGACCCCAAGAAAAGGACCAAAAAATGCACCAAGCGAAAGTGATTTCATTCCTGCCCTGTTCTTCAGTGCATCCCTTATGCTTTTCCATCTTTTCATGAAGGTAACCAGCAATGCAAAGCCTGCTATGCCGGCAATGATCCTGATCTGAGTTGCTGCGAACGGATCATAGTTAGTAAGACCTTTCTTGCTGAGCACAAGTCCGAGTGCCTGTCCGACCGCACCGCCGAAAGCATATAATATGCCCAGAGGTGACAGCTTCAGTGAAAGCTTTTCGCCTTTCCCGTTGCGATTGAAGATTGCCATGGCTATTCCTGTGAACGTAAGCGCCATGCCAAGATAATGCATCGGTTTAAGGCGCTCTCCCATAAGAAGCCATCCGAAAAAAGCCGTGATGGGAGGGACCAGTGTCATAATAAGCATGGCAAACCTCGATCCGATTATTGTATATGATTTAAAGAGGAACAGGTCGCCGAATACGAATCCGATCAGTCCCGATAGAATAAGCCACAACCAGTTCTCACCTGAAGCATCAAGGGGAAGGATCATTCCCCTGTAAAACAGCGCGAAAATGCTCAGGAAGATAAAGCCGATAATAAGCCTTAACAGATTTACTGCCAGGGATCCGACCCTCTTGCTTGCCGATTCAAATGCCAGTGCGGTGATGGTCCAGAAAAATGCCACCAGCAGCGCGGCAAATTCACCATAATGGCTCCTTACAAATTCCATTTACCGTGTAATCTCGAACAGGTATTCACCCGACCCCGTTTCAACAGCTGTAACTCCATCCTGTTTGGCTACCGACCTGAATTTTTTGTTTCCTGCCAGCGCAGCTCCGCTTTCATAAATTCTGGAAGGATCATCTGCGGGCAGAAGAATGAGCGCGTTTGTGTTTGCAGGTATCTTCACACTTACAAATATTTTTCCGTCCTTCACTTCCCATCCCGAGGATATTGTTCCATAAGAACTTTCAAAGGATGCCTTTGAATAATTGAGTTTGTCTGTGACATGCGGCTGGATCAGAATATCCTTATAACCCGGTGATCTGGCTTCAATTCCTGCTGATACCCTGTACATCCAGTCACCGATAGCTCCGTATGCATAATGGTTAAATGAGTTCATACCGGCATCCTGAAAAGTGGAATCTGTCTTCTGTCCGTCCCACCGCTCCCATATCGTGGTGGCTCCCATCTTAACCGGATAGAGCCATGACGGATATGTCTCCTGCAGCAACAGGTCGTATGCTACATCAGGATAGCCGGTATGCGTAAGTATATGACACAAATAAGGGGTGCCCAGGAATCCGGTCGACAGGTGATTGCGCCTGCTTTTTATATCGTTCACGAGAAATGCCGCAGCTTCATCCCTCAGCTCCTCAGGCAGAAGATCGAACATGAGGGAAAGCACGTAGGAGGTTTGAGAATTGGTGCCTACACGGCCGGAAGGAGTCACATATTCATGGATGAACACCGATTTGATCATGTTAAAGAGTCCACTGTAATACTTTTCATCATCTGTGTTGCCAAGCTCCCTGGCCGCATCTGCAAGAAGTTTTGTTGAATAGGCATAAAAGGCAGTTGCAATGAAGTCATGGTCAGTATGCCCGTCAGGTTCCGGGTGATTGTTCACGGGCGGGTGATAGAAGAGCCAGTCGCCGTATTTGCTGCCTCCTTTCCAGATATAGCTTTCGCCTGCTCTCTTCCTTATATACTCCACCCATGCTTTCATGCTCGGGTACTGCTGCTCAAGAAGCCTCCTGTCTCCATAAACTGTATACATAGTCCATGGAACAATCACTGCAACATCGCCCCAGCCGGCTGAAGGCTGTGCTGTGGTGGCATTCTGCCGGTTGAGTACATCGGGAATAACATCAGGAACCTCACCTCCCGGCTTCTGATCAAGAGCAACATCCTTCAGCCATTTTGTAAAGAAAGGTGCCGCATTGAAATTGAATGCTGCTGTTCTGCTGAAAGCCTGTGCATCACCGGTCCATCCCAGGCGCTCATCCCTTTGGGGGCAATCAGTAGGCACATCGACAAAGTTGCCTTTCTGTCCCCACTGAATGTTGTGCTGAAGCTGATTCAGCAGCTTGCTGGAGCTTTCATAGTATCCTGTAAGTTCCATATCGGAATGGACTACAATACCTGTAAGGTTATCCGGAGTCAGTGTCCCTGGGAACCCGGTAACCTCAATATACCTGAATCCCATAAATGTAAAGCGCGGTTCGTAGATCTCTTCGCCGCTTCCTGCAAGAGTGTACTGAAGCTCGCATTTTGCCAACCGCAGGTTCTCGGTATAGAATTCCCCGTATTTGTCCAGGACTTCAGCATGTCGGATTTTTATGACAGTTCCTGCTGGGCCTGAAACCCTGAGCCGGATCCATCCGACCATATTCTGGCCCATGTCTGCAATAAGACTTCCCTTAGGAGTCCTGAATATCTTTACAGGCTTTAGTTCATTCATTTTCCTGACAGCGACACTTTCAGACGTTATCAGCGGAATACTGTATTCAGCCACTCGTACTTTTACCCAGTATCTTTCATCATAGCCGGTTTTGCTCCATCCTGTAAGTTTTTTCCTGGCATCGTAGGTCTCGCCGTTATAGAGGTCATTCATCCTTATGGCACCATCGTTGCTGCATTTCCAGGTTTCATCAGTGATGATCATTTCTTCAGTGCCATCGGAATAGGTCAGCTTCATCTGCATCAGAAGGCCCAGCCTCTTTCCGTATATGGCCCAGTTGTTTCCCCACGCCAGCGTTCCCCTGTACCAGCCGTCACCCAGAACTGCACCGACCGCATTGTTGCCTTTTGCAATCATGCCTGTCACATCAAACACCTGGTATTGAAGACGTTTGCCGTATGTTGTCCATCCGGGCGTAAGCACCTGGTCGCCTACCTTTGAACCGTTAATGTGGAGTTCATAAAAGCCGTGTGAAGTAACATATACCATTGCCCTTACGACACTCTTGCTCACCGAAAATTCTTTCCTGAAATGGGGCGAAGGCGAATATCGGTTGGTATCGCCTTCCATCTCGATCCATTTTGCCTTCCAGTCGGAAGGGGAGAAGAGCCCTGTTTCCCAGAAAGCCGTTTCGCTCCATTTTGATTCTTTACCCCTGTTGTCCCGGATTTTAACCTGCCAGTAATATTTCTGACCTGATTTCAATGCAGGTCCTTTATACTCCTGGAGGATTGATCCGCCAGAGTTTATCATTCCCGATTGCCAGAAGATCTTTGATGCCGGGAATTTAGGATCGGTTGCAACCCTGATAGAATAAGCCATTTGCATGATATTGAATCCGGGGCCATTTATTTTCCACGAAAACCGCGGATTCTGATTATCGATGCCGTAAGGATTCTTTTTGTGTTCAACCTTCAGGTCATATACTGTAAGGTCCTGTGCAAAGATCACTGCAGAAATGATAATAAGGGAGATGGAAAGGATTAGTTTTTTCATATTTGTAAATATTTGTCAGACAACTCCGAATATTAAAATCTTCAAATAAAATTAAATTTCTAAATTGCAGTTCAAATTAAATAAAATTAAATGAATCCGATTGCGGGAATATTGTTAATTGCAGCAGGAAGCTTAGGGGCTGCAAGTTTTTATGTCCCTTTCAAGAAAGTACGGTCATGGGCATGGGAGTCATACTGGTTGAGCCAGGGTCTCTTTGCATGGATAATCATTCCATGGATTTTTGCCCTGATATTCATTCCGAAAGGCGAGCTGATGCCAATAATCAATGAGGCACCCTACTCCGCAAAGCTTATGGCAGTTTTCTTCGGCGTATTGTGGGGGTTCGGCGGATTGACCTTCGGATTAAGCCTGCGCTACCTCGGCGTTGCTCTCGGACAAAGCATAGCATTGGGCCTTTGCGCTGCATTTGGGACACTTCTGCCGCCCATCATTGCCGGACAAGATCTTTTTGCAACTACAGGAGGGGTACTTACCGTAATTGGTGTTTCTGTAACGGTTGCAGGCATCATAATCATTGGCTATGCAGGATCGCTTAAAAGCAGGGAAATGTCGGAGGAGGAAAAAAAGGCAGCAGTAAGGGAATTTGCCCTGAAGAAGGGCATACTTATCGCCATCTTTGCAGGTATTATGAGTGCATGTTTCAACTTCGGCTTCGAAGCCGGGAAGCCTATTGAAGACATTGCACTGGCTCATGGCACCAATCCTCTTTTCCAGAAAAACCCTTCACTAATATTCATACTTCTAGGCGGATTTTTCACAAACCTGGTTTACTGTGGATTTCTGAATATCAAAAACAGGACTTATAAGGATTACTATACTGTCACGGGGAATATGCTTCTGAATAATCTGTTCTTTACTTTCCTTGCCGGATTATTATGGTTCCTTCAGTTTCATTTCTTCGGCATGGGATCAAGCAAGCTTCCTGCAGAAATGTCAGTATTCGGATGGAGCATTCTGATGGCTCTGAATATTGCCATCAGCAATATCTGGGGCATTATATTAAAGGAGTGGAAAGGAGTTAAAGCAAAGACGATAGTTGTACTGATTGTTGGTATCGCGGTTCTCATTCTTTCCACATTTATCGTCAAACTGGGTTAATATATATATAATATGATAAGGAGATTTGGTTTTAAGATGAAACTCAATCCTGGCCTGAAGGAGGAATACCGTAAAAGGCACAATGAGATCTGGCCGGAGCTTAGAAACCTGCTTAAGAAAGAAGGGATAGGCAATTATTCGATCTTCCTTGACGAAGAGTCCGGCACTCTTTTCGCCTACCAGGAACAGTCAGGCGGGAGCTCATCCCAGGATCTCGGTTCAAACGAAGTGGTTAAGCGATGGTGGAAGTATATGGCCGACATCATGGAAACTAATCCTGATAATTCCCCGGTAAGCATTCCGCTGGAACAGGTTTTCTATATGGAATAAGAAAGGCATCGGGCAACGGGCATCAGGCATCAGGCTGTAAAAGAATCTTCCTGAAGCCTGACGCCCGACGCCTGTCGCCTCTTAATATTGGAAATAAATTAAAATTATGAACGATATGAAAAAAGAAGCAATCGAAAAAGCGTATCAGCTTGCAAAGCAACAATATGCAGAGCTTGGAGTAGACACTGCGAAGGTGCTCAGGGAAATGGACAACATAGTGATAAGCCTTCACTGCTGGCAGACCGATGATGTGGGAGGATTCGAAAAAGAGGGGGCTGAACTTGGCGGAGGCGGCATCCAGGCGACCGGTAATTTCCCGGGTAAAGCAAAAAACATAAGGCAGATGCGTGACGACCTGGACAAGGTACTGTCACTTCTTCCCGGCAGACAGCGTCTCAGCCTTCATGCCATCTACGGTGAATTCGGCGGCAAACGGGTTGACCGTGACCAGATCGGGGTAAGCCATTTCCAGGGATGGATCAACTGGGCAAAGAAAAGAAAACTGGGGCTTGACTTTAACTGCACCTGCTTCTCCCACCCGCTGGCAGATGACGGCTACACCCTCTCAAGCAAGAACCCACGGATCAGGAAATTCTGGGTTGAACATACTAAGAGATGCCGCAAGATCTCAGCGGAAATGGGACGACAGCTTGGAACACCCTGTGTCCATAATCTCTGGATCCCTGATGGTTCTAAAGATACCCCGGTCGACAGATATACACTCAGGAAACTGCTGAAGAAATCACTCGATGAAATATTTTCAGTTAAATATCCCAAAAAGTACCTGAAAGATTCTGTTGAGAGCAAGCTTTTCGGTATCGGTTCAGAAGCTATGGTTGTCGGATCACACGATTTCTATCTTGGATATGCAGTGAAGAACAATATTATGATAACCCTTGACAACGGGCATTTTCATCCCACTGAACAGGTAGGGGATAAAATTTCCTCCATTCTTCTCTATATCGACGAGCTGCTTCTTCATCTCACAAGGGGCATCCGCTGGGACAGTGATCATGTGGTTACTTTCAACGACGACCTGCTGCTCATTGCTCAGGAGATTGTCAGAGCCAAAGCCCTCGGAAGGGTTAATATCGGACTCGATTTCTTTGATGCAAGCCTGAACAGGATCGGTGCATATGTCATCGGTACACGCGCTGCACAGATGGCATTCATGTATGCTCTGCTTGAGCCCTATGACACCCTGCTTGAATTTGAAAACAGGGGAAAAAGCTTTGAAAGGCTTTCACTGATGGAGCTCATGAAGACAAAACCTTTCGGAGCAGTCTGGGATTACTATTGCCTGAAGAATAAGGTTCCGGTAGGAAAGGATTATATTGATGAAATATTGAAATACGAAAAAGAAGTGCTCAGTAACAGATGAAAGAAAAGGTCATTGCAGTATTTGATGTAGGGAAAACAAACAAAAAGGTAATTCTCTTTAATTATGATCTGAAACTTATCTGGGAGGCAGAGGAGAAATTCGCTGAGACAACGGATGAAGACGGCTTCCCGTGTGACGACATAGATCTGATTGAAATATGGATAAAGGATTCTGTCACACGCCTTGCCAGGTCGGATAAATACGACCTCACAGCAATAAACTTTGCCACCTATGGCGCCACTCTTGCGTACCTTGACGTAGATGGAAAAAGAGTGACCCCCGTGTACAATTACCTCAAGCCTGTTGATGAAAAGATACCGGAGAGTGTTTATAAGAAATCGGGCGGACAGGATGAATTCTGCAGAAGAACGGCATCACCGGCACTCGGCATGCTGAACTCAGGCATGCAGGCAATGTGGCTGAAATGCACAAAACCCGGCCTCTTTTCAAGAGTGCATCACATACTCCATTTTCCGCAATACCTCTCATACCTGCTTACCGGAAAAGTGTACTCTGAACATACTTCAATCGGGTGCCATACCGCCTTGTGGGATTTCGATACCATGACCTACCATCACTGGACAGCGGATGAAGGTCTTAAGCTTCCCGATCCTGTGGATGTCAGCACGCTTATTGATGTTGAAATCGAAGATAAAATCATAAAAGTGGGTATCGGCATTCATGACAGTTCTGCATCACTTGCTCCATACTTCGCAGTGGACCGGCACAAATTTATTCTTGTTTCCACAGGCACATGGTGCATCAATATGAATCCTTTCAATTCAGAGATCCTTACTGCCGAACAACTCGATCGCGACTGTCTTTGCTACATGAGCATCACACGCAAGCCGGTTAAATCATCACGGCTTTTCCTGGGTCATCTGCATGAAGCTGCTGTAAAAATGCTGAGCGATCATTTTAAAACAGGCACTGAGTTTTACAAAACCTTAAAGCCGGATACGAAACTGCTCGAATCCTGCAGGGAGAAATACGGCGAAAACAGGTTCTTCTTCGGGAGCCAGCCTTATTCCAGGGAAATAAAAGATAAGCTTGATTTCTTTGAATTCAAATCTTTTGCTGAAGGTTATCATCAGCTTATGGTTGAGCTTTCGGAGCTCGCAGCAGAAGCAGTTGCCCTTGTTATTCCCACAGAAGATAATGTCGAAAATATCTATATCACCGGAGGTTTTGCCGTTAATCCGTTCTTCACCAGACTGATTTCAGACGCTTATCCGATGAAAAATGTTTATACATCTGAAATTAAGAATGCTACGGCTCTTGGAGCCGCGCTTGTGATCCTCCCTTCGCTCGATCCTTCACGTCCCTTGATTACTGACCTGGGGCTTAACAAGTGCTGAAATGTTTTGTGTATGTTATACCAGCTCCGGCAATATCAGCAATGATTTATCGTATTTAAGTGCAGAGATTTGTGAACTTTAACCAAGAATAATTTAAAAGTGATAATCATGGAAAAAATAAAACCGGTCATTCTGATGCTGTTTCTTGCAGGTTTTTGCCTGTCAGCCTCAGGTCAAAAGACCAAGGATTCCAAACCCAGGGTAAAGAGCCTCATTGTCCTGGAAGAAAAATATGACCAGCTGGTAAGAAAACAATACAAGGAATCTGAAACCTATTATGACGAGCGCGGAAATATCCTTGAAGAAATAACCTACAAGCAGGGGAAGATCGACAAACATTTCAGGTATCAATACGATGCTGATGACAACAAGATAAGAGAAGAAGAATATGATCCTGCCGGCAAACTGATCGAATACTCGGAATACAGGATCGAAAACGGACTCAGGGTGGAGAAGGTTGTATATGAGCCAAACAAGAAGCCAAAAACACGGAAGTTATATCAGTATACTACATTCTGAATGATCTTGTCGAAGCAGATACCGGAAACACTGGCTTCCTTTTCGAAGATCAGCCTGGAGGAAATGGACAGTGTTAAACTGATGGACCGGACAGATACTAAATATGTCTTTTCGTCTTTCCGGCTTCCTCAGTTGCTCACAAATCTGAATGGCGACTACAGGATACTTGAAATAGGGGGGGAAAGGGCTTTTTCATACCATACGACTTATCTTGACACACCCGGTTATCTTTTCTTTAACCAGCATGTTACAGGCAAACTTGCCCGCCACAAGATAAGGTTCAGAAAATATGAAACAAGCGGCATCACCTTCCTTGAGGTGAAAAAGAAAACGAACCGTAACAGAACCGTAAAATGGCGCATCGCCGATGATCTTCCCCCTGACGGCACATATAGCACTGCAGCCTGTGAATTCATTGAAAAGCACATTCCATACCGGCCACTGGATCTTAAATCTGTCCTGATCAGCACTTTCACCAGAATGACTTTTACAGGAACCGGCATCAGCGAACGTGTAACAATTGACTGGGATATTTCTTATTCGGGACGGGAAGGAAAAGTGGCCGGACTGCCTTCCATAGCCGTAGTGGAGGTAAAGAAAGAGAGCTTTAGCGAACGGTCGCGTATAACAGAAATACTCAAGGCATCTGCCATCTATCCCGCCGGGTTCAGCAAGTACTGCATTGGAAATGCTCTGCTGAATGAACAACTCAGGACAAACAGCCTGAAGCCAACGATTTTAATGATTAATAAAATACAAAATGAACATCACTGACACCTTTTCATCTGCAAATGTTAACATTGCAGGCATCCAGCTTATCGACCCGGTAAATTTCCTTGAATTTATTCTGCGGTTCATACTCAACACCGGTGTCATAGTTATCCTGGTAAGATGGCTTTACTATTCAACAACCAAACGAAAGGATTACCTTTTCACCTATATCCTTATTGCAACCATAGTATTCCTGCTCTGCTTCCTTCTTGAGAGCGTCAAGCTTCAGATAGGATTTGCTCTCGGCCTGTTTGCTATCTTCGGAATCATCAGGTACCGCACAAATGCAATGCCGATCAAGGAGATGACATACCTGTTCCTGATAATCGGAGTTTCGGTGATAAACGCCCTTACCAGCACGGATACAAGCCTTATCGACCTTCTTTTTTCAAATATGGTAATCGTGTTCATCACATACGGTCTCGAAAAACTGTGGCTTCTGAAGCACGAATCCTCCAAGCTCATAATTTATGAAAAGATCGGACTTATAAAGCCTGAAAAACGTGCAGATCTCCTTGCCGACCTCAGTGAAAGGACAGGAATAAATAAAATAAACAGGGTTGAAACAGGCAAAATAGATTTTCTCAGGGATACCTGTGAACTGACTATCTATTATTACGTGAGCGATCCTGAAAACAAAACCGAAGCAGAAAACGGCAATAACAAAGATGATGATGACGATGAATAGTAAATTATCGATCTCACTTTTGCTTTGCCTTCTTACCTTAAATATATTTTCTCAGGAAAAAGATTTTGGGATATGGTATAATGCTTCAGTCCGGTTTGATATTATAAATAATCTTGAAGCCGATATATCTTCCAGTTTCAGGACATTCGATAATGCCGGAAACCTCGAGGAGGGTTTCATTGAAGGAGAAATTTCCTATAAATTCAATGATTATCTTGCTGCAGCAGCCTCTTACAGGATTTCAGAGAATATTGAAGATGATGATGCTTACCATATAAGACACAAGTGGTTCGTACATGTAAAGGGCACACTGCCGCTCGGTGATCTTGAAATCTCAGGGCGGATAATATTCCAGCAGAGATACAAAACATTTATAGAAGATGAAAACGACAAGCTGCCGACGTCTCATGCCAGGTTCCGTATTAAAGCACAATATGATTTCCCATCCCTGCCGGTCGATCCTTATTTATATGGAGAGTTATTTTGTCCCCTTTTCAAAGATTCAGAAAGAATCATCGACAAGAAAAGGGCAGGAGGAGGATTCGAAGTCGATATTACTGCCCGTCATGAAGTCCAGGTTGGTTACATTTTCCAGCGTGACTATTTTCCCGACCTGACTGATGAGAACATTCTGACACTAGGTTACACATTTAAGTTCTGAAAATTCTGTTCCTTCAAAACCATAAACAATGAAGACCATAAAAGTATCGGTGCTACTCATATTCCTGCTGCTGATCCATGGATTTGCAAACTGTCAGCTTGCTCCGGAGCGCCAATGGCCGGGCTACAGGGGGTATCTCGCTTCGGGAGTCCTGGACGACACAGACCTGCCTTCAGATTTCAGCTTTGAAAATAATACTAATATAAAGTGGAAAGTGAAAATTCCAGGTATGGGTATATCAAGTCCTGCAATCTGGGGCGACAGGCTCTTCATCACAACTGCAGTCAGTGAAGGCGATAAAGCCGGATTTAAGCCGGGTCTCTACGGCGATGTCCGCCCGGTAAATGATTCTTCGGTACATGAGTGGAAAGTCTATTGTATTGATAAGAATACCGGTAAGATACTTTGGGAAAGAACACCATACAAAGGAGTACCGAAAATAAAGCGCCACCCAAAATCAACCCACGCAAATACTACCATGGCTGTCGATGGAGTGCATGCGGTAGCCTTATTCGGATCCGAGGGCCTCTATTGCTACGATTTTAACGGGAACCTGATATGGCAGAAAGATTTTGGTGTTCTCAAGTCAATATGGGCGGTAATGAAAAATGCTGAGTGGGAGTTTGCCAGCTCACCAGTCATTCACAAAGGTACAGTCATAATACAGGCTGATGTTCTCGAAGATTCGTTTATCGCTGCGCTTGATGTAAAAACCGGAAAAGAGATCTGGAAAAAAGAGAGGGAGGAAATACCCGGATGGTGCACACCTAATATATATACATATAATGACAGGGATTATATAGTTGTTAACGGCTATAAACACCGCGGAGCATACGACTTCAGTACAGGGGAGGAGATATGGCGGATGTCGGGAGGCGGAGATATCCAGATACCGACCCCGGTAATAGGCAATGACCTGGTATATTTTAACAGCGCACATGGTAAATCTTCACCGATACTGGCAATCAGAAAAAATGCAAAGGGAGACATTACCCTGAAAGATGGTGAAACATCAAATGAAGCTGTTGCATGGAGCCATCCGAGAATGGGTTCATATATGCATACAATGCTGCTTTACCGCAACAGACTCTATAACGTGAACTGGAACGGCACCATTAACTGCCTTGATCCGCTTACTGGCAGTGAGATATATAATGCAAAGATTGGAAAGGCTGAAAGCTTTATAGCTTCTCCTGTTGCGTCAGACGGCAGGATCTATATTGTCAGCGAGGAGGGTACAGTATATATTATAAGCGATGGAGATGAATTCAAAATCCTTGAAGAGATTCCGATGAACAGCATATCAATGACAGTACCATCGATCACCGATAGAATGATATTTTTCAGATCTCAGGAATATCTGTATGCAGTAGGGAAGTAATGGTCACTCCTTCCTGAGCTTACTGACAAGAGATGAGCTCTTAACTGACCTCACTGAGATCAGGATTGCCGAAATACCTGATATCAGCACCAGCAGGATCATCATTACAATAATGTTCCACGGAAGTTCCGATCCGCTCCTCAGCGATTGAAGCGTTGCTGTCATTCCCGAAACTGTACCGGTGATCATTCCCCAGAGAAGTATAATAACATGCTCCTTCATTATCAGGCTCCTTATCTGCCTGATGGTATAGCCGGTCGCAGTCATCAGCGCAAATTCCCTCTTTCGCTGGCTTAAGTTCCTGTGAAGCACAAAGCCCAGCCCTGCGACGCCAAGTATCAATCCTAAGACGCCCAGGATCATGAATACATCAAGATATGTGTTGGTGACCACGAAAAATGAAGCCAGTTTTTCAGATGCCGGCACAACCGACATTCCGAAATGTGAAAACCTGTCGCTCAGTGTTTCCCTGTAGAGATCGGTCAACTCAAGTTTACCATCTATAAGAAAAACTGAACTGCCGGGGACCGACGTGAAATACTTATCGAAATTTTCCCGCCCCGTCAGAATATATCCCTGGAAAACAGAAGATTTCAATCCCGCACAAATAACGATATTCAGCGGCTGTCCGTTTTCTGCACGGTAAACCAGCGTATCACCGGTCTTTATGCGCAATCCCCACTGAAGCACAGTCTGGTCGGCAATTCCGTATATGGTATTTTCTGCAGGCTTTTCATTGAGAAGGCTCCATGGATTTATTTCATTGCTTCCTGTTGATGATACAAAAGAAAAGAGGCCTTTTGAAATTAATATGTCCGGCTCAATGCCCAATATGGGAGGGGCGGTTATATGATTAAGGTTAAGACAGCTCGCATCATCTCCGGGAAGCCGTTTTGCAGGCAAGATCATCAGATCAATCAGGTCCGGCTCATTAAGACCGAATTCATTTCTGCCTTCTTCAGTGCTGAGGTTTTCGCGCACGGGAACTGCAGTTTCGGCCCAGAACATGAATCCCCCTGTCCCTCCTGAAGGCATAAGCATCTTTTCACTCATTTCCTGCCTGTTGGCCCCTGTAATGATAACCGCAAAGATACCTGCCGCGATGAATATGGTGGGAGTAATTGCATGAGCCGGATTGAACTGGTAAAATTTCCGTGACAGATCAGGTTTGCATGGGCTGAAATCCTCACATTCGCCCCTGTACCTTATATAATACTGTCTCAGCATCAGTGTTAATCCCAGGAACAGAAGTGCACCGGCATTAAAGGAAAACTCAGTTGTATGTCCGGATGATCCCATTGAAAGAGTAAAAAAGATTGCTGCTGCAGCAAGGAAAATTATCAGGAAAAACAAATTCTTTTTCCCTGAATGGCTTTTAAGCCTGCCCTCTTTCCTTTCACTCAGCTGTTTAAGGTATCTGCGCGCTTTAACAAGAAGTAGAATTGCTGTAACAATTATTGTTGCAATAAATCCGGTAATAAGAGTGGTTATGCTTAAGTCAGGCGAGAGGGTATTTGTCTGAACAGCCCCCTTCCATACGGAATTCAGGGCATCAACAATGATAATATTGAAGAGATAACCAAGTAAGACTCCAGGAATGGCTCCGGTTAACGAGATTATCATTGTTTCCGTAAACAGGAGATTCCTGATACTGTTGTTCCTGAATCCAAGGGCGAAGAGTGTCTTTACCTGATCTTTCCTTGAGTCAAAGAACATTGAAACTGCAAGCGAAAGCAGGATGAGGCATGATAATATGATAAAAAATGATAGTCCGAGAAACAGTGTACTGAAATTAACCCCGTTGGATGCAGCATCACCGGTCTTTTGCAAAATAGATATAACTGTGAACCCCGACATAAGAGGATCCAGGCTTCCGGAAAGCTTCATGAAAATTGTATCCGGATCATCAGAAGGCGGAAACCTTAGTGCAGTGGCAGGTCCGAAATTGCTTCCCCATATTTTTTTACCCGTCTCATAGCTGATAAACGCCTTGGGCGTCCCCTGGTACCTGTTCCAGTATTGTTCATCCTTATCCCTGATCTTTTCCATCAATAACGGTACTCCCGCATCCCATGATGAACAGGTTGCGCTTCCCGATATCCCTGGAAATTCAGGCATCAGTGACGGATCGGCATATTGATGATCGTCTCCAACTATGTCGCTGATAATGAAATAACCACTTGTTTCACTTAGCTGATTCCTGTAGTCGGGATCATACCATGAAATCAGCAGTGTATCTCCTGACCGGGCATCAAGGTCATCAGCAGCCCACCTGTTTATTATGATCTCATTCCCTCCCTGCTCCCTGTATGAAGATGCAGTTATGAAAGAATATGGTATTGCTTTCTGCCCCAGCTGCATGTTGTTGCCCAGGTATGTTATTGTCGGCGAAGCTGACGGCAGGATTGACGTGATGCCGGAAACCAGCGCACTGTCAATGAATATACGGTCAGAGATGATCTCAGGCTCGCCTGTTTTGGATGATTTCCGCACACTCAATCCTATATCGGCAGGAGTGAGTATCTGCCGGAGGTCATCAGTGAAGGCAGAAACTGTACGTTCTGCTTCACTGGTGACCAGCAGCCTGTTCACCCTTGGTTTTTTTGTTATATCTCCTGTGGTTTCAGAAAGGTTTATAAAAATGTTCAGGGGATTCACCTGGCTTATGCCAAGCGAAAAGTTACCCATTTCATTTGTGGCAAGTATTTTACCTACTCTCATGACTTTTGAAAGGGTGCCTCCTTCGGAAGGAGCAAAGGGCGCATTTTCGGGTATGGGGTCGCTCTCCCTGAATACAATTATTATATCGTCACCCTCACTCACTCCAGTCTCTTCTGCAAGCCTGAGGTTAATGGCAGCTGTACCCGGCTCGATAACAACAGGTTCCAGTCCGTGAAACCGCCAGAACTCTTCCGTAATCCCGTAAATCCTAGTGTTAAGGGCTGTGGCACCTGTTGCAAAATTCTGGCTGTAACCGTCTGCTTCCAGGATGACTGCACATTTTTCGCCCGACCGCTCCGACAATCCTGCTGCCAGTGCCGGATGAAAGTATCGGAGCCCGGAACTGATAACTATTTCAGTGCTGCCGAGTTTTTCAGATGCATTCTTTTTCAGACTTGACCGGACTGAATCTCCGGTGAATAGAGAACCTGAAATAACGGCAGAGAGCAGGGCAACTATAACTATTTGATTTACAGCATTTCTTCTGTAATAAACGAGTGAACGCCTTATTGTTGCCGTTAGTGACCTCATTGCTTCAGACTTTCAAACAGGTTCATTCAGTAAGCCTTCCGTTTTCAAGCTTCAGGTGTTTTTTCATCCTGGCAGCAAGGCCGGCAGAATGGGTTGCCAAGATCATGGCAGTACCGGTCTCATTGTTCATCAGGGTAAGCAGATCAGCAAGGATAGAGGCATTTTTTAAGTCGAGCGAACCGGTAGGCTCATCTGCCAGCAGGAGGGAGGGTCTGTTGATCAGGGCCCTTACAAGTGTTACCCTTTGAGCTTCACCACCTGAGATTTGCCATGGGTATTTACCTGAAAGTCCTTTTATGCCCATTTTATCCATCAGCTCAAATGCATACTTCTTCTTTTCTTCAAATTCAACCTCAGTATTTTTTGTCGCAACAACAGGCAGCAGTATATTTTCGGAAACATTCAGATGGGGCAGAAGAAGATGATCCTGGAAAACAAATCCGATATTCCTGTTTCTATAGAGGGCCGATTCTTCAGGAGTAAACCCCAGAATTGATTTTCCGCGAAAGAGTATTTCTCCCGCATCAGGCTTGTCAAGCAGCCCGATCATGTTCATCAGTGTTGTCTTACCCGAACCTGATGGTCCTGTAACAGCCAGTGAATCTCCCTCATTTACCGAAAGCTCCAGATTATCGAGCACCAGTCCCCTCTGGATAAATGATTTTGTGAGTCCCTTGATAATGAGCATATTATTTCCCTTTTGTTATTTCATTGTACGCTGCTGACAGGCCTTCTGACATCCTGTCAAGCGACAGAATGGATCTTACATTTGTAATTCCCTCATAGCCAAGTTTTTTCCTTAATTCTGTGTCAGTCATCATTTTCTTAAGGTTCTCCGCAAGCTCTTCCACAGTGTCGGGCAAATAAATTATTCCCCCTCCGGTCATTTCCACTATTTCAGGGAATGCTCCGGTTGCCGGCTGTACAACAGGTATACCGGCACTGTTTGCTTCTATAATGTAAAGACCGTAACCGTCGTATTTTCGCACAGGGACACTGATCACATCTACATCACTAAAGAATTCCGCTTTCTTGTCACCACTGAATTCAGGGTATATTCTTATGCTTTTCTGCAATCCCTTTTCCCTGATCTTTTTTATCTGCTCTGAAATGAAGGGCCTGTCAACACCTGTAAAACCCCCGCATACATTAAGTGTCAGACCTGGTATCGCGTTTTGCGATTTCAGCATGATAAATGCATCAACGAGCTTGTCAAATCCGTTGTGATAGCTTATCCTGTCGAAAAATCCGATTGCAGGAGGCTTTGAAGGATCTTTTGATTTGCCGTATTCAGGAGGATCAAAGCCCAGGGGCACAACATGAATATTGTCGCCTTTAACTCCTGTTTTGCTGATGAAATGCTCTTTATAATACCTGCTGGGGGTTATAAAACCGTCAACATATACTGACTCTGCCCCAATCATCTTCCATGCTTTGCTTTTATAAGGTTCAGCCATGTCATCGATCCAGTCATCTTCATTAAGCAGTGAGCATACTATCTTCACATCCATCATCTTCTTGATCTGCCTGGCAAGGCCCAGTATCAGTGCATTTGACAGATGGATAACATCAGGCAAACCTTCAGATTTCAAGTAGTTTACCAGCCTTCTCATCTCATCGGGACGAAAGGCATTATCACCTTCAATCATGTTAAGGGTCATGTCTTCAAGGCCTTCGGAGCGGGTAGTTCCGGCAAGCTTTGCGGCAATCCTGAGGAATGGTTTTGAATTGAAGAACTTTTCGAGAAAGCGCGGCATATTCCTGAATATCCTTATCTTCTCCCGCATATAAAGCGAGATGGCGCCGAAAAAAACATTTTTGTCAAATGCATCTTCCCTGTTCACATCGCTGTCGGGGGGAAGGTAAAGAGGAATCGCTTTAGCCGTCGTTCCCGGCACTTTCTTGATAGCCCTGAAATAGAGCATGTCGCGGTAGCAGTTCGCACAATAGAACGAACCTCCTGAGCCAGTTATCAGATAAACTATTTTCATATTATCATTTGTTTCCAAATGCCAGTAAACGCCCGTCCTCGGTCAGGAGATAGAACCGGCCCTGGCTCACTGCAGGTGAGCTGCTTATTCCAGCACCTGCGTTGAAGCTCCACATTTTCTTCCCGCTTGCCAGTCCTAGTATATATACAATACCATCCATACTGCCAAAGAGGACTTTGGATGGTGTCACAACAGCGGAACCGACCACCCTTCCGTTAGTTCTGTATTTCCAGACCGGCCTTCCGTCAGTCGCATTGTAGCAATAGAGATGCTTGTCCTCATTGCCGATCACCACTGAATTGGTTCCAGCCGCAGGTATTCCAAGAATAGATCCTGTTATTGTCTCAGGTATCATCTGCCAGGCTATCCTGCCTGCCATGATATCCAGACAGTAAAAGCTTCCGTCATAATCTCCGAAATATACCCTGTCATTCATCACTGCGGGTGAGGCCGCAATATAGACCCCTATGTCGAAAGTATCCCGTTCTGTCCCTGTCCTCGGATCAACAACCCTCATTATGCCATCACACCCGCCGAAAATTATCCTGTTGTTGGCCACGGCAGGTGTACCATTGACATAATTCATGGTCTCAAGCCTCCATAGCGGCTTTCCTGTTTCAGGATCAACACAATGGAGGAAATAATCATAGCTGCCGAAGATAATGCCGGCAAGCTTTCCTGCTACCCATACATTGGCCGACCCTGTTATCTGATTATCAGTATGATATGACCATGCGAGCTTCCCGGTAAGCTTATTTACAGCACGAAGGACTCCATCGGAAGAGCCTACATAAACTTTGTCGCTGAATATCATAGGAGGGGCCTCAATAGGACTGCCGGTCTCATATTTCCACCTTGTATTCCCGTCAATACCTGTGGCATACAGCGTCCCTTTTTCATTGCCGAAATAAATAACACCATCATTAAGAACCGGTGATGATTTAGTCCTTACGCCGGTAGCTACATTCCACAGCAATACAGGCGAATCTGCAATTTCACTCTTTGTGCTGCCCGAGAGGTCGCTTTTTCCCCGGAATACATTCCAGTTATTATCCTGCACCTGGGCACCTGAGAGCTGGCATATATATATAAGGTATGATATGAACAGGACTTTTTTCATTTAAAGCTTTATTTAAACCTGCTTAGAGCTCCCGTGGGGCATACTTCAATGCATTTATCAGTTTGTGTCTTCAAAATATCATCGAACTCCGTCGTTAAAGGCTCGGAGATTATTGAGATGAATCCCCTGTGTATAAAACAGAGAGCAGGTTCATCATTACTGTCCTCGCACACCCTTACACAGAGTCCGCATTTAATACACTTTGCATTCTCAAAAATCAGGCCGGTATTAATATTAATCTTCTTTTGTATGGGAGCATTGACCAGTTTTCCTGTCGGATCCCTTATGCCAAATTCTTCCGCAATCGCCCTCAGCTTGCAGTTTTCTGAAGCCCTGCAATCGCAATGCATGCAGTTTTCTGCCTCAATGCCTGCAGACCTGAAGTCTGCTATCTCCCTTATCCGTTCACCGCTGCCGGTGCACTCCTTCAACCACTCTTTAAACTCAATCTCGTCAAGCTTGCCGATTCTTGAAGAGAACCTCTTCTTCAGAGGATTGGTATTTTTTATTTTCTTCTGTTCCACGGAAGCATTAACATCCTGATTTACAGATTCTGATGTGGCTCTATATTTATTAATTCTTTGTGAAACAAAGAGATATATGTTACGTATTGATATCGGCTGATCAACCTTTTTCCGCCTGCATGCATTCTCACAGTAACCGGGACATTCAACACAGACTACCTCGGGGGTGGTGATCTCTTCGCGTGCAAGTTCAATTGCCTTTTCAGTCTCGCCTGCAATAAGGAGCCTGTTCATCACGGGAATGTTGTAGCCGGCAGGACAGACAACCCTGCAGGGAGCTTCACATTCAGCCCTGTGCTCTGAAAGGAGCAGTTCGACGGCTTTCTTCCTTAAAAACAGAACATCTTCACACGATGCATCTATCTCCATCCCTTCCTGTGCAAGAGCTGAACATGACGGTATATAACTCTCTCTTTTATTGTCCTTTACCATGCATACCATGCACGACGAATAGTGCTCAATCCCATCCTTGTGGCACATGGTGGGTACATGAATCCCTGCCTTCACTGCAGCGTCCAGAATGGTCTGCCCGTCAGCAACCTCAATATCCTTATTATCTATCTTAAGCCTGATCATTTATATTTACAATTTCTACAGCATTTTCAGGGCAGACCACCCTGCAGTTATCGCATTTTGTGCATAGAGCTAAATCTATTTCATGCTTTTCATACGGTTTGAATCCAATTGCCGATACAGGGCACTCCTGGAAACACTTTGTGCATCCTGTGCATTTATCATTGATGACATATTTGATAAGGTCTCTGCATTTTTTGGCCGGACACCAGCCTTTTGTGTGTGCCTCATACTCCTCCCTGAAATATTTCAAACCTGTCAGCACCGGATTGGGAGCTGTTTTGCCAAGGCCGCACAGGCTGCCATTTTTAACTGAAGTACATAGTTTTTCCAGTTCATCCAGTTCGTCCATGGTGGCTTTGCCCTGGCTCAGCTTCGTCAGAATATCCAGCATGTGCTTTGTTCCGATCCGGCAAAAGGTGCATTTACCGCAAGACTGCTTATGGGTGAATGTGAGGAAGTATTTGGCTATATCGACCATACAGTCGGAATCATCGAGTACAACCATGCCGCCGGAGCCCATCATTGCGCCCATTTTTGTAAGCTCCTCATAATCAATGGGAGTATCCGACATGCTTGCCGGAATGCAGCCTCCCGACGGACCGCCAATCTGGATAGCCTTGAATTTCTTGTCACCGCCGACCCCTTCGCCTATTTTCTCAACGATGTCCCGTATCGTGATACCCATCGGAACCTCAATGAGACCTCCCCTGGCCACTTTTCCTGCCAGCGCGAACACCTTCGTCCCCTTGCTCATTTCTGTGCCTATGCTGCTGAATGCCTCATTGCCGTTCTCTATGATCCATGGCACCAGTGCAAGCGTCTCCACATTGTTTACCAGGGTGGGTTTATCCATGAATCCCTTTACAGCAGGGTAGGGAGGACGCAGATGCGGTGTTCCCCTTTTACCTTCAAGAGATGCTATCAGTGCGGTTTCCTCACCGCACACAAATGCACCTGCTCCCTCAAAGATCCTTATGTCGAATGAAAATCCTGACTGGCTTATATTCTCGCCGAGTATTCCTTTTTCATAGCATACCTTCAGGGCATGGCGCACCCTTGAAACAGCAAGCGGGTATTCCGCCCTGATATAGAAAATCCCTTCCCGTGCTCCCGTGGCAAAACCAGCGATGAGCATGCCTTCAATTATCCTGAAAGGAAAGGATTCAAGAAGCATCCTGTCCATAAAGGCTCCCGGGTCGCCCTCATCACCGTTGCAGACAACATATTTGAGAAGTCCTGATTCTCCGGCAAGTATTCTCCATTTCCTGCCGGTAAGAAATCCTGCACCCCCCCGGCCTCTAAGCCCGCTCTTTTCAATTGTATCAATCAGAGTTGAGGGATCAAGAAGATGTACTGCCTGCCTGAGTGCCCTGAAGCCTCCAAGCATTTCATATTCATCAAAAGAATCGGGAGATAATATGCCGCTGTTTATTGTCGCCAGATGGATCTGAAGCTGCAGGAAATTATTGAGGTATATTTCCCTCATATCGCTGCTGAGATTCACCGGACTGCCAAGCATTTTATCAGATATGAATGTATCTGCAAGATCGTTTATCCTGAATTTCAGTTTTTTATTCAGTTTCCCCGGTTTTACATGCTTTAAAAGTATCTCTTCAACCTGCTCCTCTTTTACATTTGTATAACGTGAGTGAACTTCATCCCTGGTCACGATCTCAAGAAGGGGGGTCTGGTTACATACTCCCACGCATCCTACCGGCTTGAGTTTTATGTTAAGGTCATATCCATTCTTTACTTCAATCAGTCTGGCTAGTACGTCCTTGCTTCCACCAGCAACACAGCATGATCCCAGGCCGATCCTGACTTCTGCCTCATGTTCATCGCCATCTCCCTCTTTCCGTGCTGCAACATCCTTTGTATGGGTTACAAGGAAATTCTTTATTATCTCCCCTGCCTGAGTAGGCTTCACATGTCCGTATGTCTTGCCGTCGATCTGCACAACCGGAGCCAGTGTGCAGCATCCCAGGCAGGCCACCTCTTCAATAGAAAAGAGATTATCGGGAGAGGTGCTTGTTGTAGCATCAATTTTCAGCTCTCTCAGAAAAGCTTCCGAAATCAGCTGTGATCCCTTCACATGACAGGCAGTCCCTGAGCATATCTTTACAGTATGCTCTCCCACCGGCAGATGTCTGAACTGGGAATAGAATGTGGATACGGATGATAACTGGCCGGGGGTTATATCCGTAATGCTGCATATATGCTTCAGCGCTTCTGACGGAAGATAATTAAGCCTCTTCTGGACCTCCTGAAGGACCAGGATCACTTTCTCCTTTTCACGGCCTGTAACCGACACCACTTCATCAACAACTGAGGTTATCTCATTGATATCAAGAGGCCTGCAGTTACAGGATTCGCTTTTAATATGTTTATCTTCTTTTCTCAATTCTGCGATATACAGTAAAGATTATTCCTTCCTCTTATATAGATCATCTGATCCGAAAATGCCGGAGTGCAGTCAACCGGTTCGCCGAGCGGTGACACCGAAACCAACTCAAATTCCTTTGAGGCGTTCACGATGTGTGTCGTACCGTTTCGGTCAAGAAGGTAAACTTTGCCGTCAGCTATTATGGGAGATGAATAGAACTGCTCCATAAAATAGTGTGTCCACAATGTATCGCCTTTAATTGCATTATAGCAGGCAACATCACCATATCCTGTAGCGATTATTAGTATTTCGTTGTTGGCAACAGGGCTTGAAACATCTGTTGTATACATATTATCCTCCCACACTATTGCAGCTCCGGTGCCGGGTCTGACTGCAGCCAGCCTGGCATAATCAGTTACGGCATATACATATGCGCTGTTCACTGCGAGCGAGGGAGCAACATCTCCTGTCAGCACATCAACCGACCAGAGCTCTTTTCCATCCACAGGGTCGTAAGCGGTTACGGCAGGATTTCCGTTGATGATAACCTGGGGTTTGCCATTAAACGTTCCGATTGAAGGTGACGACCACGCCGGATGACCTCTTCGCGCAGTCTCCCATAGCATATTACCTGTCTCTATATCAAATCCCATCATCGAGAGCCTTGAATCTGAATCGTGCTGGATAATCAGCGTGTTTTCGTAAATAATAAGTGAACATGAATAACCATACAGATTATTGAGTGAGCCTAAATTTAAAGACCATTTCCTGTTTCCATCCAGATCATGGCATATGAGGTTCCCATTTGCAAAAATCGCACAAACGGCGTTCCCGTTCACCGCTGCCGATGAAACTGCCATCCCGGCTTCAGCATCCATTTCCGGAAGGGCTTCCGGCTCTCCGGGAAGTCCCGAAGCTGAAGCTGTCCATAAAGTGCTTCCAGTGTTTTTGTCCAGGCAATATAGTTCACCGTTGAGTCCTTCGGCGCCTGTTACAAACAGTTTGTCCCCCCAGATGATGGGGGAGCTTTTTCCGTCTTTAGGAAGCTGAATCTTCCATTTAATATTTATACCGGCTTCACCGTTCCATTCCGTGGGATATCCTGATCCACCCGCATTACCTCGGCCATCCTGTCCCCTGAAAGAAGGATAATTTGTTGCATCAGGCTGGAATTCATCTGCAATAACTGCTGCTTCCTCCTTTGCATCCCTTGATGACCTTAAGGCTCTCTTTTCTCTTCTTGATTCTTTTGCTTCAGTGTCTGTGTCTGAAACTCCCTGCGGGCGCAAGTCCGGCAGATTGCTGCGCAGTACAAAAGAAATGGCTATGGCTGCTACTGTAAGCAGCGATGCTGTAGCAAGAACGTATCTCCTGCTTCGTGCCTTTCCTGCTGTAAGGTCAGGCTTCTCACCAGGCATGTCCGGTACTGTTTTTTCATTTCCGGCGATAAGCCGCTGGGCCGTTATGAAGACAATTGCACCAACCAGGAGAAGGTATGCTCCGGTTTCCACCTGCCGCCGTGAAGCAAAATATGCTTTGCGCGCCATCAGGTCCATTGCCCTTACCTGTTCTGCCAGGGCAGCGTTCTCAATATCTTTGTCGTACTGCTCCTTTGCAGCCGCAAAAGCAGGATTATCAAGAGGATTGATTGTCTTTAACTGACCAAGACTGAATATCATCGTCAAAGCCACGATCACAGTAAATATCCCGGCTATCTGGCTGATAACCTTCAGTATACCTGTTTCTTTTTCCGTCAGTTTTATCATTTAACTGTCTTATTAACTTCAACAGGGCAGTATTTCCAGCACCTGCCGCAACTATAACATTTTCCCTGGTGGGGTTTGTATTCTGTTCTTGTCCTTATTACCGTAAGCGAAACCAGGCTTATTCCCAGCGAGAGCCCCAGGAATATTCCCACCCATGGCGCAGATCTTCTGAATCTCAGGATAATCTTCATCTCCTTGTCAAAGAGTTGTTCCTCGGTCTCACCTGTCTCCTTGAAAGCAACTGCAGTTTTCAACAGAGCCTCAACGCCTGTCTCTTTCTCTATTCTTATCTCCCGGGCGAGGCGTACGTCCCGGTGAACCCTGGAAAGTCCCGGGGCCATGTTGTAAAACAGGAAGCCTCCGGCGGCAGCAAAAACAGGGATGAGCAGAAAATAGGCAATGAATCTCCTCCTTGACCTTGACGGGTCCTCCTTCACCTGCCCGGGATTCGAAGGCAATATTGCATCATACGGGCAGGCATCCTCTTCGCAGAGCCTGCAGTTAGTGCACTCTGCCGGGGTTATTGTAAGGTGTCTTCCGGCAAACCTTGAAAAGATGCCCAGGAGGACACCATAGGGGCACAGGTACCTGCAATAGGGCCTGTTGAGAAATATGCCTGCAATTAGCAGCAGTACGCCGAATATTATCATGGTGTAAGGCGCATCGAGGCGGTAGATGCCTATGAAAGGATCGTACCTGCATATGATGAACTCACTCTGCATGGCGGAAAAGAGCACAGCCAGCGCCAGGTATACAAAAGGTATCGCAGTCATCACTGCTTCAACACTCTTCGGAAGTTTCACCGGTTTTATCCCTGTCAGCTCCTGTATTGCGCCAAGCGGACAAACCCCTGCACAGAATACCCTTCCGAAGAAAAGGGCAAAGATCAGCGGGATTAGAAAGAACAGAAGGGCCGTTAGTGGTATGGTATAGGTGCTGTTGAAAAGAGCTAGTGAGACATTTTGTACTGATCCCACTGAACAGATACACCCTTCACGGAAGAATCCGAAGTAGGCCATCGAAAAAACTGCCATCCAGATTAACCCCTGCCTTGACCGTTTTTTTATTGCAAGCCACGCTGTGACTGAAAGGGCAGCGATAAGCACGGCCACATCAATATACTCCCAGGCTATCGACCTCTGCAAAGGAAGCTGAGCTTCGGGATAAACATAACCTGATTCGAATTCGGGACGCGGGAACCTTTCCTGTGCGAACATGACAGTGTGCCACAGCAGCATTATAATTAACAGGATGTATGGTATATACCGTTTATTCATCAATTTCCTCTAGCATTTAAACCTTAAACTGTAAAATTCAAACTGTAAAAATTTGAATCTTGAATCTTGAATCTTGAATATTAAATCAAACCCTGTCTTTTATTTTGTATTGAAAATCTGCCGGAACTCTTGAGATGGCATCTGATGGGCAGTTTCGTGCAATGGCGCAATCGTTGCAATTGACGCACAGCTCCTGCTTTATCTGCATGAAGAGTGAACCATTCCCAAAATCCTTGCATCCTTTCACACATTTTGCACAACCGTCGCAAAGCTCTTCATTGATGTTGTATTCAAAAAAAGGCTCTTCAACGAATTTTCTTTCAATTGCTCCTGTCGGACACATCTGAACTTCGGCTCCGGTACTGATTGATTTTGCTCCTTCCTTCAGGTATCCGCCGCAGAGATCACAGTAGCCGCAAAGCAAATGCGCATGAAAGCATTTTGATGCTGATGGTGTGAGCACACAGCTTGTCTTGCAGTTCCCACAGGTGGTACATTTATAAGGATCGATTTGCCATACTAATCCAGACGCTGTACTCTTTTTTGTAAGCAGAAGGGGGACTGCAATCAGCGACACTGCTGCAATAGCCTTGCCTGCCTTTCTTACAAAATCCCTCCGCGACTGGTATTTATTTTTTTCTTCTTTCATCTCTTTTCCGCTAAGAACTTACTGCAATCTGTCTCACCTTTACAAATACCGTTTCCCGGGCAGCTGCTGCAATCATTGCCTGCAACAACCCGTTTACTCAGCACTAAAGCGATCAATCCCAGAACTGACGCCAGGATGGCTTGAATCAACCTCTTAAGAAAAACAGATCTTGTAATACCCATAATATCAACAAATTACATTATATCCTCAAATTAGCCCCCTTCAGGCCTGCTCCAAGCGAAGCTTCAGAGGGGGTTGGGGGGTTATTTTCTAAACACATATATCTTCCCATCAGCCGAATTAGCCCCATAAATGGTAACACCGTCTGCCGTTGCCACATCAAGGGGCACCGAAGCTTTAAAATCATTATCCGATGACACATACTCAACAAATTC
>JBFYPG010000207.1:0-3032 GCA_041303415.1 Bacteroidales bacterium
AACATGCTGGCTGCCTATGCTGTCGGAAAGCATTTCGGCATCCCGCCATCGTTGATATCCGCTGCCGTTGAGCAGTATATCCCCGACAACAACCGCTCCCAGTTCATTAAAACAGCCAGCAATGAGATCATCATGGATGCATACAACGCTAATCCTTCCAGCATGAAAGCTGCCATAGAGAACTTTATGATCAGGCAGCGCGATAACAGCCTTATCATACTGGGGGAGATGCTGGAGCTGGGGAAATCTTCCTTAAGGGAGCATAAGGCAATTATCGGCAACCTTAAAAAATATACCGGGCAAAAGGTGATCTGCCTTGGCCGGGGATTTGAATCTCCGGCAAAATCAGCCGGCTATCCATGGTATCCTGATGTATCTTCTCTAATATCGGTTTTAACCCATTCACCCATAAAAGACTCTTTTATTCTAATCAAGGGATCCAGGGGGAACAAACTGGAAAAGCTGGTGGGAGTCCTTTAGGGAGTCGTGCGGCCTGCCTGGTGGCAGGCAGGTCTTGCTGTCTGGAATATAGCGGTTTAGGTGTATAGCGGTTTAGCCTTCTAGCAGTTTAGGTTTTTAGCAGTTTAGGTTTTTAGGTATTACTTGTCCCTTCTATGTTGTAAAACAACTTTCAGGGTATTTTTTTTCATATTTTACATTATAAACCTGAAGAGGACGTGAGCTATGCTGGAAAGCAACTCACCAGCAATAAGGTTTATAACTTTGGATAAGGCTCCCTTATAAGAGAGTTTTATTCATTCTTAATTATCCATTGTCTTTATGGCTTATAAAACTCAGTTCTCCTTCTGTCAATGAACAAACTCTACAAAAACAACCTTCTATGAACAGACCATGGAGTATTTAACCATGACTGCATTACCTCGTTTATATTTTTATAGAAAGTGAGCTGTGGCCTCGTCAATACAGATTTCGATTATTTCAAAACTGCAAGGGACAAGTGACAGTCTCACATATTTAGTTTGTTTTTGCATAGTTTATATTATCGTACAATTGAAGATACATATGGCTGTTTATTTTTAAGTACATATTTTATTCTGCTTAAAAGCTTTTTGGCTATCCTGACAATCGCTTTATTTGGGTCCATACGTTTGCAATATTCAAGATAACTTTTCATTAGCGCTGGGTCATTACGTATTGCTATCCATGAACTTTCGATAAGTGCAGAACGTAATACGCTATGACCTCTTGGAGTAATATCACCTGTCTTATCTTTTTCTCCGGATGAGTGTGTCGATGGAACAAATCCAATAAAGCTACAGAGCTTATCAAGATTATTAAACCTATCAATAGTCTCAATTTCAGTAAGTATTTCCATCGATGTTGTTATTCCTATGCCGGGAACACTTCGTAATAATTTAATATTTTCTTTATAGCCAGGGGTTTCACTTAATTTTCTGATCTTCCTTGATATCTCCAGCACAGATGCTCTTAAATGGTTAATTTCTGATATTAAAAGGGATAGTGTTATTTGTGCACTTTCTTCCTCCATTTTAATGCTCTCAAGCCAGGTGATAAATCTTTTTGACCAGTGACTTTGCGATTTGGCAAATGATTCAGGTATATCTATACCATGAAAATATAGAAATGATTTTATCCTGTTCTTATAACGAGTCTGGTCTTTTATCAATGTGCTTCTGACCCTGACCAGTCCTCTGTCCTCTATGGTTTTTGATGTGGGCACATGTATGGGTATTAGGTCTCCGTTACGTAAAGATCGGGCTATTTTTCTACTATCCCGCTTATCTTCTTTTTGTATTTTTTCTTTATTACTTGTCGGAATATCTGCCGGATTTATAACACAAGAGTTTATTCCTAGTGATTTTAATTTATTGTGTATCCAGTAGCCGCAAAAACCAGCCTCATATGCAGAATGATAATTACCTCCAGGAAAATTCCTCCTTAAATACTGGTACAATAGATCCGGTTTCGGATCCTGTACGAAGGTTTTATATGTCACTTCTTCTGTCATGACTGTAATTTTCCAACTCCTTAAATGCACATCAAAACCAACAAAAATGTTTTGATTGCTGAAATCTAATTTGTTACTTTGTGTTTCCATAAGTTTCAGGTTTTTATTTGTTTAGATGGCCAAATCAAAACTAATAAACTTCCTGAAACTTATTTTTTACAAACATAGGGCCTTGTCCCTTCTTGTCCCTTCTTGTCCCTATAATAATTCAATACTCCGCTTGATAAACCGGTTCAGATCCTCGCCTTTCAGCATATTATTGGATAAAAGGGCAATGTCAATCAGTTGTTTTACCAGTTTATGTTTGCCACCGAATCCATCCAGCACTTCTTTTCTTTTATCCCTGAATTCGTTGATTTTCTTATCCAGATCGGTGATCCGGTCTTTGTCAGTCTGTGGTATCTCTTCCTCTTTTTTGTCCTTGTTGGCAGTCTCAATTTCCTTTTTGTTGTCTTCCAGCGGTTTTATTTTTTCATCGAACTTGTCGAGGTCTTTCCGGCATTTCTTTTCCTTATCCTCATTTATTTTTTGGATTATGGGGTGATTGGCATTGACCACCACGCTGAAATGATCGGGAAGATTACCGTAAAAGCTGGCAGGGCCGCCCAATTGGGACATATCCTTCATGCGGCGCATATATTCCGACTGGGTAATGACGATGGGACTATCGGATTCACCGAGGCTCTCAAAAACCACTGAGAAGTGTGACTTATTGTCCGGCAGCTGGCTTTCGAATACTTCCGAAAGATCGTGCTGATGCACTTCAGAAAGCTTTGATTCACGCTTTTCATCCTTCATGATCAGTTTATCGGCAACATCAGCGTCAACCCGGACGAAATGACTGTTCTTCATCTTGCTTTCCACATGATTAATGAAATGTGTGTCCAGGTATCCATCCATCATAAGGACGTCATATCCCTTTGCACGGGCAGATTCAATAAAGCTGAACTGTTCTTCCTTATTCGTCGTATAGAGGTACACCAGCGTGCCATTTTTATCCTTCTGATTTTCCTTTATCAGGGTTTCATATTCTTCGTATGTA
>JBFYPG010000208.1:0-6462 GCA_041303415.1 Bacteroidales bacterium
AAACGGGCGGATGCCCATATTACCATACAGATTTGCTGAAGCTTCAAAATCGATCAGCCTGTTTTCTTTCAGGTCATACCTGTAATTCAATTGCGGGATGTACCTTGCACCATTCCACCAGGGAAGCTTGTTATTGGGATTTACATGTGTATATGCTGATATTTGTCCCTTGAAATAAAGTGAATCCTGTGCTTCTGCTTTGTTGCCGGCAAATAATAGAAGTACAGAAAGTATTAATATTTGTCTTTTTAACATTCGTACCTTTGGGAAAGTAAATTTAAAACATTTAAATTTATAACACTTACTAGATTAACCTAAACCAATTATAAAATGACGAAGAGAAGAGAATTCATCAAACAGACCGTTCTGGGTTCTGCAGGCATTGCCATAGGCGGCGTGGCATTGAGCGCCAGATCATTCAGGTCTGTCCAGGGAGCCAACGACCGCATTAACGTTGCTGTGATAGGCATCCGAGGACAGGGCGGCACCCATATAAGCAACTTCGGATTGCTTAAGGAGAGTAAGAACGTCAGGATAACCATGCTCTGCGATGTGGATGAGCAGTATTTTCCTGACATGGTGAAGAACGTTCTAGACAGGACAGGTGAAACCCCTGCAACCGTATGGGATATGCGCAGGGTATTTGAAAACAAGGACATACATGCTGTATCATTCGCAACTCCCAACTTCTGGCACGCACTTGGAACAGTCTGGGCCTGCCAGGCAGGAAAGCATGTTTATGTTGAAAAACCTGCATGCCATACCGTGCTCGAAGGACGGCGCATGGTTCAGGCTGCCAGGAAATATAATGTACGTGTTCAGTGCGGGATGCAGAACCGTTCTATCCCTGGCGTGATGGATGCAATAAAATTCCTTCACAACGGAGGAATAGGAGAAGTTTTCATGGCCAAGGGACTATGCTTCAAACCGCGCGATTCATTCGGGATTTCATCTGACAGCACACCACCCGAATCACTTCATTATGACATGTGGCTCGGTCCGGCAGCATGGCAGCCCTACAACGAAAAACGGACTCACTACAACTGGCACTGGCACTGGAACACGGGTGGAGGAGATACAGCCAACCAGGGACCTCACCAGTTCGATATCGCCCGCTGGGGACTCAACAAGAACGAACATCCTTTGACAATTTATTCAATGGGTAACCTGTTCGGAATTGATCCCAAAGAGTGCTCGCAGGAGACGCCTAACACACAGACCTCTGTTTTCAAGTATAAAGATGGCAAGATCCTTGAGTTTGAAACCCGCGGCCGTTACACCCATGCAGAGGCAGGACTTGAAATAAGGATCGGGAATATGTTTTATGGAACTGAAGGTTACATGGAAATAGATGGGGGCAACTGGAAGGCATACCGCAAGCGCGAAAACAAACCATTTGCAGGTTCGGATGTAGGAGAGAAACCTGCTGACCCGACATTCATGGCTCCTCCGGGAGATTCGGTGCATTATGCAAACTTCATTGATGCAATCAGATCAGGCAAAAATGAGGATCTGCACAGCGACATCCTTGAAGGCTATATGTCATCGGCGCTTCCTGCCCTGGCAAATATCTCATACAAGCTCAACAGGCAGCTTACCTTTGACGGTGCGAATGAGAAATTTGTAAAGGATAAGGAGGCAGACAAGCTTCTGACCAGGGAGTACAGGAAACCGTATATTATACCAGAGGTAGTATGAAAACCAATTTTTCCCGTCGTCAATTCATTCAAACCACCCTTGGGGCAGGAGCTGCCCTGGTATTTCTTAAGGATTTCCCGGAGCTGGTAAATGCTGTTCCGGGTGGCATGAATTTCGGTCTTGTTACCTATCAGTGGGGCAGGGACTGGAATCTTGATACGCTGATAAAAAACTGTGAAACATCAGATTATCTTGGAGTGGAGCTGAGAACGGAACATGCTCACAAGGTTGAGATAAGCCTTACTGCCGAACAGCGGGCAGAGGTTAGGAAGAGGTTTGCCGACAGCTCAGTTATCTGCATTGGCTATGGATCGAACTTCGAGTTTCACTCTCCTGATGCTGAAAAGCTACGCTGGAACATTGACCAGTCGAAGGAGTATATTAAGCTCTGCAGAGATATTGGCGCAACCGGACTGAAGGTTAAGCCGAACTTCATGCCACCTGAAGTGCCGCGTGAAAGAACCATTGCACAGATAGCTGCATCGCTGAATGAGATCGGGAAGTTTGCACAGGATTTTGATCAGATCATCAGGGTTGAGGTGCATGGCGAAATCACCCAGGAGATCCCCAATATGAGAGCCATCTTTGAGCAGGTGACCGAAGATAATGTTAAGATGTGTTGGAACTGCAACGACCAGGATCTTTTGCCTCCCGGGCTTGAAGCCAACTTCAATAGCGTAAGCAAATGGTTCGGCGACACCGTCCACATTCGCGAACTGAATGATGGCAATTATCCATACCAGCAGCTGTTTGATCTATTTACAGGAATAAAATACTCTGGCTGGATACTCCTTGAAGCCAGGACAGAACCGGAAGACCGGGTGGCTGCGATGATAGAGCAGCGGGAGCTGTTTAACAGAATGGCAGGGAAATAAGGTAACAGTTGCTTGTTCCTGGTCCCTTGTTGCTTGTTTTTATATGGAACCAGCAACCAGTAGCCAGTAACCAGCAACCAATACCATTCCATTTTCTCCCAAAATACTATTGCTATTCCCCCGAATATCTCCTAACTTTACCTATATGCCTGAAATAAACTCCGGTTTTACCCTAATAATCATATGATTATGGCTGCCATTAATGAAGAACTTGTTCACAAAGTGTTTGAGGAGATGGTTAAGTACCGGCCTTCCCTTTCAAAATTCCTCCCCGATAAGGATATGGGCGAAGAGACCGACTACCGCCTTATTGCCGACCAGGTCGTCAAGAATTTCCCGTGGCCGGTAGGGGTTGAACTGCGAAGGCTCTTTTCCGGCTCAATGAGACAGCTGGGAAGACAGCGCCTCGACCAGATCTTCAAGACGATTGAACGTACGATCCAGTTCATAAGCTTTGTGATGGTGTGCCAGGTGTGGTACGACATAACTCAAAGCAAGGCAACTTTGCCTGATAATATCAAAAAGGAATTCGCTGACAGATTCTCTGTTCTTACCATGGGTACTTTCTGCTGGCTGATCAGAACGCTTGCAACAGCTTATACAGATCAGAAAGTAGAATGGTTCCTGGCCGAAATGAATGAACAGTTCGATAAGAAGTTCTTTGCAGCCCTTGATTTCTGGGTGCCCGAAAGAAATGAAATCGGCCACTACCAGATCAATCTCGATGATGCTGAGATTGAAAAGAGATGTGTCGAATATGAAGAGAAACTGGCGATGATCCTTCAGCGCATAGCTTTCTTCGCAAAATACCGACTGGTTTCAGTGAGGGATATTAAAGTGATCAAGCCGAGGATACATGAAGCGAAGTTCCACCATATAGTTGATCTTCTGAACAGTGCGGATTCCGATTTCAAGGGAGAGGAGATAGATGAGACCAAATTCTCCGACAGCCAGTCGGTACTGCTGATGAAGTCGGTAAAATCGTTCGATGATTACCTGAATCTCTCACCTCTGATAATCGATACCAATTCAGAGATTATTGATGCAAAGGAGAAATTTGATATCAGGAAAGACATCTTCATGTACACGAAGTACCGGAGCGGCCACCTTATGTATCTCGGCACCGAGGTTACAGAGAAATGCGACCTGAGGGCGCTCAGCAATTACAATATACTTGTTGAGGAGTATAAAGCGCTCATGCAGGCGGTTGGAGGAGTAGAAATCTGAAGTTGCTTGTTGCTAGTTGCTGGTTGCTTGTTAGGTTTTCCTGAAACAACCAGCAACAAGGAACCAGGAACCAGCAACTGTCACTTACAGAACAGAAATTAAGTACTACATAGAATGAAGTCTCCTTTTAAGTTTCTTGACAGCTACACCAGCGAAGACCGCTCTGTCTTTTTCGGTCGCGACCAGGAGATAACTGACCTTTACAGGAGAGTTTTCGAGAGCAGAATGCTTCTGGTTTACGGGATCTCCGGGACAGGCAAGTCGTCACTTGTGAACTGCGGACTGGCATCGAGATTTGATGAGAGCGACTGGCTGCCGGTGAATGTGAGAAGGGGTAGCAATATTAATGACAGTCTGAATGATGCCTTCACTAAGGAAGCTCTTACAAAACTAAGGGAGAACCAGTCCATAAGCGAGAAGCTTCAATCGATATATCTCGATCATTTCAAGCCTGTCTTCCTGATATTCGACCAGTTTGAAGAGCTTTTTATATTCGGGAACCAGGAAGAGAAAACAGAATTCATAAGTACTGTTAAGGAATTAACAGAATCAGAAACCCATTGCAGGATAATCTTTGTTATCAGGGAGGAGTTTCTCGCCGGGATGACTGAATTTGAAGAAAAACTTCCGGATATTTTCACCAACCGCTTCCGGGTGGAGAAGATGAAGAGGACCAATGCGATCAGTGCAGTTGAAGGCCCCTGCAGAGTATATGGCATTGAGACAGAAGCAGGCTTTTCAGAAGAACTGATAGACAAGCTTTGTCCTGCCGGCAACGAAATAGAACTCACATATCTTCAGATCTATCTTGACAGGATTTTCAGATTAGCTGTAAGTAAAGAACCAGCAACCAGCAACCCGCACCCCGCACCCCGCAACATTAAATTCTCAAAAGACCTTCTCACACAAGCCGGGAGTGTTTCAGACCTGCTGGGCCAGTTCCTTGATGAGCAGACAAGGGAGATGGAGAATCCGGAAACAGGAATGGCAATACTGAAATCGTTTGTCTCGATACAAGGTACTAAAAAGCAGATGACTGCACCGGAGATAGGTGAATCAATAAAAACCTTCAGCATGGAGTTATCTGAGACTGACCTGATAAGGTACGTCGAGAAATTTGTTGATCTTAGAATACTGAGGGAGAGGGATGATGCAGGCCATTTTGAGCTGAGGCATGACGCTCTTGCAGCAAAGATATATGAACATTTCACTGTTTCGGAGAAAGAACTACTTGAAGTACGGCAGTTTGTTGAGAATGCATATCAGGCTTTTAAAACAAGGAGAATATATCTGAGCAGTGACGATCTCGAATACCTGTCGGCTTATGAAAAGAGACTCTTCCTCTCACTACAATTGAACCAGTTTGTTAAGGATAGCAAAGAAAAACTATATTCCCGGCAGAAGGCGCTCAAACGACTGACAAGGATTGTAACGATAATTTTCATCGGGCTTATTGCACTGGGTATCAGATATTACGTAAAACAAAGAAATACACAGGAGATAAGAGATCTCACTGCAGCAGCCCTTTTGCAGGAGCAGGTAGACCCTCTTACCAGTCTCTATACAGCTTTCAGGATCCGGGAAGAGGATACTTTATCTCCTGTGATCCGGGGGATAATCCTGAGAAGCTTTAATTCGCTTCTGAATGAGAAACTGATGTCAGGAGATAAATCAATCCCTGAGGAGTTGATTCCTGTTCCACTTCCAGTAAGAGATACCATCTGTTCACTCAAATTCAGTAAAAGTGGCACTATGCTTTATGGGTGGACATCAGGTAAGGAAATAATTCTCCTGGATCTGAATGATTTAAAGACTGTAACTTTCCAGGTTCCTGATCAGGTATTGACAATTGAAATATCAGATGATGACCGTTTCCTGGGGATTGTATATCAGAATAACACAGGGGTGGTGTATACCATGGAAGGTCAGGAGATTTTCAGTTTTATAACGACATCAAATCACCTGATGAATGACCGCCTGATCCGTTTCTTTCCCGGAAGCAGATATTTTATGGCAGTAGTCAATAATGATTGCGCAGATATATACGATAGTACCGGATCAGTGATTTACAAACTTGAAGGTCACACAGGGACAATAAATTCACTTGACATCTCTCCGGACGGACGGTTTGTTGCAACTGCATCATCCGACAAAAATGCCCTGATATGGAATTTTAATCACCATCTTAAGAAATTCACACCATACGACACTATTAAATCACATAGCGATACTATATGGTCATGTGAGTTTAACAGTACCGGGAAATATATACTTACCGCATCAGCTGACAGCATGATTGGTATCAGTGATCTGAACGGGAAGCGGTCGGACAGAATGCTTGTCTATGCCACAAACGCACTAAATGGAAGAGCATATTTCTTTACCGCAGAGAAATTACCAGGTGAATCCAGACAGAATCATCTTTATGTTACAGATACCCTTAACCGGCTTGATTCACACGACAAGAGCGTCTATAATGCTAAGTTTGTTTGTGACGACAGGGCGATAATTGCATCAAACTACGGTTATAACAAGAACTATAATCAAAAATCAGGATTATTCTTGTCTGAAGTAGTATATTTCGGTTACAGCCTTAATCTTTACCCCGATTATGATTATTTTCTGTCAAAGACAAAACGACAGTTTCCGTACTGGCAACAGC
>JBFYPG010000209.1:0-5258 GCA_041303415.1 Bacteroidales bacterium
GCTCAATCTACAGCACTATCCTGCTTAAGGATGTTGTTTCAAAAAACCAGGTCAGGGATGTTGCCCTTCTTGAAAGGATAGTCAGGTATATTGTCGACAATACCGGAAACATAACCACAGCTAAAGGAATAAGCAGGTATATCAAGTCGCAGCATCTTACCTGCTCGGTGGATACGGTTCACAGTTATTTACGCTGGATTACAGATGCCTTCCTTGTGCACGAAGCAAAGAGATTTGATATCCGGGGCAAAAGGACTCTTGAACTATATGAAAAATACTACCCGTGCGATATCGGATTCTCATTTGCATTGCTTGGTAACAGGCAGGCAGATATAGCGGCTAAACTTGAAAACATAGTTTACCTTGAACTTATTTCAAGGAATTATCAGGTCTTCACAGGGAAAATGTATGACCTGGAAGTTGATTTTGTAGCAACCAGGGGCAGTCAGAAAATTTACCTGCAGGTTGCTTACCTTCTGCATGATAAAAAGGTTATTGACAGGGAGACAGGTTCTTTGTCCGCTATCAGGGACAATTACCCTAAAGTGATAGTATCAATTGATAAATACTTTGAAGGCGATCTGAACGGAATAAAGTGGTTCAACCTGATTGATTTTCTATTAAAAGAAGAAACAGGATAAATAATAAGTTGCTGGCTCCTGGTTACTGGTTGCTGGTTTGATTTGAGAATATTTTTAACAAGCAACAAGGAACGAGGAACCAGCAACATTCAAATATGGATAAACAATTTAGAATGAGATCACCTTTTAAGTTTCTCGATAGTTACACCAAAGACGACCGTGCGATCTTCTTCGGCCGCGACCGCGAGATAGAGGAGCTCTATCACAGGGTGTTCGAGAGCAAGATAATGCTTGTTTACGGAGTTTCAGGAACAGGCAAGTCATCGCTCATACATTGCGGACTGGCGAACAAGTTCCAGGATACCGACTGGCTGCCGATAGTGATTCGCCGCGGGGGGAATATTATTGAGAGCATGTCTTCAGGGATTCGTTCAGCTTCGCTCACGGATCAGCAAAACAAATTCTTAACTCCTTCAGATTTCAAAAAAGGGGTCCGCTCTCTTTATCTTGATCATTACAAACCTGTCTTTTTCATTTTTGACCAGTTTGAGGAGCTCTTTATTTTCGGAAATAAGGAAGAACGAAGGTCATTCATACATATTGTTAAATCATTAACAGAATCGGAGCTCCAGTGCCGGATGATCTTCGTGATGCGCGAGGAGTACATGGCAGGGGTTACCGAGTTTGAAAAGTTCATCCCGACATTCTTCTCAAACCGTGTTCGTATAGAAAAAATGTCGCACCTCAATGCCCTTGAAGCAATCAAGCAACCATGTAAAGTATTCAATATCAACCTTGTAGAAGGCTTTGCCGAATCACTTCTCGAAAAGCTGAGTCCGGGTGAAACAGATGTTGAGCTTACATACTTACAGGTTTTCCTCGACAAAATATTTCGTTTATCCACTGGATTTCTTCCCCCCCTTGGGGGGGAACACAAAGGGGGGTATTCTCCAACACCAGAATTAAAAGGGGGGTTGTCTCCCGCACCAGAATCAAAGGGGGGGTTGTCTCCCGCACCAGAATCAAAAGGGGGGTCGTCTCCATCCTTCACCCTCTCCCTCCTCTCCAGAACCGGCAACGTCTCCGACCTGCTCGGCAGCTTTCTGGATGAGCAGATCTCTTTAATGCACGATCCGGACAAATCGCTTGCTGTTCTGAAATCATTTGTTTCGGCAAAGGGAACAAAGAAACAGATGAGTGCTCAAGAAATAAGCGAATACACACAGACTTTCGGCAAAATGCTGAAAGAAACTGAACTCCAGACGATGCTCCAGACTTTTGTAAACCTCCGAATTTTAAGGGATAAGGATGAAAATGGGAGATATGAGCTGAGACATGATGCCCTGGCGACAAAGATCTATGAGAAAATAACTCTCGTTGAAAAGGAGATCATCGAAATCAGGCAGTTCATTGAAAATGCATACACCAATTTCGAAAAAAGAAAGATTTACCTGGAACCAAATGATTTAAGCTATATAGCACCCTATGAGGATAAGCTGTTCCTTAGCAGGAAACTGAGCGAATTTGTTGAAAACAGCAAAAGATCCATCAGTGCCAGAAAAAGAGCTTTTATCCGAACGTTAAGCTACTCAGCAGCCGGATTCTTCCTCATTATCATTTCAATAGTTATTTACTCCTTCAGATCCAACATATCAGCCAAATCAGAAGAGCTCACAACAGAAGCATTCCTGCAACGTGATTTCTCCCCTTCACTAAGTTTTCAGACAGCGCTTAATGCATATAATAAAGATACCACGTCAACAATAGCAATCAAAGCTCTTACTGATGCTTTCTACGGAATGCTTGATAACGGTCCTTATCATGACACCCTTGGGAATCTTCTTGATCCCCGGAAACCAATATTCGATTTTGCTCCATGCAGCTCTGAGATCATGTATGCCAGGTTCTCTGCGGACGGTAACTATATCTATGGCTTTCTTGAAGATAATACGATAAATATCTGGGAAATAACAGGTAATCTGGTTTTCTCAAAGAGAGAAAATCTTAATCCTGTCGTCTCATTGAAGCTCTCAACCGATAATGAATATTTCGCTGCGGTATATTTCGATAGTACAGCTACTATCTGGAACAAGGACGGCGAAATAATTTATCAGTCAGGTGTTGTTTTCGATCCCCTGACTCCTCTTGACGTTATAGATTTTTGCCCGGGGAAGAAAATTATTACGATACTTGATACCGGCAAAAACATCACTGTTTATGATCTTGAGGAAGGCTCTCAATATGAACTGGAGGGACAGGGTAGAAAGGTAAATGGTGCAGTTTTCTCCCCCGACGGCAAATATGTTGCTTCTGCATCAAAAGATTCCACTGTAATCATCTGGCAGTATAATGACAGTACCGGATATTATGAAAAGGTCAATAGATTAAAAGATACTGGTTCTGCCTTCTGGTCTGTTGATTTTTCCGGGAATTCAAAGTATATCCTCTGTGTTTCCGATTCAATAGAACACCCTGTAACAATATGGAGATTAACAGGTGAAGACATTTTCCGCAGGCGTTTTTTTAATGACACTCTGGAGAAAAGATTTCTGGCCCTGGCGCCGAACAATTACTTTGGGAGATACTTTTCCGCCTCCTTTACGGGAAATGAAGAAGCCATAAGGATATCAACATTTGATGACAAAATCTCCATGGCACATAAAATTGATTTTGATCCGTCAGTCAGATATCATGGATATGATCACCACAGGATAATTTACTCTTACGAGAGTTTTCATCTTGTTCCAAGAAATGAATATCTGGATAATTATGGCATCAACAGGAGTGGTTTGGCGCTGGATCCGAAATTTTTGATCTATTCCTATTCTTTTATTGACGTCTCATCCAAATATATTGCTGTTTGCCTTTCAGGTACAGATTATTCATCATTGATCAGGCTCGACAGGCTGCCGGTAAGGAAATTTGAAGGAACACAACCTTTATTCTCACCGGATCAAAAGTACCTGCTGTGTATTGATGGAGAAAACCTCGGGTTATATCCGGTTGATGAAAAAGAACTGATAAGACTAGCAATGGATAAATCAATTTTCGGTAAGCTGGATACAGATCTTACCAAATGGCGCCATTTTATGAAAGACAACTAACTAATCACCGGAAAAATCGACCTTATAATCCTCCATCTGGAAGTGGATTGTCTTCTTCTGTGAATATTCCTTAAAGAAAATGCTTCTGTAAGTCTTATCAGACAATAGAAATTTCAGTGAAAAAATCAAAAGGAAGATGATTAAAGGAGTAATTATCAGCCTCCTGAAAGATTGTTTCTGATGTGCCGGCCATTCGGTGAAATTTGATAATGGCAGTATAATGAACAGCGCCAGACAGGCAAACAGAAAAATTACAACCCCGATAGTATCATAGATATTGTTAAGCGCAGGCCTGGTACCGAGAAATTTTATGAGTAGCAGCGCATTCAGAATTGCTATCACGCTATAAAATATAACAAAGATCAGGCCTTTGGTTTTACCGGTCCGGAGCAAAGGCAGGGATCTGAAAACAAGAACAATAAAACCAATTGCGGAAAGGAAGAATGCGAACGGAATAATGAATTCGCCTTCGGAGACACCAAACCGGTTAATAATGAAACCAATAATAATCACAGGTATTAATCCCAGAAGAATGAGTTCAACTCTTTCAATGAAGGAAATGAAGGCAAGAATGATAGTAAGTATTATTGAATATCCAAAGCCAATCACAATAGACTCACCTACATTGACAGAGATGCCAAATATCCGGATAATCATATATATCAATAATGACAGAATGAAATATACCAGTAGTACTGTCTTAATGCTGTGACTTATTGTGTTGCTTCTGTAAAGGAAAGAGACAAAAAGTGTTAATGTAACCACCATATACAATATCATCACAATCATAAAATAAAGAAAAGCATCAGAATTCACTAACCCGGCTGAGTCCTCAGTCTCGATTAAATACAACATAATGGTAAAAGAAAGCGGCGACAATATCAACAGGATCCACCTGTACAAATTCAGTCTTGAGGGTTTCATCTGAGCGGTCAGCTTTTCTGTAGAATAAAGTTAAGTCTATTTAACTCATTCTGCAAGTTTTTCTTTATTACCATATTATCTTTCCTGGTGCAACTTGGCGCCTTAGCGCCTTTGCGGCTGAATTTTTTGCCACGAAGGCGCTAAGACGCTAAGGTCCACCATGTAATTATGACAATTAACTTATAACCTGACTCTTTTGTAATGATACTGATTTTTACTATATTTACTTGACTATGCCGGATTGAACAATAATCTATGAAGTCCCCATTCAAGTTTCTTGACAGCTACACCAAAGACGACCGTGCCATCTTCTTCGGCCGTGACCGCGAGATAGAAGAACTCTATCACAGGGTGTTCGAGAGCAGGATCATGCTTGTTTACGGGGTATCGGGAACAGGCAAATCGTCGCTCATCCACTGCGGACTGGCAAACAAGTTCCAGGATACCGACTGGCTGCCAATAGTTATCCGCAGGGGCGGGAACATCATTGAAAGCATGGCTGCTGGCATCCGTTCGGCTTCGCTCACTGAACAGCAAAACAAATTCACTTCGCCTTCAGATTTTAAGAAAGGTGTCCGTTCTCTTTATCTTGATCATTATAAACCAGTATTCTTCATCTTTGACCAGTTCGAGGAGCTCTTTATATTCG
>JBFYPG010000210.1:0-2943 GCA_041303415.1 Bacteroidales bacterium
AGTCCGCCGCTGTCGGTAAGCATTACCCAGGCATCCATATTCAGGCGGAGCATCTCAAGGTAACTCAAAGGCTCCAGGAGTATTAAATTTTGAATTTTGAATATTGAATCAAAAAGGCCGAAGGTCTCGAGCATCTTACGTGTCCGGGGATGAATAGTCCAGATGACAATCAGCTCTTTACATACCTCTTCAGTGATAAACCTGACTATCGGCTCCAGTATCTCTTTTGTATCGACATTCGACGGCCTGTGAAGAGTCATAACAGCAAAATCTTTAATTTCAGATTTCATATTCCAGATTCCAGATTTATTACCTTGAGAATCCTTTAATAAATCGAATTCAGAAACGGATTTGCCCGTCGCCTGACGCCTGTCGCCTGACGCCATTGCCTGATCAATCAGATTTTTCCCTATAACCTCGTTTACCTTAAGATTCGCTGCCTTTCCCCTATTCGCCTCCAGTGTATCTATCATGATATTCCCCACAAACCTGATTTTCTCTTCCGGGACACCCTCTTTCCTCAGGTTTTCCGATGACATCAGGTCAGGAGTAAGCAGCAGGTCCGATATCCTGTCCGCAACCAGCCTGTTTATCTCTTCCGGCATTGTTATATCTCCCGACCGTAGTCCGGCTTCGATATGGCAGCATTTAATTTGTTCCTTTTTGGCGGTTACGGAACAGGCGAGGATGGCATTTACATCACCGACGACAACCACCCAGTCAGGTTTCTCAGCTTTCAATACCTTTTCAAATTCTATCATTGTCTGTCCTACCTGTTCTGCATGTGTTCCCGATCCGACACCCAGGTTAATGTCTGCTTCAGGTATATAGAGTTCCTCAAAGAATGATCTGGACATACGATCGTCGTAATGCTGACCAGTATGAACCAGAATATGTTCTATATACGCCGTGTGTCGTGAGTCGTGCGCCGTGTGTCGATTATTGTGATCCTTTATTACCCTTATAAACGGTGCTATTTTCATAAAGTTGGGGCGGGCGCCGACGACGGAAATGATCTTCATAATATTCTGTTACAATGTAGAGGTACAAATATAAATAATATACTTTATGTTACGGGTTGCGGGGTGAAGGAAGATCGGAAAAGAAGACAAAAGACAAAAGATACAAGACACAGGATCCCGCCCTCCCGCCCTCTCGCCCTCCCGCTCTCCCGCCCTCCCGCCCTGCGCCCTGAGCCTTCTTCCTCGCACCCCTCACCTTTGTACCTGTTAAGCAGAACATAGAAAATATTAAGACAAATATTGTCTGATACAAGATTTGTACTATCTTTAAAGAAAAAAATGGATCTTAAAGTAGGTAAGCCGGTTACAGGTAAGGAATTGATCGGCAGGGAAATCCTGGTCAGTGAAATAATCAGAACAGTTAAGGCAGGTCAGAGTGTTGCACTGATCGCTCCCCGGCGATTTGGAAAAACATCTGTAATGCTTGAAGTGCTTGAGAGGCTTGACAAGGCCGGATTCTTTACAGGCACGATAGATTTTTTTACAGTACCGGACCTTAACCGGCTTGCATTTGAAATAACTGGTCAGATTCTGAAAAACAGAAGACTTGATACTGCGCTTGAAAAACTGAAGACAAATTTAGGAGAAATACTTACAAATATTAAGTTCAGAACTGAAATAGAAGGAGCTGAATTCATATTAAATTTCGGGAAACCGCAAAGAGATCCATGGGAACAGTTGAAGTCTTCATTAAAATACATTGACAGTTTTGCTTTGAAGCACAAAAAGAAAATCTGTTTCGCGTTTGATGAATTTGGCGATGTTGAAAAACTTGACGGAAATGAGATAATAAAACTATTCAGAGGGATTATTCAAAGTCAGAAACAGTCGGTGTTTCTTTTTAGCGGAAGCTATGAATCAGTAATGAATAAACTTTTTATTTCAAGCAAAGCTCCATTTTACAGGATGGTGAAAATAATTCAGCCTGGTTATCTCGAAGAACCTGATCTTATGAAATTTCTTAAGGTAAAATTCAGGGAGCTGGGTATTAAGGTTTCAGATACGGATATTATAAAAGGGATAGAATTCACAGGGGGGCATCCTTATTATATCAGATTATTTATTCAGGAGTATTATTTTTTATCCTTGCAGGATCAAGAACTTCCGGATATTGCCCGGATTTTTGAAAAGATGCTTGATTCTGAAAACAACTATCTGGAAAAGTTATGGGATGAGATATCGTCGAAGAGAGAGATAAAACTTGTACTGCTCAGGATAATTGAAACCGGCAAGCCCTATTCCGGAACTGAAATTCATGGGATAAATATTTCACGGGCAATAAAAGATCTTTCAGGGAAAGGCTTCATTTATTCAAAAGGTTCCTCATGGTTTTTAACTGACCCTCTGTTTGAGAAATATCTCAGGAACAGGATTCTGAAAATCTCCGGCAATTAAGTGAGAGTACGGAAATTGTACCATACGTATTTTGTATCATATAAGAAAGGGACAACGGTTTGATGGCGTTGATCCCGCCCTCTCGCCCTCTTGCCCTCACGCCGTGCGTCGTGTGTCGTGCGTCTTCTTCCCGGCACCTCCCGTCCCACACCCCTGACCCCCAGGGGGGCCCACCGCGCGCCTTACAACATAGGTTTAAAGAATTCGGCCGGATGTTTTGAATTTCCAGCCTTTTTTCGTATATTTATAGATAGTTATGATTAGTAAAAGAGATATTTCAGATATTTTAAAACAGAGCTATTTCTGGGATGTTGATATCAGACCGGGGAAAAAGGTCTCTAAAAGGCTTGTTATAGAAAGGATCTTCAGTCTGGGTACTCTTAACGAAGTAGCTGTTTTGATCGGGTATTACGGAAAAGAGGATGTCGAAAAGACACTTCTGAATCTGAACTATCTGGAGCCCAGGACACTCAATTTTGTATCAGAATATTTTGGCAGGTCAAAAACAGAATTTAAATGTTATACA
>JBFYPG010000211.1:0-12116 GCA_041303415.1 Bacteroidales bacterium
CAAGGATGTCACGAAGGCGCTCAAAGGACTTTTTCAACACCCCCGATCAGAGAGGGTGAGGAAGATTACTTCTCTTTCTTTTCTTCAGTCTCTCCTGTCACCACTTTTGCCGTATACCCCAGCTTTTCAATAGCTTTCTTGATATCGTCGGGATTATTTTTATCCTTCTGATAAGTAACGGTAACCTCCTTTGTGCTGAGATCGCAATTGACATCTTTGATCCCCTTTTCCTGGGGAAGGTTTGTCATGATCTTATTCACACAATTGTTACAGTCAATTGATGTCTTGTATTTTACAGTTTCAATAACCTTGTTTTTATCCTGTGCTGAAAGAAGCGAAGGAACTGCAACAAGAAGCATTGCGATAAAAAGTTTCCGAATGTTTATCATGATAGCTGATTTATGGTTTAAAAAATTATTCAGTGTCCCTGTTAAAGAATATGCGGAAACCGGCATATATTTTTCTTCCATGGACCGGTCCCCAGATAAGGCTTGAATCAAAGAACCCGCCAAAAGGATCTTCAGCGGCAATGATCGGGTGGTGCTGCATGAAATTGGTAAGGTTTTCAGATCCTATGTACATGTTCCATTTCCGGAAATTCCTTGTGATCTGGGCATTCATAACAACATAAGCCCTGAAGCTGTCATCGCGCTGATACATCTCCGGATTCTCAGCAGTCGATGGGATCCTTCCGGGTCCGTTGAGCTGGAGAGTATAGTCAAACTGCCACTTTCTCAGGTGAGTGAGCCACGATGCGGTAAGGAGCCCCTTATACCTGCTTGAAAGCGGTTTTTCGCGCAGAACTCCGTCGATTGTCATCTTTACGTCATTCCATCTCCATGCGGCAAGCAGGTCGAAACCCTCGAAGATCGTCGATGAAGCCTCCATCTGGAGTACATTGGAATATGACTTTCCGCTGAGATTATAGAATCTGACTTCATCTACGTCAGCATCCATGTCGGTTATCACCTGGTTCATGAAGCTGGTGCGATATGCCTCGCCGGAGAGCCTTAGTATCTTCGCACCATAGGGAATGGTGGCAGCAAGACTCAGCCCGCCATTCCATGCTTCCTCAATGTCAAGGTTATCAGCAATATGCATCGTCCTGCTGCTTGCAAGCAGAAATGCATTTTCTGCAAGGATATTGCTTGCACGGAAGCCTTTCCCTATTGAGGCTCTTAATGTGAATACAGGATTTAACACATACCTGAGATGGATCCTTGGTGTAAAAAGTGTGCCGTACAGATTATGAAAATCTGCCCTGACACCCGCGATCAGTGTCATTTTTGCACTGTCGGTATAAGTATACTGGGTAAAAATGCCGGGAACCGACTCTTCACGGCCGAAAGAAAGCGTATCCAGCTGTTCATCGTAGAGGTCATACTTGTAGCTGAATCCGGCATCTACCGTGTGCTTGCTGAGTCCGGGATTCCACTGGAAAAGCATGTTTGAGTAGTATGTCTTCTGGGTTCCGTCATATGATTTATAGCCGAAGAATGATTCCTGTCCGTGATATGCCACATTCTGGATCCATCCGACCGATATGCTCTGATCTTCTTTGAATACGCCGCCGATTTTGGCGAATCCCTCATACCTTTTTGTGTTTATGTCAATACCGAATCCGTTGGTCCATGTATCCGGAGCATCAGGCTGGTAGGTGAACTGCCCGCCGATCCTCTCTTCCCCGAGGATCTTTATCCCGGTCCGGAAAGTGAAGCGTTCGGTCATATAATCCCACCGGTTCAGGAGATTGTACTGCATGATATCGGGCTCATCCCTGAACCCGTCGTCATTATGGTCGTTATTGCTGTTCTGAAGCTCTCCGTGAACCATCAGCAGAGTACTGAGCCGGTCGTTGATCAGAAGCGAAGAATTTGCATTCACCTCTTTCCTGCCTGCATCGCTCATGAACCCGTTCATGTAGAATTTTTCGCTTGTACGGGGCTTCTTGTATTCAACATTAATCTGTCCGGCCATCGATTCGTAACCGTTTCTTACAGATGAAGTACCCTTTGAGATCTGGATCGACTCCATCCAGGGTCCCGGGATGTAATTGAGACCATAGGCAGTGTTCAGTCCGTATACAGAAGGGATGTTTTCAGCAAGGATCTGAGTATAAGTTCCTGCAAGCCCGAGGAGCTGTATCTGTTTAGCTCCTGTTGCGGCATCGGCATAGTTCACATCTACCGAGGCATTGGTCTCAAAACTTTCAGAGAGGTTGCAGCAAGCAGCTTTACAGAGCTCCACACCGGTGATATTTATTGTCATCACCGGATCGATCTTGTTTATAAATGTTCCTGCAGCTCTTCCCACGATTATCACTTCATCCATTTCGTTCTGCTGATGAAGGGTGTGTGTGAAATATTCTTCATCCGGAGCAACGGTGACCGTATCGGTTTTGTACCCTACAAAGCTTATCACCAGTCTTTCGGCATTTCTGATCCGCCTCAGGCTGAAGTACCCTGCCGCGTTTGTTGTTGTGCCGACGGTAGTGCCGACCCACATGACATTAGCGCCGGGAAGCCCGAGCTCCTCCTCATCGGCAGCATCGGAGATCTTCCCTTCAAGCTTGCCCTGTCCATGCAAAAGCAGGGGTGCAGCAAACAAACCTGCGAAAAGAATATAATTTTTGATTTTCATCCTGTTTACATTTAATTAATAATCAAAGAACATCTGCTGCCCCATGGGGCAGGCGATCCTTAATTAAAACAGGATGAGATTCAGGATATCAGCTGGCAGTTAAATGAGAGTAGATACCGCCCCCCGTGCTTATTATGAATTTCGAGGGGAAGCGGGATACTATGATGGATTTCATAAGTATCTGAAAGATCTATTTCTGAAGGTATTTCAGCAGGGGCCGAAATCAGCAGTGGAATTGCAGGAGCGTAAGAAGTGGTTAATCCAAGTTTTTGAATCTTAAAATGGCAGCAGGAGCTCTCCATAGAAGTTTTACTCTCTGAGGTACAGTTATTCCCGGCAGCCTCGCAGCAGTCGTCTTCCGGCTCAGACGGTGATAAAAAAATACCTGCATGAGCAGAATATTTATCACATACCGGGCAGCTATGTATAATTAAAGTTATTCCTGTAGTGCCTGCAAGAAAAAACAGCGCCATTAATGCTGAATAGAGAGATAATATTATTTTCCTGCTTTTCACAAGGGCAAAAATAAGAGTTTACCTGTTACAGTAATTAAACAATTGATAGATAAAATGGTTCGGTTCTGTTAAATATCCGTAAAAATTCACTCCATGGTTCCGGATCTCTTTTTGAATATAAGATATGCCGGTATGCCCACCGCTACTGTCAACAAGGCTATTGATGACTCAACCGGCATTTCAAGAAATGAGAGAACCAGTATCATGACTCCTGCAGCGATATAAATAATCTGTGTCACCGGAAATCCCTTCAGCCGGAGGGCATCAGGGTTATTTTTTCTAAGCTTCCACACACCTATAACCGTAAGGACAGGAAAGATCCCAAGGGCAAATCCCATATATGTAAGTATCTGCTCAAATGACCCGGAGAGAACCAGAACGCTTGCTATAAGTGCCTGAAGAACAATTGAATTTGACGGGACATTGAATTTTGGATGTATTCTGGCAGCAGACCTGAAGAAAAGGCCGTCCTTTGCCATTGAGTAGTAAACCCTGGGTCCTAGAATGATGAATGCGCTGAGTGATGAAAAGAGCGCGAACGCTATAAGGATGGAGAAGAGAGCTTCAGCCGGTTTCCCGAACAAATTCCCCATCGCCAGTCCTCCGACGGATATCACCCCTTTCATCTCCTCAGGCCTGATGGCATAAACATACAGGATATTAATTGCGAGGTATATAAGGATCACAATTCCTGTTCCGTATAAAAGTGAGCGGGGCAGTGTTTTTGAAGGGTTCTTTATTTCGGCTCCCAGGTAAGTGGATGCATTCCATCCGCTATAGGCAAACATAATCCACATAAGTGACAGGCCAATGGTCTTAAGGCTTGCGGAACCTTCTGCCGCACTGCTTTCATTGCTGAAGTTTGCCATATCGCCCCTGCCTGAAAGCAATCCGCCGAAAATCAGTACCCCGATCAGGAGAACTTTAAGGATTGTAAGGACATTCTGCACCCGCGCACCGGTTTTGATACCGCGGTAATGGATGGCCGTAAAGATCAGGATCACTGTAACAGAAAGAAGCTTGCCGGTGATATTTTCATTCATTATCCCGGTTGAAGAGAGCCACCCGGGAAGAGCCGGAACAGCCCTGAGGAAATATTCGCTGAATCCCATTGCCGAAGCTGCAATCGGAGCTGAAAATCCCACAATAAAAGAGACCCATCCGCTCAGGAACCCGAACAGCGGATGATACAGCTTTGAGAGAAAGAGATACTCTCCTCCTGCACCGGGCATGGCCGCGCCAAGCTCGCCGTATGAGAGAGCCCCGCAAAGGGCAATTACCCCTCCGGCACCCCAGAGGACGATCATGAGAACGGGGTCGTTCAGGCCGGTCATAAGAAGTCCGGAAGTGGTGAATATCCCGGCTCCTATCATGTTTGCAATAACAATATTTGTAGCCGGGAAAAGGCCAAGCCTGCGCTGCAGTTTTTCTTCAGCCATCAACAGCAATTTATTTTTCTGATTTCTTGTAACTGATCGAAACGCCGCCTCCGTTAGAGTTTACAGTTGTTTCATAATTCGAAAGGCTTCTTACATACTCAAGGAATTCAGCCTGTCCGCCGTAACCCCTGTAGCTCCTGCCGCCATCATAAATGTTATGAGCAGTAAAACAGCCGCCAACTTTCAGCTTCGGATCCACATCAATAAAATAGTTTTTATACCACTCCTTGTCGGCGTCGCTGAAAACGAAATCAAAAGGGCCCTTGAGCTCTTTAACAAGTTGGTGGGCATCAGCCAGCCGGGCATCGATATAGTCTGATAACCCTGCCTCTTTGAAATTCTGCAGAGCTTCTCTGTGCCTGCCCTCGTCGATATCGATGGTTATAAGGTTGCCTCCGGTTTTGCTAAGCGCCCAGGCTATCCATATGCCTGAGTGTCCGGTAGAGGTACCAATCTCAAGTGCGCTCTTATAGTTGTTTTTGACGATAATATCATGAAGAAGCTGTCCGTCAACTGCAGGGACATTCATATCATACCACTGCCTTCCGCGGGAGGCAAGGAAATTTTTAACCTTTTCATCCAGGGCGGCATTCTCCTTATGAGACTGGCAAACAGCAGGAAGAAAAGATATTCCTGGCACCGCTAAAGAAATAAAAATCATTGAAAGAAATCGGATTTTCATATTCTTCAGTATTATTGGTTTCTTATTTGACACTCAATAATAGCTATTTATTCCATAAAATAAGTCAAGATGATTATTATCATTCGGACAATGCCTTTTATCTTTGAAGTCAAATTGTCATTTCATTTGAGGCGTAATGGATCTGGATAAAGGGAATCCTGTTAAGCTTAATATTGAAATATTACTGATCGCTGTTTTCAGTGTTATTTTCCACCTTATTTTTATCAATAACCTTGAATATCACAGAGATGAGCTTCTATATTTCTCACTGGGTCAGCATCCGGCTTTCGGCTATGCCACGGTTCCTCCCATGATAGGATGGATTGCATGGCTGATGCAAAATATCCTCGGTTATTCGCTTTTCGCAGTCAGGCTATTCCCTGCACTGATGGGTGGAATTATGGTTATTGTCGTCGCAGAAATTGCCAGGGAGATGGGAGGGACGAGATATGCAATGATACTTGCCGCAACCGGAATAGTAATCAGTATCTTCGGCTTAAGGACATTTTTTCTATTTCAACCTGTACATATCGACCTGCTGTTCTGGACCTTAATAATTTTATTTATAATTAAATACATAAATTCTGATAACTCAAAGTACCTTATATGGCTTGGTATTACAGCAGGCTTTGCTCTTTTGAATAAATACCTGATAGGATTTTTGTTTATTATTCTTCTTCTGATAATTCCATTTACCAGGTACAGGAATATTTTCAGGAATAAAATGTTCTGGTACGGAATTGCTGCAGGATTTATTATTTTCCTTCCAAATCTTATCTGGCAGATTGCAAGCGGACTTCCGGTCATTAATCACCTTTCGGAACTTGCGGAAACACAGCTTGTAAATGTCAACCGGGATGCTTTTCTTATTGAACAGATCATAATACCGGGTGCGGCCTCTATTCTTACTGTTGCCGGTCTGTTATCCGTTCTGCTCAATAAGAAGTTGAAGAAGTTCAGATTCCCTGGGATAGTTGCAACAGCAGTTATAATATCTCTCATGCTGATGAAAGGGAAAAGTTATTATACTATAGGGTTATTCCCATTTCTGATATCTGCAGGAGCAGTGTTTTATGGATCCGTCTTTACAAAATGGCATACTCGAACCGTTTTTATTGTTTTTTTGCTTATTATTTCGGTTTATCTATTGCCTTTTGGTCTGCCTGTTTATAAAACACAGGGACTGATAAAATACTTTAACCTTGTTGAATCGGGAGGATTTGATTTCGGGAGGACTTTTGAAGACGGAACAAAACACTCACTCCCGCAGGATTATGCTGACATGCTCGGGTGGGAAGAACTAACATCGATTACGAACAATGCATGGCAGATGATCTCGGACAAAAAGGCTGCTTTCATCTATTGCGAGAACTATGGGCAGGCAGGCGCTATTACAATTATTGGCAAAAAGTACGGTCTGCCCGAAGCTGTCAGCTTTCATGAGAGTTTTTTTTACTGGTTCCCTGAGAGGTTTGATCCTGACATAAAATCAGCAATTTATATCAATGATGATCTGGGTGAGGATATCGAAAGACTTTTTGCGAAAATCACGTTGATGGGAAGCATATCAAATCCCGATGCAAGAGAGTATGGAACAACAGTTTTCCTGTGCGAAGAGCCAGTGAGTAGCTTTAATGAGTTCTGGATTGAAAGAACAGCTCATTTAAGATCACAGAACTGATTTATTAATTACTTGTTTAAATATAATTGCAATAATTTTCTAATTTTAAACTGTAATCCATACAACGGCAATATGAATTTCACGGACTTTACAACATCGCACGGCAAAAAAGTGAACAAGGAGGCGTTCATTCATCTTGTTCAGGTCTCCCGTACTGATAAGAAGGTAAGCAAGGAAGAGCTGGAGCTTCTTCATAAGGAGGGCAGGAAATTCGGGCTGACGGATCCCGAGATCGATAGCCTGATGCACGCCCAGAGAGGTCATCACTATGTTCCCCCATACAGTCTTGATGACAAATTTGAGCATCTTTACCAGGTGGCGCAGATGATTCTTGCCGACGAGGTTGTGAAGGAGAGCGAACTTAAAATGATCAGGAAGTTTGCAATTGAAGCAGGTTTCCAGGATAAAACCATCGATAAACTTGTGGAACTCCTGTTTGAAGGCATAAAGAAAGACCGGACGGAAGAAGACCTGCTTAACGAATTCAGGAAAAAGCACCTTTTCAGAGACTAAATCCTCTTTTTTTTAACCGTGTGATGTTACATGTCATAAAATCTGTATATTGGCTATCCACAAATGCCAAAAACAGATTATATGGAATCAACCGATCAGTTCAATTTCAGTATTTTCAGACCGCGCAACCTTCACGGGAGAAAGAACAGGAATGTTATTTTCTCTATGCTCCTGATCTGGGCCGCAGCTGTCTTCGGCTTTCAGTTCCTTCTGAAGGGGATTCAGGAACCGAAGGCTGAGAATTCGCTAATACTTTTCGAAACTGTATGGCCTTCAGCCCTTAAGGGAGATATTGTCCCTGATGATGCAAGGACTCTTCTTGCAACCATGATTCACGTAAAGGGGAAGAATATTGTTAAACCCGCCGACCAGGAATTATTGAACAGTGCCATCAGCAGTATGATGTACGGGATCATTTCCGACACTGTCAAAACACAAATCACAGGGGTACTGGCTGATACAAGGAAACTAAAATCTGAACTTGCAACAGCGAGGGACCAGGTGTACCTTGATATCAAATCGGAAATTAACATCCAATCAGGAAGGCTCATTTCACTGCTGGAGCCATATACCGGGTTCAATCCAGTATCCCTGGAAGCAACTATACTGATAAACAGCCTTAAAGAAGATTATCCTCAGACACTGGCAGATGAGTCGCTGACGCGGTTGCCGGCTGTAATGAAATTATATCTTACACATAACCAGTCAAAGCTCACTGATACAATATTCCTGGGATTTCCTTTTCATTACTTCTACACTGCAGTGTTTCTGCTGATCCTTTTCATAACCTTGTGTATTGTCTATAATGTGCTGATTGGATGGAGGTTAAAGAAAGAAGGTATAGTTGAATAATTGATCCCCCAAAAAATATGAATATGAAAAAAATATATTTATCAGGCATACTTATGTTTCTGATCAGTCTTTCATCAAATGCAGAGAGTCTTACGCAGCTTGAAGGCAGCTTTAAAACCGGGCCTGCAATTATTCTCATAGCCACACTGGTAACATTTGTTCTTGTGGGTGTTTTTTTCCGGGCAAAGGATCCGGCCGATTATTATGCAGCCGGGAGGAAAATATCAAGGGTTGGCTCCGGTATGGCGATCGCATCCAACTGGATGAGTGCAGCCTCGGTACTTGGAATGGCCGGAATGATGTATGGGTTCGGATATAACGGGCTGGCTTATGTTGTGGGATGGACTGGCGGATATGTTTTACTGCTGATCCTGATGGCTGCCCAGATAAGAAAATATGGCAAGTATACAGCCCCTGATTTCATAGGGGATCGCTATTATTCAAGGGACCTGCGGATTGTAAGCGCCATCTTCACTATTCTTATTTCGTTCGCTTACTGCGTCGGCCAGTTTGGAGGTATAGGGCTCATGTTCAAATGGATACTGGGTCTTAATTATACATGGGCTGTCATTATAGGGTCGTCGGTGGTTTTGCTTTATACACTTATCTCTGGTATGATCGGAGCAACCAAGAACATGCAGATTCAATATGTAATTATTGTTGTGTCGTTCCTGGTACCCATATTTATCATGGCGTTCAAATTCGATTATTTCTGGCTGGTTCCGCAGATAGGTTACGGTGCTGCAGTTACCGATATCGTGCAGGGAATTCCGGCGCCAAACATTTCAGAAGGAGTTTCCCTTTTAAATGCTTACGGGCATGATTTTTCGATAGTACCAAGTCCCGAGTTTGCCATGCCCTGGGATCCTTCAACCGGAACAACTTTTTTCCAGTGGGTAGCCATCTGCTTTTCGCTGATGGTCGGCACAGCCGGACTGCCTCATGTGATCCAGAGGTTTTATGTAGTGCCAAAAGTATCTGATGCAAGGTGGTCTGTTGTCTGGGGACTTTTCTTTATATGCCTTGTTTACTGGACCGCTCCGGCGTATTCGACATTTGGCAAGATTCTTTCCTCAAGTCCCGAGGTGGGAAGACTGGCAACAGATGCCATTGTTGTATATACAGCCCAGCTTGGCGGGGTTAATTCACTGATAGTCGGATTGCTTGCCGCGGGAGCTATTTCAGCGGCTTTTTCGACCGTATCAGGACTTCTTGTTGCAGGAGCATCAGCTTTCTCGCATGATCTTTATGTCAGGGTTATCAATCCCACTTCCACACCAAAGTCACAGCTTAGAATTGCCCGTATCGGTACGATCATCATGGCGCTTCTGGTTACAGTTGTAGCTCTGATGAAACTGGGATTGATCGCGCAGCTTGTTTCAGTTGCATTTTCGATGGCAGCCTGTACCATTTTTCCATTGTTCCTGCTTGGGATCTGGTGGAGCGGTTCAAACCGTGCAGGGGCAAAAGCCGGACTGTTTGCAGGCAGCCTGGTAACAATAATTTCACTGACATATTATATTGTTGGACTCAGCGGAGGTTCCCTTCCGGGCCAGGAATTCATCTCTTACTGGCTTAATGTATGGTATTTTGCATGGATCGGGGCACCTCTGGCAATTATTGTAAATATTGTCGTTTCATTGATTTCTGCTCCCACACCGCTGGAAATTAAGAAATTCCTTGCCGAACAGGTGCATAACTGATGAGACTGGCTGATATCTTCAAAGTAACCCGGGGAACAAAGGTGATCCTGGCGATCACCTTTTCAGTTTCTGCTGCTGCGATCATCTTTGCATTTTTTTACTACCGCAGCATAAACCGGTCGGAAGATCCGCGGATTGAGACCGCCCGGAGGCTGTTAACTGAATTTGAAAAGATATCATCTGAAACGGAGGGAATTGAAGCTTTCCACTACCTTGATTCGGCCTTTTCAATGTTCAGCCGCCTGCCGGACTACAGGCTCTCATTTGAAACCGGAGTTATTTATAACAATAAATGCAGCGCTCTGCTGATGAAGGCAATATATGACAGCACCATTTCATTGCCGGAAAAACAGACGCTTCTTGACCTTTCCTCAAGGTACTGCGACAGCAGTATAATGGTTTACAAAGGCTGGATCAGCAGCTGGGGAACTCTGAATGAAGAAGAAGTACGGGACAGGATAAGTCCCTTAATGAACAGGAATGACCCTGCATTTTACGGGCTCAATTTCGGAAAAATATTAAAAAGAAGGATCAGTAACATTATCCTTGCGCAGACAGAAACTCCGCGTCGGCTTTCAGTAAGTCTGACTAACAGGGGGACTATTTTCCGTCATCTTTCAATGCCCGACTCTGCCGTTCATTATTTCAATCAGGCATTATTGCTCTGGAAAGAGAACCGTACAGCTGAAAGCAACAGGAGTGTGCTTATGGGAGGAGACCCGGTTAAGCCCTCTCTTATAGAATCGCTCTTTCCCCCCGACAAGAATAAAAATTAAAATATATTTACATTACGATATTTAAATAGTGCAGTCATGAAAAAGTGCATATTCATCACGGTTTTTGCAGCAGCCTTTATTCAAACGGGTTTCGCACAGGAGAGTGATCCTTCCCGGGGAATTAAATTCACGGGTTTTATAAAAAATGATATTTTCTTTGACACCCGGCAGTCAACTGCATCAAATGGCCTGCGGGAAGGACATTTTTACCTGTATCCCGATAATGTTCTCTCTGATCCGGAAGGCAATGACATCAATGCAAACCCCAGCCTTCATTTTCTGAGCATACAAAGCAGGATCAGGGGTGATATAGCAGGACCGGATGCTTTCGGGGCAAAAACTTCAGGGGCAATAGAGGCCGAATTCTTCGGTACCAGTGAGGCTGATATCAACGGGTTCAGGCTGAGGCATGCTTATGTAAAGCTCGACTGGAATAAGACAACATTGCTTACCGGTCAGTTCTGGCATCCGATGTTTGTACCCGAAAGCTTCCCGGGGACGATCAGCTTTAATACAGGCGCTCCATTCACCCCCTTCAGCAGGAACCCGCAGGTGAGGATAACAAGAATGGTGGGGAAGGCAGGCTTAATCTTTACTGCTTATGGTCAGCGTGATTTTACCTCGCCGGGACCTGACGGCAACAGCAACAAGTACTTAAGGAACAGTTGCATACCCGGACTAAACCTTCAGGCAAAGATCCCGGCGGGAGATGTGCTTACAGCCTGGCTGGGCGTTGACTATAAGAAGCTGCGGCCTGAACTAAGAACCGGGATGAATTTCGAAACCAGTGAAGCAATAGGCAGTATAGCAGCCTTTACCAATGTTAAGATCAAAACAACCCCTGTGAATATTTCAATGATGGCTGTATATGCGCAGAATGCAGCAGACCTGATGATGATTGGCGGTTATGCAGTCTCTTCGATCACTTTACCCGATCTGCATAAGACCTATACAAACCTGAATACAGGCAATGTATGGATTGATGCAGCTACAAACGGGAAAAATACCTCGTTCGGCTTTTTTGCAGGATACAGTAAAAATTTTGGTGCAACTGGTCTTATAGAAGGTGCGGTTTACGGACGCGGTGCAAATATCGATCATTTGCTCAGGATCTCACCCCGAATAAATATTACTGCGGGGAAATTGAGTTTTGCAGGAGAAATAGAACATACTACCGCAGCTTATGGTACAATGCAGGATGACGGCAGGGTTATCGGTACAAGCAACGTATCCAATTTAAGGATCCTGCTCAGCACAATTTACAGGTTCTAGTGTTGTGTAAACTCAATCTTGACGTAATATAAAAGTTGGCAGT
>JBFYPG010000212.1:0-8695 GCA_041303415.1 Bacteroidales bacterium
TTACCTGCCCGGATACAGTGTCAGCAGCATTGTATGCGGCGCAAGGCTGCCGTTAAAGCATAATCAGTTTGACCTGAATTTCAGGATCGATAACATTTTTAATACGGCATACCAGGCAATAGCCTACCATCCCCAGCCGGGACGCTCATTGCATTTTTCCCTGTTGTACAAACTAAACAAATCCGTAAAATGAAACAAATAATTTTCCTGCTGATTCTGGTTTTGCCGGCAGTTTCATGTGAAAGGATAACAAATAATCCCCGTACTGACGACCCTGAAGAATCAATTATTGCGGGCGAAGGGGTGTTTATATTGAACGAAGGGAATTTTACCTGGGGAAACGGAACAATATCGTATTTCTCGTACGATTCAGTAAAAATATATAATGATGTTTTTTCTATAGTCAACGGAAGGCCACTGGGCGACGTCCCGAACTCGATGTCAATCTATAACGAGTATGCTTATATTGTAGTTAACAATTCAGGGAAAGTTGAAGTGGTGAAAAGAAACTCCCTTGAATCAGTAACCACGATTACCGGCCTCAAATCGCCAAGGAATTTGGTTGTTATCAGCAACCTGAAAGCCTATGTTTCCAGTCTGTATTCCGATTCACTGACAATTATCGACCTTAAAACAAATTCTGTCTCCGGTTATATCAATATCCGCAGAACCTCTGAAGCCATTGCAGTGACAGGCAATAAGGCCTTTGTGTCAAACTGGTACGGTGGCGATGAGATAATGGTGATAAATACGGAAAATGACAAGGTTATTGATTCCGTGAAAGTGGGCAGGGAACCTGAAAGCATGGTGATTGACAAGAAATACATACTATGGATATTGTGCAACGGCGGATGGTCAAGGGAGAATTATGCTGAACTGGTCGGCATCAACACACAGACCCACGCTATCATGAAAAGATATATCTTCAGTTCAATGCTGGATTCTCCTTCCGGACTGATAATAAACGACGGCGGCGATACGCTCTTCTTTCTTGAGGAGGGCATAAGGAGAATGGATATTGAAGCAACAGTAATTCCTTCAGAACCATTCATTGAAGAAAAAGATCATTTGTTCTATAAGCTCGGAGTAAATCCGGTCAATGGCGACATTTTTGTTACCGATGCCGTCGATTACCAGCAGAGAGGCTACATCTATATATATAACAACAAGGGCGACTACTTAAGATCGTACCAGGCGGGAATAATTCCCGGTTCAATGTGCTTTAAGGTCCATCCAGATCCGGTAATAGAGTGAAAAGGATTAATGACAGCATGCTTAAGAAATATTTCCGGCTTTCACTGATTGCCGCCGCACTCGCTGTATCCTGCACGAATCATGAAAACAAACAACTTCAGAAAGCCGGGTTTGACAATTATTCAATAGTAAGCCGGGCCGGCAGGTTCTCCCTTGAGAAAACAGATTCATGCATTCTGCTGACAATTACTGACCCGTGGCAGGGGGCAAAAGACATAAAGCAGGTTTATTATCTGGTTAACAGGAATGAAAACCTGTTTGAGGCAGCGGACCGGAATTCAGTTATTTATGTCCCGGTTGAAAAGATGATCTGCATGTCCACCACACATGTGGCAATGGTTTCTGCACTAGGACACGTTGATGCGATCGTGGGAGTATCAGGCGACGGTTATATGTTTAACGGCATTGCTCATGATGTCGGATATGAGGCAGGCCTGAACAATGAACTGATATTGAGCCTCTCTCCAGATCTTATAATGATGTATGGCATCGGAAGCGAATCGGCAGGATACCTGTCGAAGGTGCAGGAGCTGGGTATAAAGGTGATGTTCAATGCCGATTACCTCGAAAATGATCCTCTTGCAAAAGCCGAATGGATCAAATTGTTCGGCGCATTATTCTGCGAAGAAGAGAAGGCAGACTCAATTTTCAGGACAATCTGCACGTCCTATGACCAGATAAAAAGCTATGTTGAGCAGAACACTGCTGAGAAACCGGATGTGCTCCTTGGATTACCATTCCGCGACACATGGTTCATATCTCCCGGCGATTCCTATGCAGCCCGTTTTATTGAAGATGCCGGTGGAAATTATCTCTGGCACGATACAAAGTCCTCAGTATCGATGCCCTACAGCATTGAAGATGTTTTCATCAGGTCTCTCAAAGCCGATTTCTGGATCAACACGGGCAGCGCTGGTTCAAAAATGGAAATTATCTCGCTTGACCCGCGACTTGAAAAAATCCCCCCGTTCCATAACGGGAATCTCTACAACAACAATAAAAGAGTATCGCCGTCGGGAGTTAATGATTACTGGGAAGGCGGGATCCTTCAGCCGCATCTCATCCTAAGAGATATTGCTGCGATCCTGCATCCCGATCTTTTCCCCGGCCATGAGCTTTATTATTACAGGAAATTGGAATAGATATCTTAAGATAAAAGAGTGAAGCATAGCCCGCGATCAGAAGGATTCTTCCGGTGGAAACGTAAAACATTGATATTTACTGTTTTATCAATGCTTGTTCTGATAGCATTTTGTCTTGATATATTGCTTGGTTCCTTAAGTATCAGAATACCCGATATTGTATCTGCCCTGTTTGGAGACGGAGATCCTGGCATTGAAACAATAATCCTCAAATTCCGGCTTCCCAAGGCGGTTACTGCGTTATGTGCCGGCATCGCTCTCTCGGTAAGCGGCCTTCAGATGCAGACACTGTTCAGGAATCCCATGGCCGGGCCATATGTCCTGGGAATCAGTTCGGGTGCCAGCCTTGGCGTCGCACTCGTCATATTGGGGTTCTCGGCAAGGTTCGTCCCCGGCAATATCCAGAGTCTTGGAAACTGGGCGCTGGTTATTTCAGCCTGGACAGGAGCAGGGGCGGTGATGATGCTGATAATGTTTATCTCGTCGCGGATCAGGGAAATAATGACCATCCTGATAATCGGAATTATGCTGGCAAGCGGCATATCGGCTATAGTCAGCATCCTGCAGTATTTCAGCAATGAGACGATGCTCAAGGCTTATGTGATCTGGACCATGGGCAGCCTTGGAAACCTGTCAGGGGGTCAGCTGAAGGTGCTGGTTCTGACATCACTTGCCGGAGTTATCCTGAGCCTCGCATCCGTCAAGATTCTAAATGCCCTGCTGCTGGGAGAGAATTATGCGGCAAGCATGGGATTGAACCTGAAGCTTTCACGTTTTCTGATATTTGCGGGAACAAGCATCCTTGCCGGGAGCGTAACGGCATTTTGCGGGCCGATTGGTTTTATAGGAATAGCAGTCCCACATATAGCACGGAACCTGTTCAGGACCGCTGACCATTCAGTGCTTGTTCCCGGAACTATCCTTGCGGGCGGCATAGTGATGCTTGCCAGCGATATAATTTCACAGCTTCCGGGATCAGCAAGCGTGCTTCCGGTAAACTCGGTAACATCGCTTATCGGAATACCGGTTGTGATATGGATCATTTTGCGCAACAGAAAGGAAACCATAACAATATGACTGGCAGGGAAGCACATAATATCTTGCTCCTTGATTCGCTTGAGATCGGATATGCATCAGGGAAAAAATCTAATCCGTTGCTCCCGCCGCTTTCCGCATCTTCAGAAGGGGGAGAACTCATAGCCGTCATAGGAAGGAACGGGATCGGAAAAAGCACCCTGCTCCGTACACTCGCAGGGCTTCAGCCTCCGCTTGGAGGAAACGTTAAAATCAACGGGAGAAACATCAGGGAATATTCAAGGCTTGAGCTGGCAAAGAGAACAGGATATATCTCCACTGAAGTCGTCAGGGTAAGCAATATGAGCGTATTCGACCTGGTGTCGCTTGGACGTTTCCCTCATACCAACTGGCTGGGAACCGCCGGTCATGAAGACCATGTGTCTGTTGATAATTCAATTGAAAGGACAGGGCTTTCTGATCTCCGGAACAGGAATATCTCTGAAATATCCGACGGTGAGCGGCAGAAGGCGATGATCGCCAGGGTGCTGGCCCAGGACACTGATTTCATGATAATGGATGAACCGACAGCCTTTCTCGATATAGCCGGCAAATACGGGATCGTCAGCCTGCTGATGAAGCTTGCTGCAGACGGGAAGACAATTATATTCTCAACTCATGATTTCAGCATTGCCCTGAACCATGCTGATAAGATATGGCTTTTACTCGACGACAGGCTTGTTGAGGGTGCTCCGGAAGACCTGATGTCGGGAGGAGCATTTGAGCACCTGTTCGAATCGTCGGTAGTGAAATTCAATTCCGGCGACGGGGCCTTCTCATTTATGACTGAAAAACGGGGGCTGATATGTCTGGAAGGCGAAGGGTTGTTAAGGAAATGGACCGAAAAGGCATTATTGCGCGCAGGCTTTGACCTGACAGATTCAGAAACAGATCCCTATATAAAGATAACCACCAATCCGGAAGCAAAATGGATGCTGGTGTCTGGCAGAAAATCAGAGGGTTTCAGAACGCTATATGACCTTGCACGAAAGCTAAGGAACTGATTTACATACCGTATTTGCGGTAGTTCTCAATAAATGCAGGTATGTCATCAATAGCCAGTTTTTTGGCAATTATCTTCTTGTTCCTGTCAAGTATATAGATCATCGGAGTGGACTGGACATTATAGTAGAAGTCAAAATATGATTTCCGGTCAGGATCCCAGCCGTTTATCCATTTGAGCCCGTTCTCTTCAATATATTTTGACCATTCTTCCTTATTGTCTGTTGTACATACTGCGAAAACTTCAACTCCCTGGCTGCCTGCTTTTTCGTAATATTCCTTAAGCCTGGGGGTAGCCTCCTTGCAGTGGCCGCAGTCAGGCTCCCAGAAGTAGAGTATCGTGAAATCCTTCTCTACATCATGAAGTGAAACAAATTTACCGCTGTAGGAATTCATAACAAGGTCCTTCGCGGTCATCCCTATCAGGTTGTTCCTCAGAAGCCCGACCTGCTTTGCCAGGTCATCCCTGAACTCTTTGGTTGTCCAGTCAGCCTTTCCTGAAAGGTAAATATCATCTGCCAGCTTTACCATTACCGCATCGTGTCCCATTATCTCGCTTTCACGGAAATGGTTGAAGAGAAAGACCGATACGAACTGGAAGACTTTCGGAGCTGACTCGCATTTTCTGATGATCTTGTCTATTTCCCTGTTAATGGAGTCGGGATACTGAATCACGACATTTGAGAAAAATGTCTCAAGGCGGGCATAAAGAATAGGAGTACGCAGTATCCTTTCATCTGTAAGATCAATATTATCGAAAAAATGATCCTTGTTGTAATTGTACTTCCGCACCCAGCTGACAGAATCGGGATTATGGGTGCCGGCAGGCACCTTAAAATCGGGAATATCGACCGGCAGCATCGATCTTACAAGCATTGCGAGGAGATTGTCGCCATTTTCATCAACAACGGTTCTTAGATATGATTTCATTGACTCTTCATGTGATTTCTGCTTCCCGGAAAGGACCCTGATTGAGTCACTGTTCTGTTTGTTTGCCTGCATCCTCCTTCCTAATCCCTGTGCCTGCTTCTGAAGCGATGTCCATTTCTTCTGGTATTCAATAAATCCTGTATTTTCTTCAGACCCGCCGAAGCGGAGTGTGTTGTAATAATCTGAATAATTGCAGGTTATAGAGAAGATCTGGTCGTCAGATGCTAGAAACTCAAAGTATTGTTTCCCGGGAAGAATTATCATGTAAATTCCCTGCGGAAGTGTTTCCGGTCCTGAAAAAACACCATAGCCCCGGTTGTCCAGCTTTGCAGTGTCTTTAATATACTGTTTATCGCCGAAGTGGTATGCAAGATAAACGGAGGAATCTCTAAGTCCGGTGACAGTTAAGGATATCTCATGATTATACTTCAGCTGGCATTTTAAAGCGACAGGCATAAGGAAAAGGATAATCAGGGGAATAGCTCTTTTCATTGAATAGTCTGATAGTAAAGTGATGACAAAAATAGTCATTACAATTTCTTTGCCAAATTCATAACATTTCATTATTAATAATTATTGTATTTTTGTTCTGTTAATTCTGAGGGTAGATAATGACAATTTCATTGCTCATTCCGGTTTGTGATTATGATATTGTGGCATTGGTGCACAGCATGAAGAGTTGTCTGGGAAAGATCCCGGAACTTCTGGAGATCATCATTGGCGATGACGGATCTACTGTCGAGAACAGGGCAAAATACAAATCGCTGGAAAGCGAAGGAGTGCGATTAATAATTTCAGAAAAGAACATAGGAAGGGCGGCAATACGCAACAGGCTGGCACTTGAAGCCAAAGGAGATTACCTTCTTTTTATTGATTCAGATGCCATGATACCTGCCACTGCTGAGACTTACCTCCAGAACTGGATCAGAGTCATGTCTTCAGCAAGGGTAATCTCAGGAGGCATCCTTTACCATGAGAGCCCTCCTGGCGATCCTGAGAGGATACTCAGGTGGAGATACGGAATCAAAAGGGAACAACGGAAAGCCTTCGAGAGGAACAAGCATGCCTATTCCTCTTTTACAACATTCAACGTACTGATCGACAGGAATATATTCTCGAAGCTGCGGTTCAATGAAGAGCTTCGCCAGTACGGGCATGAGGATACCCTGTTAAGCTACCAGCTTAAAAAAGCAGGTATCGGCATTCTTCATATCGATAACGGGCTCTTACATGAAGGTCTTGAAACAAACAATGAATTCCTTGAAAAAACAAAACTGGGACTCGAAAACCTGAGCAGGCTATATGATCGTGTGACCGACAAGAAGACTTTCTCGTCGTCAGTTGCGATGCTTCGTATATATAACAGGATAAGGTTTTTCCGGGTACGGCTGATCCTGGTGGCCACCTTCATCAGATTCAGGGAGAGGATGGAACTACGGATCGATTCTTCTGACCCTCCGCTCTGGCTTTTCAGCTTCTATAAGGTATGCATGTTCTGTACCTTCAGGGAAATTCACAGCAGGCGAAAGCTCGTACCTGTGCTTCTCCCGGATATAGATATCTGATCAGATATCCAGCTTCATCATATCGATGTTCCCATCAGGTCTTCTCTCGCCTTTAAGCACAAAACTGAACCTGTTAACCATTGTGCATAGGAAGAAGTCAGTGGGAGGCGAGTAGCTCAGGTTAGCAGGATCAAAGAACCTGCTTCCTGATCCGTACCTGAGTTCAGCGATCTGCTTGTCAAAGCTGATATTCTTGCCTGTAAGACCTGCCCTTATCATCTCAGCGCATATCAGGTCCTCCTCAGCCGAAGTGGATGCCCTGTAACCCATTGCCACCAGTGATACGTGTTCAGGGTCAAGGGATTTGATGTATTTTACCACGGCGCCGGCATTTACAATACTCCCTGTAAGAAGAACACCGGCATTCATGGCATTAATCAGGCCGTTTGTTCCGGCAGTGGTGGTTTGTATCACTGTCTTGCCTGTGAGGTCCGCCTTAATTATTTCAGTGGGGCTGTTCCCGTAATCAAAGCCTTCAATTTTACGCTCTCCCCTTTCACCTGTCAGGATGGAGGTCCGGTAGCTCTTTTTGAGGTCAAATGCCTTGTGAACCTCTGAAGTGACTATCAGCCTGACAGCACCTGAATCGAAAGCATAGCAGGCAACTGAGAATGCCCTGAAGACATCAATGATGACTGTGACTCCCTTTGCTCTTTTTGCCCCTTCAACAAATTCAAGGATCTCTATCTGCATATCCGGAATACTTATCTGAAAAATAATAAAATTTTTCATTATTCGTCACGCCAGTTTTGTATATTTGAAAAAATACCTGTGATGGCAAATCCTGTATCGTGGGCTTTAAACAAGGCCAGGGACCTGAACGATTCAATCTGGCATGCTCCGCTTTCAGAGTTATCACGCAGGAAGACATTCCTTATAAAACAGGCGAGGATACTCTTTATAGCCGGCCGCAGCTCGCTGAAAGACAAAGTGGAACTCAGAGCTTCGGCACTTACATTTTACACCCTGCTTTCAATCATCCCCGTTATTGCAATAGCGTTCGCAATAGCCAAGGGATTCGGCCTCGATCAGAACCTTGAATCAGTCATCACCAGTTCAAAGGATTTTCAGTCGTATAGCAAGATCCTTACTCCGCTTCTCGATAGGGCGAGGCTTTCGATCCAGGAGACAAGTGGTGGCTATATCGCAGGCGTTGGAATGATAATACTCTTCTGGTCGGTGATATCGCTTCTGGGACAGATTGAAAGTTCATTCAATCATATCTGGCAGATAGCATCCGCCAGGCCCTGGTACAGAAAATTCACGGATTACCTTACCATAATGCTGTTCGCGCCTGTGCTTCTGATCCTGTCAAGCAGCATCACCGTTTTTGTCAGCACTGCGCTTACGGAATTCATGTCGAAAGCGCCGATCCTGGCCTTTTTTAAGCCGGTTATAAGCTTCCTGATCAAATTTGCCCCCTTTCTGCTTACCTGGACAAGCCTGACTCTTTTGTTCATTGTGATGCCGAATGCAAAGGTAAAATTCATGCCGGCGATGATCTCGGGCATAATTGCAGGTTCGCTCCTTAAGATCCTTCAATGGCTCTACCTTGACCTTCAGTTTGGCATTACAAAGCTGAGCGCAATCTACGGAGGACTTGCAGCGATCCCCCTCTTCATCATCTTCCTTCAGACAACCTGGATAATTATCCTTATAGGAGCCGAGCTCTCATTTGCCAACCAGAATATTTCCAGGTATGAATCCGAATCCGAGGCGCTTAATGTG
>JBFYPG010000213.1:0-22516 GCA_041303415.1 Bacteroidales bacterium
TTTCACTGAATATTGGACTGATATCCAATATTATATCCAGGAGAAATGAATTTGCAGCAGACAGGTATGTAAAGGAAAACTACGATCCTTCTTATCTCGCCGGGGCTTTGAAGAAACTTTCAGTCAGGAACCTGTCGAACATGCTGCCGCACCCAACATATGTGTTCTTTCACTATTCACATCCTCCTCTGCTCGAGCGGTTGGAGAAGCTTTAAAGCTTTTTATTATATTTGTGCTCTTAAAAATGCCTCCTTAGCTCAGCTGGTAGAGCATCCCGCTCTGCGGGAAGGTCGTGGGTTCTTATATATAGCAATGTTTTTGCCTCCTTAGCTCAGTTGGTAGAGCAGCTCATTCGTAATGAGCAGGTCGTGGGTTCGAGTCCCATTGGAGGCTCTCTGGATTGCGGATTGCGGATTTAAAAAATCCGAAATCCACAATCCGAAATCCGAAATCATTTTGAGCGGGAAACGGGAGTCGAACCCGCGACCTAAAGCTTGGGAAGCTTTCGCTCTGCCAACTGAGCTATTCCCGCATGAAACCAGCGATAAACGGAATCCGTGCAAATATAATTAGTTTCCTTTGCAAACAAATATCCATATTCCTATTAATTTTATCATTTCCCGGTACCATCAACAAGCAACAAGCAACCAGCAACCAGCAACCAGAATATGAAAGCCCAGATCATTACAATCGGTGACGAACTGCTTATAGGACAGACAATTGACACTAATTCAGCATGGATGGGAGCAGAGCTGAGCAAGATTGGTTTTGATGTTTCCAGAAAAATATCAGTCCATGATAGTTACCATGATATTAAGAATATTCTCGGGGAGGTAACAGGCAGAGCTGATGTGGTGCTGATTACAGGAGGACTGGGACCAACCAGTGACGATATCACCAAAAAAGTTCTCTGTGATTTTTTTAACAGCAGAATGGTAATAAATGCGGAAGTCCTTTCCATGGTGGAAGAAATGATGAAAAAAAGGGGGATTGCCATGATTGAAAGAAACCGCCTCCAGGCCGAGGTGCCGGAGGCATGCAGGGCGCTGACAAATGCAAGGGGAACTGCTCCAGGGATGTGGTTTGAAAAAGAGGGGACGATCTTTATATCAATGCCCGGTATCCCTTATGAAATGCAATACATTATGAATGAACACGTTATCCCGGACCTAAAAAAACGGTTCTCATCCCGGTGCATAATTCACAGGAATATAATGACATACGGAGCTCCCGAAGCCAGGCTGGCAGAGATGCTTACCGGATTTGAACAATCATTGCCGGAATGCATTAAGCTTGCATACCTTCCCAATTACGGTGTAATCAAGCTCAGGCTCACTGCCACAGGGGAAAACAAAAACCTTTTGGAGAAGACAGTAAATGAACAGGTAAACATACTGTATGAAATTATTCCTGATTTGATTTTTTCAGCAACAGAGGAATCGCTTGAATCCTTTGTAGGAAGATCACTGAGAAAAGGAAACCAGACCATGTGCACTGCTGAAAGCTGTACCGGCGGTAAGATAGCCAGCATGATCACAGGCATTCCCGGAAGCTCTGAATACTTCAAGGGCTCAGTTATAGCATATGACAACAACATTAAAGAGGAGCTTCTGAAAGTCCCGCGCGACGTAATCAGAAAACATGGTGCAGTCAGCGAAGAGGTTGCAAAAAGGATGGCAGAAGGGGCAAGAAGACTCCTGAAAACTGACTTCTCTTTATCAACATCCGGTATTGCGGGACCTGACGGAGGCACCCGAGAGAAGCCGGTCGGATTAGTCTGGATAGCCGTTTCATCTGACCGGGGTACTGTTGCCGAGAAGCACTTATTTTACCTTGACAGGATCGCCAACATAAACAGGTTCTCGTATGCTGCACTGAACCTCCTCAGGAAACAAATTGAGGCTAAATGAAAACCATAGCCAGAACCTGTTAAAAAAAAGTACCTTAATTATTTGGTCAATCAGATAAAAATCACGTATTTTGCGCTTCGTTTTAAAAGGCACTTATTTAAGAATAAGATTAAACTAATACTAATGTCTAAGATTTGTCAGGTAACAGGGAAGAAAGCGATTGTGGGGAATAACGTTTCTCACTCAAAAAGAAGAACAAAGAGAAAATTCTATCCGAATCTTTTTGAGAAGAGATATTATCTGCCGGAAGAGAAAAGGTGGATAAATCTGAAGATTTCAGCCGCAGGAATCCGCCTTATCAACAAAAAGGGACTCACTTCAGCGCTCAAGGAAGCAACGGAAAAAGGCTATATAGTAAAATATTAATCAGAAAATAAAATGGCAAAGAAGGCTAAAGGAAACAGGCAGCAGATCATCCTGGAATGCACCGAACACAAGGAGAGCGGTCTTCCCGGAATGTCGAGATATATCACCACCAAGAACAGGAAGAATACTCCTGACAGGCTTGAAAGGAAGAAATACAATCCGGTATTGAAGAAATATACTCTGCACAGGGAAATTAAGTAAACAATCATATTATGGCAAAGAAAGTTGTTGCAACACTAAAAACAGGAACAGGCAAGCTCTTTACAAAATGCATTAAAATGACCAGGTCGGAAAAGACCGGATCTTACCAGTTCAAGGAGGAGATAGTCCATAATGACCATGTAAAGGACTTCTTCGGCAAAAAATAAACATTACCAACATTTGGATATTCGGGGCTTTCTTCGTAGCGAAGGAAGCTTTTTTTATATTTGTTTATTAATAACCGGGGAAATGGCATTGCTTGGTTTCTTCGCCAGGGAGAAAAAGGAGAGCCTGAATAAAGGTCTCGAAAAAACAAAGGAGAGTGTTCTTGCAAGACTCTCAAGGGCTGTCATCGGAAAATCAAGGGTCGACGACGAGGTCCTTGATAACCTTGAAGAGATCCTTGTATCTTCTGATGTCGGAGTTGAGACCACCCTGAAGATAATCAAGCGCATTGAAGCCCGTGTTGCCCGTGACAAGTATCTGAATACCAGCGAACTGAATTCCATCCTTAAGCAAGAAATAGCAGCCCTCCTTGAGGATAACAACTCCGGCACAGAATCAGATTTTACGATCCCTCCTGCAAACATTCCACATGTGATAATGATCGTTGGCGTCAACGGATCGGGCAAAACCACTACAATCGCCAAGCTCGCTTACCAGTACAGGATTGCAGGCAGGAAAGTACTGCTGGGCGCTGCTGACACGTTCAGGGCTGCTGCGATTGATCAGCTTCAGATCTGGGCCGGCAGGGCAGGAGTGGAGGTCGTACGCCAGCAGATGGGATCCGACCCTGCATCAGTGGCCTATGACACAGTTAAATCGGCTGTTGCCGGAGGTTATGATATCGTAATCGTCGATACAGCAGGGAGACTTCATAACAAGATCAACCTGATGAACGAATTGTCTAAGATAAAGAGGGTTATGGAGAAAGTTCTTCCCGGGGCGCCTCATGAGGTAATTCTGGTGCTTGACGGTTCAACAGGCCAGAACGCCTTTGAGCAGGCCAAACAGTTCACAGCGGCTACAGATGTGACAGCAATGGCAATTACAAAGCTTGACGGAACAGCCAAAGGCGGGGTGGTGATTGGCATATCCGATCAGTTCAGAATACCGGTAAAATATATTGGCATCGGCGAAAAGCTTGACGACCTCCAGGTCTTTAACCGTGTGGAATTTGTCGATTCGCTGTTTGAATAAAGTACCTCTTTAAAGAAACCCCCTTTCTCATTTCCCCCAAGGGGGAAAGGCTGGAATCCACTCCTTCCCCCTGAGGGAAGGTCGGGATGGGGGTGATGAGAATGAATGAAGAACAAGACTATTAATATTGTCACCCTTGGCTGCTCCAAAAACGTGGTCGACTCCGAAAAGCTCCTTGCACAGCTTAAATCAGGAGGCTATGAAGTTCTATACGACCCGCAGGACTATTCTGCCGATACAGTGATCATCAATACATGCGGATTCATTGCCGACGCAAAGGAGGAGAGCATTGATACCATCCTCCGGTTCATAAGGGCAAAAGAATCGGGAAATATCCGCAACCTTTATGTAATGGGATGTCTTTCACAACGTTACATGGATGCGCTCAAGGCTGAGATCCCTGAGGTGAGCAGGTACTTCGGCGTGAACGACATACGGGAGATAGTGGCTGAAGCAGGCATTGAATACAGGCCTGACCTGGTGAGGAAAAGAATAATCACAAACCCCGGGCATTATGCTTATCTGAAAGTATCTGAAGGATGTGACAGAACATGCTCATTCTGCGCAATACCCTTAATCAGGGGCAAATGCATCTCCCGTCCGGTTGAAGATATAATCACGGAAGCCGGAGAGCTGGCCGGGGAGGGAGTAAAGGAGGTAATTCTTATTGCCCAGGACCTGAGCTACTATGGACTTGATCTTTACAGGAAACAAAAGCTTCCGGATCTTCTCACGGAATTGTTGAAGATCCCGGGTTTCGAATGGATAAGGCTTCATTATCTCTATCCGGCGAATTTTCCAATAGAACTTATCAGCCTGATCAGAAATAATCCCAGGATATGCAGATATATTGATATTCCCGTTCAGCATATAACTGACAGGATGCTCAACCTGATGAAAAGATCACATAACCGGTCCGAAACTCTGAATATCCTTAACAGCCTGCGCTCAGGTATTCCGGGTGCAGCAATACGCACCACGCTTATTGCAGGGCATCCCGGGGAAACCGAAGATGACTTCAGGGAATTGAAGGAATTTGTGAGGGAATTCAGGTTCAACAGGCTGGGTGTGTTCGCATATTCTCACGAGGAAGGCACATATTCATACGATAACTTCAGTGACGAAATCCCTGAAGAGGTAAAGCAGTCAAGGGTTTCTGAAATCATGCAGATCCAGCAGGAGATATCGGCCGGGCTGAACGAAAACCTCGTGGGACAGAATCTTAAGATCCTGATTGACAGGAAGGAAGGTGACTATTTTATCGGAAGAACAGAATATGACAGCCCTGAGGTTGACCAGGAGGTGCTTATACCAGCGGAATATAATTTAAAACCCGGTAATTTCTACCGGGTTCTTATAACACAATCGGCTGAATTTGATCTGTTCGGGAAACCGGTATACCCCCCTGCCCCCCTAAAGGGGGATTTAAATCCAAATACTTGACTACATGGTAGTTGTGATGGGTTTATAGCCCCCCTTCAGGGGGGTTGGGGGGTCGGTGTCCTTCAGGGGGGTTGGGGGGTTTATTCCTCCGAGTCATCCGCCTTATCCTCAGCCCCTTCCTTCTTCTTCTGAATCTTAATTTTGATCTCCGACTTGGCGCTGTTGAAACCAACGTTAATGATATCCCCCTCGCTTGAACCAGCTTTTATCAACACCTCTGCCATCGGGTCCTCAAGATACTTCTGAATTGCCCTCTTCAGCGGCCTTGCGCCATAATTTGCATCAAAGCCTCTCTCTGCTATATAATCCCTTGCGGCAGGGGCGATCCTGAGCTGATATCCCAGCGACTTAACCCTGTCGAACAATCCCTTAAGCTCGAGGTCAATGATCTTGTTGATCTCTTCCTTGCCCAGGGAATTGAACATGATAACGTCATCAATCCTGTTCAGGAATTCAGGTGCAAATGTCTTTTGCAGGGCTTTCTGCAGAATGCTCCTGGTTTGTTCATCCCTGGTGGCCTTCTTGGCCTGTGTGTCAAAACCTATTCCATGACCGAATTCAGCAATCTGGCGTGTACCGATGTTGGATGTAAGTATCACAATTGTATTCCTGAAATCAACCCGGCGCCCCAGGCTGTCGGTAAGCTGACCTTCATCAAGCACCTGGAGCAGTATATGGAAGACATCGGGATGCGCTTTTTCTATCTCATCCAGAAGAACGACAGAATATGGTTTGCGCCTGACTTTCTCCGTAAGCTGGCCGCCCTCTTCATATCCGACATATCCCGGAGGAGCTCCGACGAGCCTCGATACGGAGAATTTCTCCATATATTCGCTCATATCTATCCTCACCAGGTTGTCGGTGGTGTCGAAGAGGAATTTTGCAAGAACCTTTGCTAACTGAGTTTTACCCACGCCGGTAGGACCGAGGAATATAAATGTTCCGATTGGCTTGTTTGGATCTTTGAGTCCGGCCCTGTTCCTTTGTATCGATCTGACGATCTTCTGAATCGCCTCATCCTGGCCGATCACGCTACCTTTAAGTTCATCGCCCATCTGGAGAAGTCTTGTGCCTTCAGTCTGGGCTATCCTCTGCACAGGAACTCCTGTCATCATAGCCACAACCTCTGCAACCTTCTCGGCATCAACTGTTTCCCTATTCAGGGCAAGCTCCTTTTCCCATTTCTTTTTCTCCACCTCGATTGCATCGAGCAGATCCTTTTCCCTGTCTCGGAAACTGGCGGCTTTTTCAAAATTCTGGTTTTTTACAGCTGTCATTTTTTCCTTTTTCGTATCCTCAAGCTGTTTCTCGAGCGTAAGGATCTTTTCAGGAACAACTATATTGGATATGTGGACTCTTGAACCTGATTCATCGAGTGCATCAATGGCTTTGTCGGGCAGGTGTCTGTCGGAGATGTAGCGGTTGGTAAGCTTTACACATGCTTCGATCGCATCATCCGTATAAATCACATTATGATGTTCTTCATATCTTTCCTTGATGTTCTGCAGGATAAGAAGCGTCTCTTCAATTGTAGTCGGATCAACGAGTATTTTCTGAAACCTTCTTTCGAGTGCGCCGTCCTTCTCTATGTGCTGCCTGTATTCATCCAGTGTTGTTGCGCCGATGCACTGTATTTCACCGCGGGCAAGGGCCGGTTTGAGCATGTTTGCTGCATCAAGCGACCCTGTGGCTCCGCCAGCGCCTACGATCGTATGAATCTCATCAATGAACAGTATGATATTGTCGTTTTTTGAAAGCTCATTGAGTATTGCCTTCATTCTCTCCTCGAACTGTCCCCTGTATTTTGTCCCGGCAACTATCGACGCCAGATCAAGTGCCACAACCCTTTTGTTGAAGAGCACGCGGGATACATTCTTTTTGGAGATCCTCAGGGCAAGACCTTCAGCTATTGCCGATTTCCCGACACCCGGCTCGCCAATAAGGACGGGGTTGTTTTTCTTTCTTCGTGAGAGTATCTGTGCCAGCCTTTCGATTTCGCGTTCCCTTCCTACAACCGGATCGAGGCGTCCTTCATCGGCTGCTTTTGTCAGGTCTATGCCAAAATTGTCAAGAACCGGAGTGTCGGATGCCGGCTTGGCAGAGGAAGGAGCTCCGGGCTGTCCCTTGCCAGGACCAAAACTCTGGCCTTCATCATCTTCGTCCCTGGGGTAGTCTGCCCTGGCGCTTGGCAGTCCGGCCTCAACCATGCGTCTCACCAGCTGGTAATCAACATCCATCTCGGAAAGGAACCTTGTAACGAGAGAATTCTCATCCTTAAGGATCGCCAGGAGGAGGTGTTCTGATTCTATAGTGCTGCTTTTTAATGCTTTCGCTTCAAGGAATACAAGTTTAAGTATTCTCTCGGTGCTGCGAAGCAGCGGGATCACTTCATGATCCGAAACAGGCACGGGGCTTTCAACCTTGATGCTTTTTTCAAGAGACCCCTTCAAAACCATCAGGTCAACACCCTGGTTCAGGAGAATGTCAACCGCAACACCCTCTCCGTCCCTCAGTATGCCGAGAAAAAGATGTTCAGGGCTTATATGGCTGTTTCCCAGTCTTATAGCCTCTTCCTTGCTAAAGCTGAGTATATCCTTTACTTTTTGCGAAAACTGTGAATCCATGTTATAAAATGTATCAAAAACCCTTCAATTCACCGTTGCCGGTCAATATGTCAGACGCTTACCGACAAAAGTACACATAAATGAAAGATCAAAGTTATATTATGACTTTTTTCTGTATGGCAAGAATTATGCCCATTTATGAACAATAAATGTTAAAAATTCACCATCGGGAAAGCTTAACAATAGCCAAATAATGACTATTTTCGTACGGCAAATCAGAATATCGGTATTGCCAATGTAACTAATTAATATATAATCTTTTATGTCAGAAAGAGAAAGGATAGTTCAGGTAAACATTGAGGAGGAGATGAAATCAGCCTACATTGACTATTCAATGTCGGTCATAGTATCACGGGCTTTACCTGACGTCAGGGACGGGCTTAAGCCGGTTCATCGCCGGGTGCTGTTCGGAATGTCGGAGCTGGGGGTTCTGTCAAATAAAAGTTATAAGAAATCAGCCAGAATAGTCGGAGAGGTGCTCGGCAAATACCATCCGCACGGCGACACCTCGGTTTATGATGCAATGGTAAGGTTGGCGCAGGAGTGGTCGATGAGGTATCCTCTTGTTGACGGACAGGGTAACTTTGGCTCCGTAGATGGAGATAGTCCGGCAGCAATGCGTTACACTGAAGCCAGGCTGAGAAAAATTGCAGAAGAAACGCTTGCTGATATTGACAAAGGGACAGTGGATTTCCAGCCTAACTTTGATGATTCACTTCATGAGCCAACAGTACTGCCCACCAGAATCCCGAATCTGCTTGTCAACGGAGCCTCAGGGATTGCAGTTGGCATGGCAACCAATATGGCTCCCCATAACCTTGGAGAGATCATTGATGCAACTATTGCCTATATCGACAATAACGATATTACGACTGATGAATTATTGAAACATATAAAAGGACCTGATTTCCCGACAGGCGGCATTATTTACGGCGAACAGGGAATACGGGAAGCATGTGAGACCGGACGGGGACGAATTGTTGTAAGGGCTAAGACAGAAATAGAGCTCACTCATTCAGGAAGGGAATGCATTATAGTGACCGAGATCCCGTACATGGTCAACAAGGCTGAGATGATCCGCAAAATAGCTGATCTGATAAATGAAAAGAAGCTTGAAGGGATATCATACATCAACGACGAATCGGACAGGAACGGAATGCGGATCGTCATCATTCTAAAGAAAGATGCAAGCGCAAACATCGTCCTGAACCACCTCTACAAATACTCACAGCTTCAGACAGCCTTCAGCGTTAACAACATAGCGCTGGTTAAAGGAAGGCCGAAAACCCTGAGCACAAAGGAACTGATACATTATTTCGTCAAACACAGGCACGATGTCATTCTCAGGAGGGCCAGGTTCGACCTTGACCAGGCAGAAAAACGCGCACATATACTCGAAGGGCTTATAATCGCCAGCGATAATATTGATGAGGTTATTGCCATAATCAAAGCCTCACCGAATGCCGACACTGCAAGAGAACGTCTTATGAAACGCTTCAGCCTCTCTGATGCACAATCAAGGGCTATCGTTGAAATGAGGCTTCGCCAGCTCACCGGTCTCGAGCAGGATAAGCTCCGTTCCGAGTACAAGGAAGTAAAAGACCTCATTGACTACCTGAAGAAAGTCCTTGAGAGCCTCGAACTGCAGATGAAAATAATAAAGGATGAACTTCTTGAGATAAAAGAAAAATACGGCGATAAGAGACGCACCGAGATTATCCCGAACGCGGAAGAATTCAATCCTGAGGACTTTTACGCCGACGAGGAAATGGTGATCACCATTTCGCACATGGGCTATATCAAAAGAACCCCTCTCACCGAGTTCAGAAGGCAAAACAGGGGAGGAACAGGAGCGAAGGGAGGAACAACCCGCGATGAGGATTTTATTGAGCATCTCTACATAGCTACGATGCATAACACGATGCTCTTCTTCACCAGCATGGGTAAATGCTACTGGCTCAAGGTATATGAGATACCGGAGGGAGCAAAGACCTCGAAGGGGAGGGCGATGCAGAACCTTATCAATATCGGGCCTGGCGACAGCGTCAGGGCATATATCAATGTCCGCACCCTGAGCGATGAAGAGTATATCAACAATAACTTTATTGTCCTCTGCACACAGAAGGGGATTATCAAGAAGACATCGCTGGAGGCCTATTCAAGGCCCAGGGCCAATGGGGTTAACGCCATCACCGTACGTGACGGCGATGAGCTGCTGGAAGCCAGGATGACGAACGGCAGGCATGAGATAATGCTTGCTGTAAGATCAGGGCGAGCTATCAGGTTCCCTGAGGCAAAAGTGCGGCCCATGGGAAGAACAGCTTCAGGCGTCAGGGGAATCAGGCTGGCGGACGAAAAGACCGATATTGTTGTCGGTATGCTGACTGTTGAGAACAAGGAAAAGGATATCCTGGTGGTTTCAGAAAAAGGATACGGAAAAAGATCTGATATTGATGGATACAGAATAACCAACCGCGGCGGCAAGGGAGTAAAGACGATCAACATCACGGAAAAAACGGGATCCCTGATCGCTCTGAAGGATGTCACTGATAATTATGATCTTATGATAATTACCCAGTTCGGGAATATCCTGAGAAGCCCTGTCTCGGCGCTGAGGGTCATGGGACGGGCAACACAGGGTGTCAGGCTGATCAACCTCAGGGAGAATGATATAATAGCATCTGTGGCATATGTCGAGGTGAATGACGAGGAAGAGGCTGAAGACAAACCGGTTTCTGAAGAAAAAAATGGCACCGCTGAGGAAAATGGCAAAGAATTTGAAGATTAATAAGTAATGTTATACATTTGAAAAGTATTTAGACAATTAAACATTTTTAAAATTAAAATTATAATCATGAAAAAGTTTTTTCTGCTCATTGCAGCCATAAGCATCTCATTAGGAATGATGGCACAAAAGGGGAAGGTGACCAGTGCCCTCAGTTTTATTGACCAGGGCGCCCTGGATAAAGCCAAGGAGTCCCTTGACCAGGCCATGACAAATGAAAAATCAAAGGAATGGTTCAATACATATTTTGCAAAGGGGAAGCTTGCCCAGGCAGTCTACGAAGCTGATAATCCAAAATACAGCTCATATTTCCAGGACCCGCTGGGAGAAGCTTATGCCGCATATGAAAAAGCCATTGAACTTGATACAAAAGGCGGCATAAAGAAGAGGATCATAACCAACATGATCTATAACTCACTTGCCCTTGACCTTTATTCACAGGGAAGCAAACAGTTTGAGGCAAATGACTATGCAGGAGCGCTTAAATCGTTTGAAACCCAGATTGAGATCACCGAAAGCGATAAATATGCAGGGATTATTGATACAGGTATGTATTACAATGCCGGACTGGCAGCCATCAACTGCAAGGAATTCAATAAGGCAATAAAGTTCTTCGAGACTTGTGCTGAAATGAAATATATGGGAATCACTCCGCACTTCCAGATATATGAATCCATGCTGGGGCTGGGAGACACACTGAAGGCTGAAGCATATCTTCTTGATCTGCCCAATATGTTTCCGGGCGACAATACTATCACGCTCCAGCTGATCGACCTTTACCTTAAAAGCAACAGGTTTGATGAAGCCCTTAAGTATATAAAGGTTGCAAAAGAGAATGATCCGGACAATTTCAGCCTTTACTTTGCCACCGGCATCATGTATCTGAACCAGCTTAAATACGACGAAGCTATCTCCGAACTAACGAGGTCGATAGAGATCAAGCCTGATCTTTTTGACTCTCAATATGGACTGGGTGCAGCATATATAAATAAGGCTGCCGACATGATAAAGGCTGCCAACGACATTATGGATGTGAAGGAATACAGCCAGGCAATCGACGTGGCAAATGCGGTATATGGTAAAGCTCTGCCTTACATGGAAAAAGCCCATGAGCTGAATCCTGAGGATATCTACACAATGAGAAGCCTGCAGGAGCTTTATTACAGGCTGAGGCAGAAAGATCCTTCACTGAATGCCAAGTACGAGGAGATAAGGGCCAAGGTAAGCGCAGCAGAACAGAAGTAAGACTAGCCTCTGAATGATACAGGAAAGGGATGCCATTGAGCATCCCTTTTTATTTTATGATGGAAAAGGTATTGGGGGTTAGTTGTTGCGGGGTGCGATTTGCGGGTTGCGGGGTTGGCCCCCTTGGGGGTCAGGGGTGTGGGTTGGATGGTGCAGGTGCGGATAGCTGGTAAATGTGCTTAATATTATTCTATTTGACATAATATTAATTATAGGAATTAGTTATAATTTCCTTACTTCGTCCTTAATCCTCTGTATGTGGCCGCGTCCAAGGCCTTTCACTTCACATCCCAGCTCAAAGTACCGTCTGATCTTTTCGTCGGTCAGGATGCCGAAACAATCAATTATAGCCGCTGGCCTTCCGATGGTTTTTACAACCTCATCAGGATCGAGATGCAGGTATGCCTTATGAGGCACTGCGAGCACGACTGCTTCGGCTCCGGCAAGGGCTTTGGTAAGGTTCTGCTCAATCCGGATCTCCTTAAGTTTTTCCTGGTTGCGGAAAAAACGGGCTTTGCTTTGTCCCGGACCCGGGAAGGTATCCTGCTGTTCAAATTCCCACCAGTGCTCAACGTAAGGGTCATGTACGCGGATCTCCGCTCCCATCTCGGTAAGTTTCCTTATTACGATTTCCGATCCGCTGTACCTTGTATCTCCAACATCCTCCCTGTAAGCTGCGCCAAGAATCAGAATGTCAGCTCCGGCTATCGGTTGTCCCATATTCCTGAGAGCATCCCTGGTGAGCTGGCCTACATGCAACCCGCGGGTATCATTTATATCAATTGCCATTGGTGTAATTTTGAAGATATCATCCTCAAAACCAAGTATATGCTTGTAAGCCCACACTCCCAGGCCTCCATCTTTGGGAAGACAGTATCCGCCTATGCCAGGCCCCGGAAATATCATATTACTGTGCGTCGGCCTGACTTTTATTGCCTTGATAACCTTAACAAGATCCACACCGTTCCTTTCAGCAAAGAGGCTCCACTCATCAAGAAAAGCGAGAATTGTAGCACGGTAGCTGTTCTCCACTATTTTCGCAGTCTCGGATTCTATCGGCCTGTCCATCACAGTGAGCGGAAATTTGTCGGTATTGAGCACTTCATTCAGGAATTTTACCACCCGTTCCCTGGCCTTTTCATTGATACCGCTGCAAACTCTCCAGAAATCGCGGATGCTGGCTACATAATTTTTCCCCGGCATTACTCTCTCATAGCTGTGAGCCAGCAGCGGATCCGATTCGATTCCTCTTTTCCTGAATACCCGCTTCATGATCGGATAAGCCACCTGCTCGGTGGTCCCGGGCGCAACTGTGGTCTCTATGAGCACCAGTGCATGAGCCGGAATATGCTCGGCTATCACGTATAGAGATGCCTCCAGGGCTGCCATATCCGTTTCTCCTGACCTTACATTTCCGAGCTCCTCTTTCAGATAATCGCATTGCACATCAACTACCACAACATCAGCCAGTTTGAGGACATCGTATGTATAGGTTGCGATCAGTGTCTTCTTTTCCTTAACACATCTTTCGATCATCGGGTCTACTTCCGGATCTTCAGCCTTTACCGGAGAGACACCCCGGTTCAGCAGAGGAATTTTCCAGTAACTGCGTGCACTCGGGCGCTGCATGCCAATAACAAATTTTGATGGTTGCCCTTTCTTGTCAACCGTGTCGGCTACGATAGCTGCCATCACTGCACCAACAAATCCGACTCCCATGACGACAACTATTTCACGGCCTTTGGCCCGCTCCTGTTCCACACGCTTCTTCAGATTTTCAAATTCTGACTTGTAATCTTCGGGTTCCGGCAAAGAGAATTTCTCTCCTGCTGGACTGATTGAAAAATTCTTGCTCATATATAACTTAAATTTATTAAAATAATTTGCGAAGATAGAATTTTAAACCATATAACAAAACGAATCAGATGACTCTGAGGATTTCCGGCGCAAATCAAGTATTTTTAATGGAGAATTTATATTTAATATTATGATATCATCCGATCAAAAAATCTTTACACCTTATGATAAATATGCTCTTGTCACGGGTGCATCTTCAGGAATAGGCTGGCATATCGCTGCAGAGCTTGCAAGAAGAGGTTATAATATTGTTGCTGTCAGCAACCAGAGTGAGTCGCTGGAAGAGCTTAAGAACAGTCTTGAAAGTGACTTTGGCATTATTGTCAATGTCTTCAACTGCGATCTCACTCAGGAAAACGCCGCACAAGAGGTTTTTTCATTTTGCGGGAACAATAACTATTCTGTAGAGGTCCTGGTAAACAATGCCGGAACTCTCTATTTCGGGGAAGCTCTGAAAATTGATGCTTCGCGCATGAGAGGCATCATGAACCTGCACATGTCTGTTCCGGCAGCACTTTGCCGCCTGTTTATTGAACCAATGGCTGAGAGAAAAAAAGGCTATATCCTGAACAGTTCCTCTATCTCATCGGTGATGCCATTTCCCACGATATCGGTTTACGGGCCGACAAAAGCTTTTATCCGTCATTTCACACGGGCATTGAGGAGTGAGGTCAAAAAGCATAATATAAAGGTAACATGCCTGATTCCCGGCGCTACTGCTACCGGTTTATATGATCCGGAGAAATACGATACGGCATTTAACAGAAGACTTGGAATAATGAAAAAACCCGAGGCAGTCGCTAAAGCAGGAATTAAGGCGCTTTTCAATAACAGGGCTGAGTGTATACCGGGATTCCTGAATAAGCTGATTGTTATATTGATACCTTTAATACCCCATTCAATTATCGGAGCAATATACAAAAGAACAAATCTTTTCAATTGACAAAAAGAAAATTGAAAAACCTGTATATAGATAAGGATGACAGAGCGCTCAAGTACCAGGATCTGCTTGCAGTAATTCCTGAGGAAGAATAAGGGAAAAAGATAATAACGCGTTGTAGACCTATCTCTTCCAGCGTTCAAGCTGGGAAATATGTGATGTGTAAAACCATCTTTTAAATGGACCGTAGTTCATTTCTTTAAGCTTACCCTTTACAAACGACACCATTTCGACTGATTTTGTGAAGTTGTCCCTGAATTTACCTTCACTATAGCAATAACTGCAATACGTATCTGACTTTAAGCCGTCAGCATCCGTACCTCCCTTACCGGGATCCTGTTCCATTGGCATTCCGCAGCTCTGGCAGAATTTGTCAAATTTTCCCATAATAATTGTTTTGATTAGATTTTAATCATAATTTCTGATAAAAATATAATCAGAAATTTTATAAAAGTCAAGTATTTTTATAAAAAATATAGATATCATTATGGTATAAAACAATTAAGAATCCAATAATTAATATCGAAAAAAGAATTCAGATGAATCTTATAAATAAATCAACCCTTGAATTCCTGTCTGATCTCAGGAGGCATAACGACAGGGAGTGGTTTCAGAAATACCGCAGCCGGTATCTGGAAGCCAGATCAGACTATGAATCATTTATTCAGGCGGTTATAACTAAAATAGCTGAATCTGACCCGATACTGAAAGGCCTTGAGGCATCAAGCTGCATGTACAGGATAAACCGCGACATCCGGTTCTCAAATGACAAAACACTCTATAAGACTCATTTGGGTGCATTCATTGTAAGAGGCGGAAAACAGAACGGTAACAGGTTTGCAGGATATTATATTCATATAGAGCCGGGCAATAACAGCATGATAGCCGGGGGAGCCTATATGCCGCCTTCTGCCTGGCTTAAAATTATCAGGGAAAAGATCGATGAACAGGGTGACAGATTTCTGAAGATAATTCATAACAAAGAGTTTGTGGATTTCTTCGGGGAGCTTGAAGGCGAAAAACTCAAGACAGCACCAAAGGGATTTCCGAAAGATCATCCGCTTATAGAACTGCTGAAGATGAAAAGCTATCTCGTAACAAGAATAATCCCGGATAAGGAGGTAACCGGCAGCGGGCTATTTGACCTTGTCATCAGGGGTTCGAAAATAATGAAGCCGCTGAATGATTTTCTGAATGAGTACTGATACTTTACGATTGCTGATTGCGGATCACAGGATCACATAGAAGAAGATGGCTGTGAAATGGGAGACGCTCCCTCCTATTACCATCAGATGCCACAGGAGATGATGATACCGGAATCTGACCACCTTGAAGAATATGATTCCCAGGGTATAGAAGAGACCTCCGATAACGATCCAGATATAACACATCAGCGGTGCTGCCCTGAGTACGGGTCCGGTGAAAACAATAATCAGCCATCCCATCAATATATAAATCATGATATCAACATAGGAAACTCCCTTTTCATAGCTATTTGATCTGGTAAGCAGACGTATTATGCCGATTATCGCAAGGCCCCACTCGATCCCGAATATCACCCAGCCCAGGGGTCCCTGCAGTACTATAAGAGCAAGAGGAGTATAAGTACCGGCAATAAGTATGAAAATTGCTGACCTGTCAAAGATAAAGAACCGTTCCTTGGCGCGGGTCCCTGCAGGCAGCCAGTGGGTAATGGTCGAAGTCATATACAGGAATATCATTGAAGCACCGAATATTGAGCTGCTAACGATATGCCACGCGTTTCCCCTTATTGAAGAGAAAACCACCATAAGTACCAGTCCTGCAATTGCCATAAATGTTCCTGCCAGGTGTGAGAGCGCGTTTGCGAGGTCTTCCCCCTGTGTGAACCTGTTCCGTTTTGAAAGAGCTTCAACCATAATTATATGCCCGTCTTTATCGAATAAAGTACTGGTTCAGTCTACAAATATAAAACTGTAAACGATAATTCAGGAATAAAATTTCATTATCATTAAAAATTCATATATTTCGTCCCAAACGTAAAAAGAAAGATATGAAAAAGCTGATTTTCACTCTCCTGCTTGCCTCTCTGGCTATAGCTTATTCCACAGCACAGAGTGCCAAACTTGAAGTTGGCACGAAAGCACCGGAATGGACATTCACTGATGCTGACAAGAAGGAATTCACAATGAACTCCTGGCCGGGTAAAGTTCTCCAGATCAATTATGTAGATCCTGATGTCTCTGATCTGAATGATCCTTTTAACGACTATATTGATAAAGCAGCTGATATAGATAAAAGGATCAACAAGGATTTCTTCAAGGGAATGGGAATAGTTGACACCAAATCAACCTGGAAGCCAAATGGGCTGATAAGGATGATAGCAGGCAACAAGGCGAAGAAGTACGATACGACGATCCTGTTCGATTATGATGGTATTCTTCAGGAAAAATGGGGAATGCCGGAAGACAACTACACTGTCGTAATATTAGACAAGAACAGAGTGGTAAGAGCAAGGTATGAAGGCGAGATACCGGCATCTGAACATGAAAAGATTGTTCAGCTGATAATTGAGCTGACCAAAGAATAGAATACCCCCCAAGCCCCCTCTTCGCCGTGCTCAGAGCAGGCTCTGAAGGGGGGTTAAAACCCAATAATGATAGGAAATAGTTATATAAAGGCTCTGCACGGTAAGTACAGAGCCTTCTTCTTTGTATAACACTGGCATCCTGATACTTAGTTTATTTCACTGACATCGGAAATATCCTTTCCAAGCCTGGCCTTGATCCTCTCCAGGTCGTTTTTCATCGCGGCAACTGCCTGAATCAGCTGTTTCTCGGGCAGCGCCGGCTCAGGAAGTTCGCTGCTGATATAGTTCACAAATTTCCATATCTCTTTCACCTCATTGATATGCACCTCATACGGCTCATATATAGGGTTAAGAGAATAGAGAACGAGCCTTCCGTCGGTTTTCAGGTTGTTCTCAATTACCTTGAATACGATACCATCATTGATGGTAAAAACAACATAAGCCTTTCCGCTGATGATTTCGCGCCAGTCCTGGACAAACTCGCCCGTGACCCATGATCCGTCAGGTATCGGAAGCATCGAATCGCCCTTAAGCTGAAATGTCCGGTATTTCTTCTTATCGGAAAGAAAAGGCAGCCTGAACCTCGGCAGCTCCTCAATATACTCGGGATCGGCATATCCCGTCGTATAACCTGCTTTTGCCTTTTCGGGAACCAGCTCTATGTTCTCAGCATTGTCAGAACCGACAGTGGTTGTAAGCACCCGCAGATTGCTGCCCTTCAGATAGGCATCATAACCCCTTTCCAGTTCGCCTAGCTGGCTCTCCGAAAGGCTGGGGATATCTATCTTAAGCAGGGTGTCAATTGACAGATTGTAATATTTTGAGAATGAAACAAGTATCTCAATCCCTGGCTGGGCTACACCGTTCTCATACCCGCTCAGGGTGGAACGTTTAAGGTTAAGGGCGACAGCTACATCATCCTGCGTCCTGCCCCTTCTATTTCTTAAAAATTTTATGTTGGATGTGAAGTACATAATAAAAATTTGATTATATTGTAATCATAGATTTGATTAAATTTTAATCAAATCTAAAACATAATTATTATATAAGCAAGAAAAAAGTAAAAAAAGTTTGGAGTGACTAGAGTTTGGAGTGACTAAAGTTAAAATATATGGAAAACAAGGAGTTTAGCAGAAAGCTTGAGGATAGGACAAAAGCTTTTGCAATAAAAATCATCAGATTATCTGCACATCTGCCCAACAGTGTAGAAGGAAAAATAATAAGGAACCAAATGACCAAGTCAGGCACCAGTGTCGGTGCTAATTACCGCGAAGCTGTCAGAGCAAGAAGCAGGGCAGACTTTAAGAGTAAAATTAAGATCTGCGAAAGCGAAGCCAGCGAAACAAGTTATTGGCTCGAAATCATCAGGGATTTGAAGTGGACTGACTCAACAGAACTTGAGGAAACCATGTCTGAATCAGATGAGTTACTGGCAATTTTTACTTCAATTGGTAAAAGCTTAAACAGTTCGGATTGAGACGGATCTATAATTCTAGTCACTCCAAACTCTAGGCACTCTAGGCACTCTAGGCACTTTCACCATGTTTCTCACAGGCAACACCGACCGCTCTATCCTTCATCTTGACCTCGACACCTTTTTCGTATCGGTGGAGAGGCTCAGGAACAGCAGGCTTGACGGCAAGCCGGTTATAATCGGCGGCATGTCGGACCGCGGCGTGGTGTCGAGCTGCAGCTATGAGGCAAGAAAGTACGGCGTGAATTCCGCCATGCCCATGAAGATGGCCAGAGTGATGTGTCCCGATGCCATTATAATACGCGGCGACATGGAATCGTACACCAGATACTCCCGCATGGTCACCGATATAATTGCAGAAAAAGTACCGCTGTATGAGAAATCATCAATAGACGAGCATTATATCGACATCACCGGAATGGACCGCTTCTACGGATGCCAGAAATGGTCGCATGAGCTTCGCCAATATATAATAAAGGAGACCGGGCTTCCGGTTTCGGCAGGGCTTTCAGTCAACAAGACCGTCTCGAAGATCGCAACAGGCGAAGCAAAGCCGAACGGAGAGATAGAAGTGCAGAAAGACAAAGTCCTCCCCTTCCTTGATCCCCTCTCCATCAGCAAGATACCGATGATCGGACAGAAGACCTACCACGTGCTGAGATCAATGGGAATAGCAACCATTTACACACTGCGGAATATACCTGCAGAGATGCTTGAGAAACTGATGGGCAAAAACGGCATTGAAGTATGGAAAAGGGCAAACGGCATAGACTCCTCTCCGGTAATAAGCTATTCGGAACAGAAATCGATAAGCACGGAACATACCTTTGAAAAGGACACAACGGATATGGTAAGGCTCAACCAGCTGCTGGTGAGCATGGTGGAACGAATAGCCTACGACATGAGGAACCAGGAGAAGCTCACCTCATGTGTTACGGTGAAAATACGATACTCCAATTTCGATACGCATACCCTGCAGAAAAGGATCCCCTATACCGCCTTCGATCATGTGCTTGCTGATATTGCCAGGGAACTCTTTGCCCGGCTTTACCAGCGGCGGATGCTCATCAGGCTCATCGGGGTGAGGTTCAGCCACCTGGTACAGGGAGTCCAGCAGCTCGACATGTTCGATGACACTCCCGAAAAGGTAAGCCTCTATATGGCCATGGACAAGCTCAGGAAGCGTTTCGGCCGCGATGCCGTCCGTAGGGCTGCCGGGGTGATGACAACCGGAGAACGGGAGGAAAAAGCCCGGAAACAGATCGAGAACGCGCTGAAGGAGCAGAAAATGATGGAAGAACGGCTAAGGGGGTACTATATGTATGGGTTTGGAAGATAGAAGTTTGGAGTGAGCTAAAGTTTTGAGTGAGCTAGAGTTAAAAAAACTTTAGTCACTCCAAACTCTAGGCACTCTAGGCACTTAAATATGTACCTGAACTGCCACTCATATTACAGCCTGCGGTACGGAACGATGTCCGTGGAGGAGCTCGTGCAGAAAGCAGTCGCGGCAGGAGCTGAAACAATCGCATTGACCGATATCAATAATTCAACTGCAATACCCGAATTTGCCGGGGAATGCCTGAAAAACAACATAAGAGCTCTTGCAGGCATAGAATTCAGGAACGGCAACGAACTGCAATATACCGGCATAGCGCGCAATAACAGAGGGTTGAGGGAACTGAACGAGTTCCTCTCAAACCTCAATTTCCAAAAGACAGCTGTGCCGTTCCCGGCTCCCCTGTTCTCTGATTCATACATAATATACCCGTTCACAAAGATCCCCCGGCGAAAACTGTCTGATAATGAGCGAACAGGAATAAGAACAGATGAGGTCAACAGGCTTCTCCCGCTTTCATCAGCGGAGAGAGACCAGATGGTGATAATGCAGCCCGTCACATTTGCCTCAAAAAATGACATCTTCATCCACAGGAACCTGAGGGCAGTGGATAACAACATCCTGCTCAGCCATCTTAAACCGTGGCAATGCGCCGGTGAGAACGAGTTCTTCAGGCCGCCTGATGAGCTTCGAAGAACATTTTCTGAATATCCGGGCATAACAGCCAATACTGAGAAACTGATAAGGGATTGTTCACTAAGCTTCGACCGCGAAAGCCAGAAGAACAAAAAGATCTTCTCGGCAAGCAGGTACGACGATAAGCTCCTTCTTGAAAAGCTTGCCTGGGACGGTATGATCTACAGGTACGGCAAAAACAACAGCGAGGCAAAAAAAAGGATCGAACATGAACTCGAAATAATAGATAACCTGGGATTCTCTGCATACTTCCTCATAACCTGGGACATAGTACGGTACTCAATGGCAAGGAGTTTCTATCATGTGGGACGGGGAAGCGGGGCCAATTCCATCGTAGCTTACTGCCTGAAAATCACTAATGTTGACCCCATTGACCTCAACCTTTACTTTGAGCGGTTCATCAATCCCAAAAGAAGCAGCCCTCCCGATTTCGATATCGATTATTCGTGGAAAGACCGCGACGAGGTAATCGACTATATCTTCAAGCGGTACGGCTACAGGCATACTGCCCTGCTGGGAACTATAAGCACCTTCAGGGGAAAATCAATAGTCAGGGAACTCGGAAAAGTCCATGGATTGCCAAAAGAAGATATCGATACTATAATTGAGAACCCCTCTTCCGAAGCCGCCGGGAACGCAATCACCGATATCATCTTTTCCACCGGAAGCAGGATAGCCGATTTCCCCAATATGAGAAGCATACATGCAGGCGGGATACTGATCTCGGAGGAGCCGATAGCATGCTATACCGCCCTGGATATGCCTCCCAAGGGGTTTCCTACAACGCAGTGGGACATGTACACCGCTGAAGAGATTGGTTTCGAAAAGCTTGATATACTCAGCCAGCGGGGCATAGGACACATACGCGAAAGCGTCGACATCATATTGCGCAACAGGGAAATTGATGTGGATGTGCATGCAATACAGAAATTCAAAAAAGACCTGAAGATCAAGGAGTTCCTGAGAAATGGAGAGACAAAGGGATGTTTTTATGTCGAAAGCCCTTCAATGCGCGGACTTCTTCAGAAACTGAAATGCGATGACTATACGACACTTGTTGCCGCCAGCTCAATAATAAGACCGGGGGTTGCCCGGTCAGGCATGATGCGGGAATATATCTACAGGTTTCATAACCCTCATAAATTCAAATATTTGCATCCGGTAATGAAAGAACAGCTTGAGGAGACTTTCGGGGTGATGGTCTACCAGGAGGATGTACTCAAGGTATGCCATCATTTTGCCGGGCTCGACCTTGCCGATGCCGACACACTCCGCCGGGCAATGAGCGGCAAATATCGCTCAAAGCAGGAAATGAGGAGGATCATCGACAAGTTCTTCTCCAACTGCCGCGAAAAAGGCTACAGCGATGAGCTTACCAGGGAGGTATGGCGGCAGATTGAGTCATTTGCCGGCTACTCATTCTCAAAAGCCCACTCTGCCTCATATGCCGTTGAGAGCTTCCAGAGCCTCTACCTGAAAGCGCATTTCCCCCTTGAGTTCATGGTAGCAGTGATAAATAATTTCGGAGGGTTCTACAGGACATGGGTATACGTCCACGAGGCAAAAAGATACGGGGCAAATATACAACTGCCCTGCGTTAACAGGAGTACATACAAGACAACTATCTATGGAACAGATATTTATCTTGGTTTCATTCATATTATGAGCCTTGAGGACAAGCTAGCTGTCAGCATCGGGGAGAACAGGCAGGCAGAAGGGCCGTTTGACGGTCTGAGCGATTTCGTGACCCGAATCAATCCCGGCCTGGAGCAGGTGATCCTCCTGATAAGGGCAGGGGCTTTCAGGTTTACTGGTAAGAAAAAGTCAGTGCTCCTGTGGGAAGCGCACATGATGATGAACAAAAACAAGC